>NZ_JBEXVF010000088.1:0-36839 GCF_040629235.1 Amycolatopsis sp. NPDC005961 | reverse complement strand
GCTGGCCGAGCGCACGCCCGGTGTCGCGCTGGACGAGCGGCGGTTCCGGGCCAACCTCCTGCTGGACACCGGCCCGGCGCCGGACCGGGCCGAGGAGGCCTGGGTGGGGGAGCGCGTCCGCGTCGGCGAGGTCGAGCTGGAGATCCTCCGCAAGGCCGTCCGCTGCGTGATGGTCGGGCTGCCGGCCGACGAGCTGCCGGCCGCGCCCGGGCTGCTCAAGTCGATCTCGGACACCAACGGCCTGACTTTCGGCGTGCAGGCCCGCGTCGTGCGCGGCGGCACGATCCGCGTCGGGGACGACGTCCACCCACTGGGATGTTCCGCGGCTCACAGTCCCTAGGGAATTCACCCCCTCCGGAGCATGTTTGATGCGGTAGGACGAAAGGGGCGTCAGGTGGATTTCCTGCTGCACCACGGAATCACGGTGCTCGGTCAGTGGATCTCGATCGCGGAGCTCGCCGGGCAGGTGTTCGCGCTCGCCGTCGTGTTCCTTGCGCAGCGTCGCACCCTGTGGACGTGGCCCGTGCAGGTCGGCGCGACCGTGCTGCTCTTCGCCGTCTACGCCTCCGCGCACCTCGGCGGGCTCGCCGCCCGCCAGGTCGCCATCCTCGCCATCTCCGTCTACGGCTGGTGGGCCTGGACCCGCCGCCAGGACCCGGTGTTCGGCGTGGTCGTGCGGCAGGGCCGGCTCGCCGAGCGGCTGGCCATGCTCGGCGCCTTCGTCGTGGGCACGACCGCGATGGCCCTGGTCCTCGACGCGCTGAACGCGTCCTGGGCGCCCTGGCCGGACGCCGCCATCTTCGTCGGCACGCTCGTCGCCTTCGGGGCGCAGGGGGCGGGGCTCGTCGAGTTCTGGCTGGTCTGGCTGGTCGTCGACGCGATCGGCGTGCCGCTGCAGATCTCGTCCGGGCTGTACTTCTCCGCCGCGATCTACATCGTCTTCGCCGGGCTCGTCATCCACGGCTGGTGGAGCTGGAACCGCTCCGCCAAGAGCGTCGCCGACCGTCAGGTCATGGCAGCATCCAGCTGAGCACCGGCGTGCTCTGCCCGAGCACGATCAGGCACATCACCAGCAGCAGCCCCAGGCTCCACGGGAGCACCTTCCGCAGCAGCTTGCCCTCCTCGCCCGGCAGGTTCGCCGCCACGCAGGCGATCGTGAGGTTCTGCGGGGAGACCATCTTGCCGAGGACGCCGCCGGAGCTGTTGGCCGCGGCCAGGAGGTCGGCGGCCAGGCCCGTCTTGTTCGCCGCCGTCACCTGCAGCGCGCCGAACAGCGCGTTCGCCGACGTGTCCGAGCCCGAGACGGCGACGCCGAACCAGCCCAGCACCGGGGAGAGGAACGCGAGGCCCGCGCCGGCGGCCGCGATGAACGTGCCGATCGTGGTCGTCTGGCCGGACAGGTTCATCACGTAGGCCAGCGCGAGCACGCCGGTGACGGTGAGGATCGCGAACCGCAGCTCCTTGACCGTCGCCAGCCATTCCTGCACGGTCCCGCTCGCCGACACGGCCAGGATCGCGGCCGTGATGACGCCGGCCAGCAGCACGAGCGTGCCGCCGGTGTTGAGGAACGGCAGCGAGAACGTGTTGCCGGACACCGGTTTCCCGTTCGGGCCGATGACGTTCAGCCCGGGCCAGTGGAACTTCCAGGTCGCCTTGTCCAGCAGCTTCTTGATCGGCGGCAGCACGGCCAGCGAGAAGATCACGATGATCAGCGCGTAGGGCAGGTAGGCCTTCACGACGTCGTCGCGCGAGTCCTCCGGCGGCACCTCTTCGGTCGCCGTCCCGCCCCCGCCCATGCTGATCCGGACGGCCTCGGGCACCGGGCGGCGGGTCTGCGGCAGCGCGACCAGCGCGGCGGCGCCGGCGAGCGCGGCGCCGATGTCGGCCAGCTGCGGCGACACGAAGTTCGAGGCGAGGAACTGCACGAGCCCGAACGCGACGCCGCAGACCAGCGCGGGCAGCCAGGTGTCCTTCAGGCCGCGCTTGCCGTCGACGATGATCACCAGCAGCAGCGGCACGACCAGCGCGAGCAGCGGCGTCTGGCGGCCGACGATCGAGGAGACGTCCTGCAGGGGCAGCCCGGTGACCTGGGCGAGGGTGACGACGGGCGTGCCCATCGCGCCGAACGCGACCGGCGCGGTGTTCGCGACCAGCGCGACGACCGCGGCCTTCACCGGGTGGAAGCCGACGGCCACCAGCATCACGGCGCTGATCGCGACCGGCGCGCCGAAGCCGGCGAGGGCCTCCATGAGCGCGCCGAAGCAGAACGCGATGATCAGGGCCTGGATGCGCGGGTCGTCGGAGATCCGGCCGAACGAGCGGCGCAGGACGTCGAAGTGCCCGGTCCGCACGGTGAGCCGGTAGATCCACAGCGCGTTGACGACGATCCACATGATCGGCCACAGCCCGAAGGCGGCGCCCTGCAGCGCGCCGGAGACGGCTTGCACGACCGGCATGCCGTACGCGGCGATCCCGACGACGAGCGCGACGAGCAGCCCGATCAGGGCGGCGTGGTGGGCTCTCATCCGGACGACGCCGAGGAGCACGAGAACGGTGGCGAGCGGCAGCACGGCGACGAGCGCCGACAGGCCCAGCGAACCGAGGGGAGTCACGTCTTGCACGAACACGGGCGACCTCCGTTTTCCACGATGCGAAAACGGCCTTTCGGCGAGTGCCCGAGATCTTCGTCACAAACCGGTCGGTCCGTCAAGAACTTGAGACCGGTTGGCCCAACGAGTCAGCGGTTGACCGGCAGCACGGCCAGGGCGGTTTCGGCGATGCCGCGCAGGTCGGCCTGGTCGCAGCCGCCCTTGCCCAGGGCTTCGATGCCGCGCAGGGTCGCGAGGAGGAGGCCGGCCAGGCGGGCGGGGTCGTGGCCCGCGGCGATGTCACCGGCGCGCTGGGCTCCGGCGACGCACGCCGTCAGCATGGCGTTCAGCTCGCGGAACGCGCGCCGGGCCCGCGCCGCGACCTCCGGGTCGTGTTCGGCGCATTCGGCCGCGGATTTCGCGATCAGGCAGCCCCGGTGGATGTCGTCGGCGATGACGGCTTCGGCGTCGGCCAGGACGTAGTCGCGCAGCCGCCGGTAGGCGGTCTCGTCGGGGCCTTCGAGCTTGCGACGCGTCGCCTCGACGGCTTCGACGCAGTAATCGTCGAAGACGCGCAGGAACAACGCGTGTTTGTCCCCGAACGCGCCGTAGAGGCTGCCTTTGCCGAGGCCGGTCGCCGCGGCGACGTCGTCGATCTTCGTCCCGGCGTACCCGGTCGACCAGAACTGGTCCCGTGCGGTGCGCAGGACCGCACGCTCGTCGAAGCTCCGGGGTCTGGCCATGGGCTCAGGGTATCCGTTCTTGACTATCTCGTCCAGAACCACGTACGTTCTGGACGAGATAGTCAAGAACTCGGAGGGCATCGTGAACCTGGAGAACAAGACCGCGCTCGTGACCGGTGGCGGAACCGGCATCGGCCTGGGCATCGCCAAGCGCTTCGCGGCCGAAGGCGCCCACGTCGTCATCACCGGGCGGCGCAAAGAGGTGCTCGACGACGCCGTCGCCGAGATCGGCGGCTCGGTGCAGGCGATCCGCGCCGACTCCTCGAACCTGGCCGACCTCGACGAGGTCTACCGCGCGATCGCCGAGCGCGGCCGCGGGCTGGACGTCGTGGTGGCCAACTCCGGCGGCGGCGTTTCGGCCCCGCTGGGCGAGATCAGCGAGGAGCAGTTCGACGCGACCTTCGGCACGAACGTCAAGGGCGTGCTGTTCACCGTGCAGAAAGCCTTGCCGCTGCTGAACGAGAAGGCGTCGATCATCATCACCGGCTCGACGACGTCGACGCGCGTCGCCTCAGGCATGAGCCTCTACGCCTCGACGAAGGCCGCCGTCCGCAACTTCGCCCGCACCTGGGCGCTCGACCTGCAGGGACGCGGAGTGCGCGTCAACGTCCTGAGCCCCGGGCCGACGCTGACGCCGGGTCTGCTCGGGCTGGCCGAACCCGGGGCGCAGCAGCAGCTGCTCGACCAGATGGCGGCGGCCGTCCCGCTGGGCCGCCTGGGCGACCCGTCGGAGATCGCCGCGGCCGCGCTGTTCCTGGCCACCGAAGAGGCGAGCTTCGTCAACGGCGTCGAGTTCTTCGTCGACGGCGGCCAGGCTCAGGTCTGAGCGTCTAGCGCAGGGTGGCGTGCGAAGGCGTCAGGTCCTTCAACGTCCGGACGCCCAGCAGCTGCATCGTGCGGACCATCTCGGTGCGCAGGATGTCGACGCACCGCTGGACCCCGCGCTCGCCGCCGGCCATCAGGCCGTACAGGAACGCGCGGCCGACCAGCACGGCGTCGGCGCCGCGGGCGATGGCCGCCACGATGTCGCCGCCCGACAGGATGCCCGTGTCGATCCAGACCTCGGCGCCGCCCTGGAGCTCGTCGAGCACCGCCGGCAGCAGCTCCAGGGGCGTCGGGGCGCGGTCGAGCTGGCGGCCGCCGTGGTTCGAGATCAGCACCGCGTCGGCGCCGTGCTTGACGACGTCACGCGCGTCGTCGACGTTCTGCACGCCCTTCACCACGAGCTTCCCGGGCCAGGTCTGGCGCACCCAGTCGAGGTCGTCGAAGTTCAGCGTCGGGTCGAAGAGCTTGTTCAGCAGCTCGGCGACCGTGCCGCCGAAGTGGTTGAGCGACGCGAACTGCAGGGGCTCGGTGGTGAGCAGGTTGAACCACCACGCCGGGTGCGTCGCGCCGTCGAGGAACGTCTTGAGGGTCAGCGCCGGCGGGATGGTCAGGCCGTTGCGGACGTCGCGCAGGCGCGCGCCGCCGACCGGGGTGTCCACGGTCAGCATCAGCGTGTCGTAGCCCGCCGCCCAGGCGCGATTCATCAGATCTTCGCCCGCGCCGTGGTCGCGCCAGACGTAGAGCTGGAACCACTTGCGGGCCTCGGGCGCCGCCGCGGCGAGGTCCTCGATCGACGTCGTCGCCATCGTCGAGAGGCCCACCGGGATGCCGTTGCGCTGCGCCACGCGGCCGACCGCGGCTTCGCCCTCGTGCTGCATCATCCGCGTGAACCCGGTGGGGGCGAAGGCGAACGGCAGCGCCGAGGTCTTGCCGAGGATCTCGCGGGAGGTGTCCACATCGGACACTCCGCGCAGCACGTTCGGGTGGAACTCGATCCGCCGGTAGGCCTGGCGGGCGCGCAGCAGGCTGTCTTCCAGCTCGGCCGCGCCGTCGGTGTAGTCGAACGCCGCCCGCGGAGTCCGCTTGCGGGCGATCGTCCGCAGGTCGGCGATGGTGTGGGCGTTCGCCAGCCGCCGGTCGGTCGGGTTCAGCACGATCGGCTTCGGCCGCAGGATCTGCTTCAGCTCGTCCGGCTTGGGCAGTCGGCGCTTCGTCACCCTCATCAACTCCCTGAGCAGGCGGGACCCGGCAGACATCCGATGTCTGCCGGGTCCCTTTCTAGCACGGTGTCTCTAGCACCAGGTCACGCGTTACCGGCTTCCGACGTCTGCGGCCCGGCGGCCGCGATGTCGTCGAGCCGGTACTTCGTGGCCGCGTCGAGGACCTTCGCCTGCTCGACCTCGCCGCGCTTGGCCAGGATCGACAGCGCCCCGACGGTGATCGACTCGGCGTCGACCAGGAACTTCCGCCGCGCCGCCGGCCGGGTGTCGGAGAACCCGAACCCGTCGGTGCCCAGCGTCAGCATGTCCGTCGGCACGTACGGGCGGATCAGGTCCGGCACCGCGCGCATCCAGTCCGACACCGCCACGACCGGGCCGTTCGAGCCCAGGAGCGCCTCGGTGACGTACGGCACGCGCGGCTCGCTGCCCGGGTAGAGCAGGTTGTCGTGGTCGATCTCGACGGCCTCGCGCCGCAGCTCGGTCCACGACGTGGCCGACCACACCGACGCCCGCACGCCCCACTCCTCGGCCAGCATCTTCTGGGCCTTGAGCGCGTCCGGCATCGTGACGCCCGAGACCAGGATCTGCACCTCCGGGCCGTCGCCCTCGGGGGCGCCGGCGTACTTGTACAGACCCTTCAGCAGGCCGTCGACGTCGAGGTTCTCCGGCTCGGCGGGCTGCTGGTACGGCTCGTTGTAGATCGTCATGTAGTAGAAGACGTTCTCGCCGTTGCCGTCCGGGCCCGTCTCGCCGTACATCCGGCGCAGGCCGTCCTTGACGATGTGCGCGATCTCGAACGACCACGACGGGTCGTAGGCCACCGCGGCCGGGTTCGTCGCCGCCAGCAGCAGCGAGTGCCCGTCGGCGTGCTGCAGGCCCTCGCCGGTCAGCGTGGTGCGGCCGGCGGTGGCGCCGATGACGAACCCGCGGGCCATCTGGTCGGCGGCGGCGTACAGGCCGTCACCGGTGCGCTGGAACCCGAACATCGAGTAGAAGATGTAGATCGGGATCATCGGCTCGCCGTGCGTCGCGTACGACGTGCCGACGGCGGTGAACGACGCGGTCGAGCCCGCCTCGTTGATGCCCTCGTGGAGCAGCTGGCCCTTCTCGGACTCCTTGTAGGCCAGCATCAGGCTCGCGTCGACCGACGTGTACGTCTGGCCGTGCGGGTTGTAGATCTTGGCCGTCGGGAACATCGAGTCGAGGCCGAAGGTGCGGGCCTCGTCCGGGATGATCGGGACGACGCGCTTGCCGATCTCGGAGTCCTTCGCCAGCTCGCGGACCAGCCGGACGAACGCCATCGTCGTGGCGACCTCCTGCTTGCCGGAGCCCTTCCGGATGCCTTCGTAGACCTTGTCGCCGGGCAGCACGAGCGCCTTCGAGGCCTTCGGCCGGCGTTCCGGCAGGAAGCCGCCGAGCGCCTTGCGGCGGCCGATCAGGTACTCGATCTCGGGCGAGTTCGCGCCCGGGTGGTAGTACGGCGGCAGCTTCGGGTCGCGCTCGAGCTCCTCGTCGCTGATCGGGATCCGCTGCGAGTCGCGGAACAGCTTCAGGTCGTCGAGGGTGAGCTTCTTCATCTGGTGCGTGGCGTTGCGGCCCTCGAAGGCCGGGCCCAGGCCGTAGCCCTTGATCGTGTGGGCCAGGATCACCGTCGGCTGGCCGTGGTGCTCCAGCGCCGACTTGTAGGCCGCGTACACCTTGCGGTAGTCGTGGCCGCCGCGCTTGAGGTTCCAGATGTCGGCGTCGGAGAGGTCCTTGACCAGGTCCTTCGTCCGCGGGTCGCGGCCGAAGAAGTGCTCCCGGACGAAGGCGCCGTCGTTGGCCTTGTACGTCTGGTAGTCGCCGTCCGGCGTGACGTTCATCAGGTTGACCAGCGCGCCGTCGCGGTCGGCGTGCAGCAGCGAGTCCCACTCGCGGCCCCAGATGACCTTGATGACGTTCCAGCCGGCGCCGCGGAAGTACGACTCCAGCTCCTGGATGATCTTGCCGTTGCCGCGCACCGGGCCGTCGAGCCGCTGCAGGTTGCAGTTGATCACGAAGGTCAGGTTGTCGAGGCCTTCGCCGGCGGCGATGTGGATCAGGCCGCGCGACTCCGCCTCGTCCATCTCGCCGTCGCCGAGGAACGCCCAGACGTGCTGGTCGTCGGTGTCCTTGATGCCGCGGTCGCGCAGGTAGCGGTTGAACCGCGCCTGGTAGATGGCGTTCATCGGGCCGAGGCCCATCGACACCGTCGGGTTCTCCCAGAACTCCGGCATCAGCCGCGGGTGCGGGTACGACGGCAGGCCGCCGCCCTCGCCGGCGTGCGAGTACTCCTGGCGGAAGCCGTCGAGCTGCTGCTCGGACAGCCGGCCCTCGAGGAACGCGCGGGCGTAGATGCCGGGGGAGGCGTGGCCCTGGATGTAGATCTGGTCGCCGCCGCCCGAGTGGTCCTTGCCGCGGAAGAAGTGGTTGAACCCGACTTCGTAGAGCGCGGCGGACGAGGCGTAGGTCGAGATGTGGCCACCGACGCCGACGCCCGGGCGCTGCGCCCGGTGCACCATGATCGCGGCGTTCCACCGGATGTAGGCCCGGTAGCGGCGCTCGATCTCCTCGTCACCGGGGAACCACGGTTCGTTCTCGGTGGGGATGGTGTTGACGTAGTCCGTCGAGGTCAGCGCGGGTACGCCGACGTTGCGTTCACGAGCGCGCTCCAGGATGCGCAGCATCAGGTACCGGGCCCGCTGCTGACCTCCCCTGGCCAGCGCCTCGTCGAAGGAGTCCAGCCACTCGGCGGTCTCCTCCGGGTCGATGTCGGGCAGGTGCGCAGCCAATCCGTCACGGATTACGCGTACGCGTGCCGGGGTCTCCTTGCCGGAGGCGCCGTCGTTCTGCGGGGCCAAGGGGTCTCCTTGCGAAAAGTTGCAGCCGGTGGTGCTCGTACTCGGGGGTGTACGACTCTCCATCGTCGTCTTCCGTCCCGGCTTCCGCACCGCTACTGCGCGGTAACATCGGCCGACCCGGTCGAGCCACTCCCCGCGCGCGGTGTATCGCGCGCGCGTTTTCTTCCTCCCCACCCTAGGGGACGCCCCCCGATGGGGTGGCAGACCGGTCCCGGGAGGTACCCGAAACGCCGTCGCGCGAGGCCGGTCGCGGGCCGTATCCTGCGACACGAGTTGTCATAGATCCGGTGTGGACGGTTGCGCGCGGAGCCCTACCAGTGTTCGCTATCGGCAACCGGGTCGCCGAGTGTGGCGCAGCCGTACCCTCGCGAAGGGGGTCGGACGCCACGCTCCGTCGTAGTTGGAGGAGTGAAAGCAGTGGTCGCCGCGGGAGACGCTGATCAGAGCAGCGTCGCCGAGAGGCTCGGCATCAAGCCCGAGATGGTGGTCCAGGAGATCGGCTGGGACGAGGACGTCGACGACGACGTCCGCGCGGCGATCGAGGAGCAGATCGGCGGGGACATCCTCGACGAGGACGCCGACGAGGTCATCGACGTGGTGCTGCTGTGGTGGCGCCAGGACGACGGTGACCTGGGTGACGCGCTCATCGACGCCAGGGGCCCCCTGGAGGAGACCGGCGTGATCTGGGTGCTCACCCCGAAGACGGGACAGCCCGGGCACGTCGAGCCGAGCGAGATCGCGGAAGCGGTACCCGTCGTCGGGCTCGCCCAGACCGCCAACATGAGTGTGGGACCGAACTGGATCGGCACGCGCCTGGTCTCTCCGAAGTCGAAGTCGAAGCAGCGCTGAACCGGCCCCGCCCGGCGGACACGATAGGGTTGTCCTCGCAGGCACGTGTCCGTACGGGAGAGGAAACGCGGTATGACCGTCGAGGTCGGTTCTGAGGCCCCTGACTTCACGCTCAACGACTACAACAAGCAGCCGGTGCAGCTGTCGTCCTTCCGGGGTGACAAGCCGGTGCTGGTGGTCTTCTACCCGTTCGCGTTCAGCGGCATCTGCACCGGCGAGCTCTGCCAGCTCCGCGACGAGTTCGCCGACTACGACAACAAGGGTGTCCAGATCCTGGGCGTCTCGGTCGACACGCCGTTCTCGCTCAAGGCGTGGGCCGAGAAGGAGGGCTACCAGTTCCCGCTGCTGTCCGACTTCTGGCCCCACGGCGAGGTGGCGAAGGCGTACGGCGTGTTCAACGAGCAGGCGGGCCTGGCGGTCCGCGGCACGTTCCTGATCGACACCACCGGTGTGGTCAGGTTCGCCGAGGTCAACGCGCCCGGCGAGGCGCGCGACCAGCAGGGCTGGAAGAAGGCCGTGGCCGAACTGGCGTGATTTCCCCGGCCGGCGGCTCCTTTGCGGAGCTGCCGTCCGAGGGGCGCATAGCTCAGCGGAAGAGCACTCGGTTTACACCCGAGCGGTCGCAGGTTCGAACCCTGCTGCGCCCACCGAACCCCGCCCCATCCGGTGATTCCTCATCGAATGGGGCTTCGTCGTTTTCCCCGGCCGGAGCCCGCGTCGGCTCGTGGCCGGCACGCCGTTTACCACTCGGGGTTCAACCGGGCGATGAGCGGCACCAAGAACACCTACTCGCGGGCCGCAAGCGTCAAGAACGCCCGTGCGGTCGTCGACGCGCTGCAAAGCTCCGATCCGTCGGTGGTCCTCGTCTGACTCCCCCCGACGACGCGGCGTCCCCGAGAACCCCGGGGACGCCGCGCGCGGTCAGGCCGCGACGGCCGGCTCCGGGGCGGCCGTCTCCACGCGGCTCATCGCGTGCACCAGCAGCGCCAGCCCCGCGAACAGCACCGCTGCGATCACGCCGGCCACGTTCACCGCCGTGGTGAACGCCTCTTTCGCCTGGTCCGCCAGCTCCGCGCGCGTGACGTCCGCCGCGAGCGTCGTCCCCGCCGGGAACACCGCGTGGTAGACCGCCGTCCCCGTCAGGCCGAGCAGGGCCAGCCCCAGCGAGCCGCCCAGGTAGTTGCCCGTGTCCGCCATCGACGCCGCCGACCCCGCGCGCTCCGGCGGGACCGAGCCCAGCACCAGGCTGATGCCCAGCGCGAACAGCGGGCCGGTGCCCAGCGTCAGCACCGCGATCCCGAGCATCGTCAGCGGCAGACCGCCGGTGCAGGCCAGCAGGGCGCCGCCTACCGCCGAGACCACCAGGCCGCCCGCGATCGCCGTCGCCGGGGGCATCCGGCGGGCCAGGGACGGCGCCGCCATCGTGCCCGCCGCGACGCCCAAACCCATCGGGGCGAACAGCACCGCCGAGACGAGCGGCGAGTAGCCCAGGACGCTCTGCAGGTACTGCGTCACGAGCAGCCCGACGCCGGCCATCGCGACCCCGGCGAAGACCAGCGCGACCAGCACCGCGGTGAACGGCCGGTTCCGGAACAGCCGCAGGTCCAGCAACGGCGACGACGTCGTCAGCTGGCGGCGGGCGAAAACGGCGCCGAGCGCGGCTCCGGCGGCGGTCGCGGCGAGGGGCACGAGCAGCTCCCCGGTGGTCAGCTGCTTGAGCCCGAACACGATCAGCAGTACGGCGGCCAGCGAAAGGGCGACACCGGCGAAGTCGAGCCGGCCGGACGAGGGGGCGCGGAACTCCGGCAGCAGGATCGGCCCGGCGATCAGCAGCAGGCCCATGGCCGGCACGGCGACCAGGAAGACCGAGCCCCAGGCGAAGTGCTGCAGCAAGAACCCGGCGAGCACCGGGCCGGCCGAGCCGCCCGCGAACTGGCACGTCGCCCAGATCGAGATCGCCTTCCCGCGCTGCTTCTCGTCGCGGAACATGTTCGTGATCAGGGCGAGCGTCGACGGCATCAGCGTCGCCCCGGCGATGCCGAGCGCGCCGCGGGCCACGATGAGCATCGCCGGGCTGGTGGAGAACGCGGCGACGACCGACGTCACCGCGAAGGCGGCACCCCCGATCAAGAGCAGCCGGCGCCTTCCGATCCGGTCGCCGAGGGTGCCCATGGTGATCACGAAGCCCGCGACCACGAAGCCGTAGCTGTCGGTGATCCACAGCTGCTCGGTGGCGCTCGCCCCGAGGTCGGCGCTCAGCTGCGGCAGGGCGAGGAACAGCGAGGTCATGTCCATCGCGACGAGCAGGGTGGGCAGCACCAGCACCGTCAGCCCGAGCCACTCCCGCCGTCCGGCCGGCTTGTCCATTTCGACTCCTTCTCCGTGGTTCTTCACCCGGGGGTCGGAGCCGCCGGCGCGGACCGGACATGACCGCGAAAACTTTCTCGAGCCGATCCCGAGGAGCCGCGGACGTGCCCCGAGAACCGCGCGAACCGGTGTCCCGCTGATCGGGACCGTTGTCAGGATCCGATGAGAGCTCCCGGAATTTCCTGGCACATAACCAAAAAAGCGCCGCGAGCGGTAACGGGCGATCGGCGGTCACCGACAGGGAGGGCGGCAAGTGACCAACTCACCCGAGGGGGAACCTGTGAAGGGTTCAGGGTTTTTGAAACGAGCCGCCGCCGTCGTGGCGGTGCCCGTGCTCGCCGTGCTCGTGGGGGCCGGTCCGGCGCAGGCGCAGGCGGTCGCCACCGGAACGCTGTCGTTCGGCGGTGACCCGGGCGACTGGATCAGCGGGGGCGGCAGCTACGCCTATTCGACGGACGCGAAGGACCGCCTCACCGTCAACGCGACGGAGGACCACAACCACGTCGCCGTGAGCGTCAGCGCCTTCAACGGCGACTGGTGGACGCTCGACCTGGCCGCACCGGCCGGGACGGGCCTGGCCGCCGGTACCTACGACGGTGCCACCCGGTACCCGTTCGAGGGAGGCGACGCGCCGGGGCTGGACCTGAGCGGGAACGGCCGGGGCTGCAACACCCTGACCGGCACCTTCACCGTCCAGAAGCTGGTGTTCGGGCCGCACGGGTACGTCCAGACGCTCGACGCCACCTACGAGCAGCACTGCGAGGGGGGCACCTCCGCCGCCCGCGGTGAGGTCCACATCGCGAACCCGGAGGCGCCGCCGGAGCTGGCGATCGGGCTGAAGGTCGCCACCGACGGCACCGCGAGCACGCTCAACGGCAACGCCTACCTGCACGGCACCGTCGGCTGCACCGCCGCGGCGCAGGTCACCCTGAGCGGCACCGCGACGCAGGTCAAGCACAACGTCATCATCCGCGGCAACTACTCCGCCCAGGTCGCCTGCACGCCGGGCGCCCCGGTGCCGTGGACCGCGACCGCGGTCCCGGCGGGTACCACGCCGTTCCAGAAGGGGAAGGCGGAGGTCGTCACCCAGGCGACCGCGCTGGATCCGGTCTACAACTCCAACGTCTCGGTCGACGACACGAGCGTCGTCACCCTGACCAAGGGCTGAGCACCAAGCCGTGGGGCCGCCCGGCGAGGCGGCCCCACGGCCTAAGCCGCGTGCCAGGCGTGGCCGGCGAAGGCCTCGTCCAGGGGTGCGCCCGTCAGGCGGTTCGCGAACGTCGTCAGCGTGTACGTCCCGATGCCCAGCACCACCTCCAGGGCGTTCCGGGGCGTGTACCCGGCCTCGGTGAACGCGGCCAGCTCCGCGGGTGGGACGTCGCCGGTCGTGTCCATCACCGTCAGCACGAACCTGCGCAGCGCCTCCAACCGGGGTGACGGCAGCGAAGACTCGGCCCGCAACGCCGCAACCAGCTCCGGCGGGGCGGACAAGCCGTGCAGGGACGCCGTGTGCATCGCCACGCACAGGTGACACCCGTTCCGGGCGGCCACCGTCATGACGAGCACTTCGCGGTCCAGCGCCGGCAGTGTCGTGGACTCGAAGATCGCGTTGAGCTTCAGGAAACCGTTCAGCAGCTCGGGGGACGTCGCCAGGCGTGCGACGGCGGACGGGACGTGGCCGAACTTCTTCGCGGTGGCCGCCATCGCCGGGCGGGCGGCCGGGGGTGCAGACTCCGGGGTGTGATCGGGGAACAAGACGTCTCCAGAGATAGGGTCGACAACGTGGTTGTCGAAACCGTAAACCTGGTTGTCGAATTTGGCAAGGGGTCATGACCGACGCGCCCGGCTACGAGCTGCCCTTTCTGCTCTTCGGCGGCTTCCGCACGCTCATCGACCGCCTCCACGCCGAGCTCGCGCGCCGCGGGCACCCGGACGTCCGCCCGTCCTACGGCTTCGCAATGCAGGCCATCGGCGTCCAGGGCGCGACGGCGTCGGAGATCGGCCGCCGCCTCGGCGTCTCCAAGCAGGCGGCGGGCAAGACGGTCGAGCGGCTCGAGAGGCTCGGGTACGCCGAGCGCGCCGACGACCCCGAGGACGCGCGGCGCAAGATCGTGCGGCTCACCGCGCACGGCGTCGACGCGCTGACGAAGTCAGCGGAGATCTTCGACGACCTGCGAAGGGACTGGGCGCGCACGGTCGGCGCCGAGCGGATGACCGCGCTCGAGACCGACCTGCGCGCCGTCGTCGGCCCGGCGGCCTACCGGCTCGACGCCGCCGGCTGGTTCAGCAGCTAGAAACCGCAGCCCGGGTCCGGTGCGTCCTCCGAGAGCGGGCTGCCCGCCGGGAGCACGTACAGGACTTCCAGCACCAGCGGCGTCGTCCCGAGGTTGCGGCCGATGTGCACCTGGTCGGGCTTCTCGGTGAACGCGCGCCCGGCCGCGAAGATGCCGTCGATGCTGCAGTCGGCCAGGTTGTGCGTCAGCGTCCCGGCCTTGACGTACGCGTAGAGCGTGCCGTCGTGGAAGTGCCAGCCGGTGTAGCCGCCGGGCTGGACGGTGATCTCCCGCAGGGTGTAGTCGGTGTGGCCGATGGTCTTCTGGGCCAGGATCGTGCCGGCGACGCCGCTGCCGGGCGTCGCGGAAGCGGTCCCGGACGCCAGCGTGAGGGCCAGCGCGGTCGTGGCGAAGAGCGTGACGGTCTTGCGCATCGGGCAGTTCCCCCTCAAGTCTTGCGCAGGGTGCGCCGCATCATCTTGCCCGATTCGGTGCGCGGCAGGCGATCGGTGAAGTCGAACCGCTTCGGGGTCTTGAACCCGGCCAGCTCCGCCCGGCAGTGCTCGGCCAGCCGCGCGGCCAGCGCGTCGTCGCCGGCCACCCCGGGCACCGGCTCGACGACGGCGACGACCCGCTGGCCCCACTCTTCGTCCGGCTCGCCGATCACCGCCGCGTCGGCGACGTCGGGGTGGCTCAGCAGCCGTGCCTCGATCTCGGCCGGGTAGATGTTGACCCCGCCCGACAGGATCAGGTCGGTCCGCCGGTCGAGCAGGAACACCCGGCCGGCGGCGTCGCGGTACCCGAAGTCGCCGACGGTGATGAACTCCCCGGACCGGGCGGCCGCGGTCTTCCCGGGGTCGCCGAGGTAGTCGATCGCGGTGTGGGCGGAGCTGAACCAGATCGTGCCCGGCTCGCCGTCCGGCAGCTCCGCACCGTGCCGAGCCAGCCGATCATCCGCTCCTTGACCTCGCGCGGGCAGGGCGCTGCGCCGTGGATCACGCTCACCAGGCTCGACAGGTCGTACCGCGCACGGACGTCCTCGGGCAGGCGCAGCATCCGGTGGAACATGGTCGGCACCAGGTGGGTATCGGTGACCTGGTGCTCTTCGACTAGCCGGAGCGTCTCCTCGGCGTCGAAGCGGTCCATCAGCACCGCGCTGTGCCCGAGGTGCATCGCGTTGACCGCGAACGACCCCGGCGCGGCGTGGTAGAGCGGGCACGCGACCAGGTGCACACCCGGTCCCGGCTCGACGCCGAACATCGCCATCAGGTCGCGGTGGATCGGGTGCAGGGACGGCGGCTTCCCGCTCAACGCGCGCCGGACGCCCTTGGGCCGCCCGGTGGTGCCCGAGGTGTAGAGCATCGTCTGGCCGGCGGTCCGCGGCTGCGGCGCGGTGGACGGCTCGTCCTCGCCCCACGACGCGTAGTCGCCCCAGCCCTCGGTCGCGCCGACCGAGAAGCGGGGCACGTCGAGGTCGCAGCCGCGCGCGATGTCCGCGTCGGCGACGACCACCCGCGCGCCGCTGTTCTCGACCACGTAGGCGATTTCGGCGGGTGACGACCGGTAGTTGACCGGGGTGAAGTACATCCCGGCCTGCAGCGTGGCGAACAGCAGCTCGAAGTAGGGGAGTCCGTTGTGGACGATCGCGACGACGCCGTCGCCCTCCCCGAGCCCCAGCCGGCGCAGCGCGTGCGTCAGCCGGTTCGCCCGCGCGGCCAGCTCGCCGAACGTCGCGGCCGTCCCGTCGGGCGCGAGCACCGCGAGGCGGTCCGGGTGCTGCTCTGCCACGTCGAAGAAGGTGCTCACGCACCGCACGCTACCGGGTACGGTGCGACGCATGGACGCGGAGCTTTTCGGGCAGGTGCTCGGTGCGGTGCGGGACTTCGTGCGCAAGGAGGTCGTGCCGCGTGAGGCGGAGATCGACGAGCGCGACGAGATCCCGGCGGAGATCCGGGAGAAGGCCGCCGAGCTGGGCCTGTTCGGCTGGGCGCTGCCGGAGGAGTACGGCGGCCTCGGCCTCGGCATGGCCGAAGACGTCCGGCTCGCCATCGAGCTCGGCCACACGACGCCCGCGTTCCGGTCGCTGTTCGGCACCAACAACGGCATCGCCGGCCAGGCGATCGTCCACTACGGGACGCCGGACCAGCGCACCCGCTGGCTGCCGCGGCTGGCCGCGGGACAGGCGATCGCGTCGTTCGCGCTCACCGAGGCCGAAGCCGGTTCGGACCCCGGCGGGCTGACCAGCCGCGCGGTCCGCGACGGCGACCGCTACCGGCTGTCCGGCACCAAGCGGTTCATCACCAACGCGCCCCTGGCCGAGGTCTTCGTCGCGTTCGCGCGCACGGACCTCGACAGCACGGGCAGCCGGGGCATCTCGGCCTTCCTGGTGCCCGCGGGCGCGCCCGGCGTCACCGTCGGCCCGCACGACGCCAAGATGGGCCAGGCCGGCGCGTGGACGTCGGAGGTGGTCTTCGACGACGTCGAGGTGTCCGCCGACGCGCTGGTCGGCGAGGAGGGCAAGGGCTTCGGCATCGCGATGGCCTCGCTCGCCCGCGGCCGGCTGCACATCGCGGCCCTGTGCGTCGGCATGGCCGAACGCGCGCTGTCCGAAGCCGTCGAGTACGCGCGGACGGCACGTCAGGGTGGCCGGGTGATCGGCGAGTACCAGCTCGTGCAGGCCCTGCTGGCGGAGTCGCACGCCGAGCTGGCGGCCGGCCGCGCGATGGTGCACGAAGCCGCCGCGAAGTACGACTCGGGCGAGGACCGGAAGCTCGGGCCGTCGTCGGCGAAGCTGTTCTGCACCGAGATGCTCGGCCGCGTCGCCGACCGCGCGGTCCAGGTGCACGGCGGCATGGGGTACGTCCGGGGTGTCACGGTCGAGCGGATCTACCGCGACGCGCGCCTGTTCCGGATCTACGAGGGCACCAGCGAGATCCAGAAGCTCGTCATCGCGCGGCAGCTGCTCAAGGACTGAACTTGCGCTGGAGTCCACTCCAGGACTTAGCGTGACGGCATGACCACCGCACAGCACAAGATCGGCTCGGGTTTCGGCGCCACCACCACGGCGGCCGAGGTCGTGGCTGGGATCGACCTGACCGGCAAGCTCGCGATCGTCACCGGCGGCTACTCGGGCATCGGCCTGGAGACGACGCGGGCGCTGACCGCCGCGGGCGCGCACGTCGTGGTCCCGGCCCGCCGCCGCGCCACGGCCGAAGAAGCCTTACGGGGCTTCGAAAACGTCGAGATCGACGAGCTGGACCTCGGTGATCTCGACAGCGTCCGCGCGTTCGCGGAGCGGTTCCTCGCCTCGGGGCGCGGGATCGACGTCTTCATCGGCAGCGCCGGGATCATGGCGCTGCCGGAGACCCGCGTCGGACCGGGCTGGGAAGCGCAGTTCGCGACCAACCACCTGGGCCACTTCGCCTTGGTGAACCGGCTTCGGTCCGCGTTCACCACCGGCGCCCGCGTCGTTTCGGTGTCGTCGCGCGGCCACCACTACGGCCCGGTCCGCTTCGACGACCTCGACTTCCGGCAGGGCTACGACAAGTGGCTCGCCTACGGCCAGGCCAAGACGGCGAACGTCCTCTTCGCCGTCCACCTTGACAAGCTGGCGCGCGACCACGGCGTCCGCGCGTTCGCCCTGCACCCGGGCCGGATCCTCACCGACCTGGTGCGCCACCTCGACCGCCAGGAGCTGGTCGACGCCGGCATGGTCGACGAGTCCGGGCAGGTCACCGGCGGCGCGAAGACGCCGGAGCAGGGCGCCGCGACCCAGGTCTGGGCGGCGACGTCCCCGCAGCTCGACGGTCTCGGTGGCGTCTACCTCGAGGACTGCGACATCGCCGAGCCCGCTCCCGCCGACGGCGGCCGCACGGGTGTCAAGGACTACGCGATCGACCCGGCGCAGGCCGAGCGGCTGTGGACGGCGTCGGCCGAGCTGACCGGCGTCGACGCGTTCTAGAGCTTCGCCACCAGCAGGTCGATCTCGTCCTCGGTGTTGTAGTAGTGCACCGACGCCCGGACCATGTCCGGCAGGTCGCGCGCGGTGAAGTCGAACTGCGCCGACGTCCGCGACGAGATCGAGGTGTTGATGTTCGCCTCGGCCAGCCGGGCCTTGACCTCCGCGGCAGGGGTGCCGTCGACGCTGAAGGTGACGATGCCGCACTTGCGGGCGCCGGCGTCGTGCACGCGCGCCCCGGCGTCGGCGAGCCGGGTGCGCAGGGTGGCCGCCAGCGACGCGACGCGCGTTTCGATGGCCGGCAGGCCCCAGCCGAGCGCGTAGTCGATCGCCGCGCCGAGGCCGAACACCGCCGCGAAGTCGCGTTCCCACACCTCGAAGCGCTTGGCGGTCGGGTCGACGACGTACTCCGTTGGCGACTCCCAGGTCGCCGAGTGCAGGTCGAGCATCGCGGGCTCCAGCCGTTCGCGCAGCCGCGGGTGCACGTACAGGAACCCGGTGCCGCGCGGGCCGCGCAGGTACTTGCGGCCGGTCGTCGACAGCGCGTCGCACTTGAGGCGCGTGACGTCGAGGTCGACCTGGCCGGCCGACTGGCACGCGTCGAGCAGGAACGGGATCCCGGCGGCTTCGGCGACCGCACCGATCTCCTCGGCCGGGTTGACCAGGCCGCCCTGGGTCGGCACGTGGCTGACGGCGATCAGCTTGACGTCGCCGTCGACGCGCCGCCGCAGCTCCTCGACGTCCAGCTGCCCCGACTCGTCGTCGCCGATCACCTCCACGACCGCGCCGGTGCGCTTGGCGACCTGCAGGAACGCGATGGCGTTGCTGGCGTACTCCGCGCGCGAGGTGAGGATCCGGTCACCGGTCCCGAACGGCAGCGCGTAGAACACCGCCTGCCACGAGCGGGTCGCGTTGTCGGTCAGGGCGATGTCGTCGGGCTCGCCGCCGACGAGCCGCGCCGCCGACGCGTACACCGCGTCGAGCCGATCCTGCGCCTCGGCGGCCGCTTCGTACCCGCCGACCAGCGCTTCGTGGCGCAGGTACTCGACGACGGTGTCGGTCACGACGGCCGGCGGGAGCGCGGAACCGGCGTTGTTGAAATGGACCACTTCGGCGCAGCCGGGCGTGTCACGGCGGGCGCGGTCGACGTCGAAGGTCATGTGAACTGAATACAGTAGCGACCTTCTGTATGCAATACTGGCCGCCATGGCCCGCACCCCGCTGCGCAGCGACCTCATCGAGGAGATCACCGCCCGCGTGCTGGACGGCCGCCTCCCCGCCGGCGCCCGCGTCAACGAGGTCCACCTGGCGCGCGAGCTGGGCGTCAGCCGGACCCCGCTGCGGGAGGCGCTGATCGGCCTCGCCGACCGCGGCCTGCTCGTCTCCGCGCCCGGGCGGGGGTTCCTGGTGCCGCCGTTCGACGTCGACGAGGCTCGCCGCCTCTACCCGCTCGTGGCCGAGCTCGAAGCGCTCGCCCTGCGCTGGACGTCGCCGCTGGAGCTGGCCGGCCTGCCGGACGCGCTCGACGCCGTCGCCGACGAGATGACCGCGGCACTGGCGGACGGCGATCTGTCCGAAGTGGACGAACGGTGGCACGCGCTGCTGCTGTCGCGCTGCCCGAACCCGCACCTGCTGCGGCTGATCGAGCAGACCAAGCCGCTGCTCAAGCGGTACGAATCGTGCTACTTCGGCGGGGCCGGCCGCGCGGAGGAGAGCATCGGCGAGCACCGCCGGATCGCCGCCGCCCTGCGCGACGGCGACCTGCCGACGGCGTCCGCGGTGCTCGTCCGCAACTGGGTGAAAGCACTGGCGTACCTGGGGAAGGACGAAAGATGATCATCGCGCACCTGAGCGACCTGCACCTGGACGACGGACCGCGGGCCGAGGATCGCGTCGCCGCCGTGATGGCGTACCTCGGCGGGCTGGCGGTCGACGCGGTGGTCGTCACCGGCGACATCGCCGACCACGGCGCGGCGTCGGAGTACGCGCGCGCCGCCGAGCTGCTGGAGCACCCGGCGCCGGTGCTGGTGTGCCCGGGCAACCACGACGTCCGGGCGGCGTTCCGCACCGGGCTGCTGGGGCTGCCGGCTTCCGACGACCCGATCGACGTCGCCCGGGAGGTCGACGGCGTCCTGTTCGCGCTGTGCGATTCGACGATTCCCGGCAGCGGCGCGGGTTTCCTCGCCGACTCCAGCCTGTCTTGGCTCGACGACGTCCTCGCCGGCGGCGACGGCCCGGCGTTCGTGGCGTTCCACCACCCGCCGGTCGAAGTGGGGGTGCCGCTGGTGGACGCGATCCGCCAGTCGGGGGAGGACCGCCTGGCGGCGGTGCTGGCCCGCCACCCGCGCGTGGTGGCGCTGCTGGCCGGCCACGTGCACACGGGCGCGTCGACGACGTTCGCGGGCTTGCCGCTGCGGATCGCGCCCGGCGTGGTTTCGCAGTCGCTGCTGCCGGTCGAGCCCGGTGCCGGGCGAGGCTGGGACGAAGGGGGACCGCTGGACTACGAGCGGCCGCCGTCGCTGCTGCTGCACGTCCTGCACGACGACGGCCGGGTCACCAGCCACCACCGCGTCGTCGGCGGCTGAGGCTCAGCCGGAGATCTTCGCGTCGTAGACGGTGCTGGGGCAGAAGGCGCCGCCGTAGCCGGTGAATTCGACGCTCCCGGAGACGTCGCCGCCGTCGACCGTCACGCGCAGCCGCCCCGACACCGGGTAGTACGGGCAGGCCGCGATGCTCGTCGACGCTGTGAAGAGGTTGCCGCCGGTGGCGGCCATGCTCTCCACGGGTTCGACGTCGATCGTGCCGCCGTCCGCGTCGACGCTCGCCAGGTCGAGGTCCGCGGCGCCGGTACCGGAGAGGCAGCCGGAGTTGGAGCCGAACCGGATCGCGCCCGGCTGGGGCTGGGCGGCGGGGTTGCCGGAAGCCAGGCACACGTCGACCGGGTTGACGTCGTTCGTGCTGCCGGTCGAGGAGATCGTCTCGACGATGCGCAGGGTGGCCGACCGGCGGAACGAGTGGCCCGAGACCGAGCCGGAGATCGTGACGTCGTAGGAGCCGGTGGTGCTCCGGCTCGCTTCCTCGGTCTCGGTCGTCGAGGTTTCTTCCTCGGTCGTGGTTTCCTCGGAGGTTGTTTCAGCGGTCGTTTCGGTGGTCGTGGGGGTGTCTGTCGGCGTCTCGGTCGTCGTCGGCGTGCCGGTCGTCGACACCGCGGCCGGGCTCGCGACCTGCCGGACGCTGTCGCAGCCGGTGGTGAGCAACAGCCCCGCGGCCAGCACGGTGAGGATCTTTCGGTTGCTGATCAAGGGAAATCCTGACCTCGGCGGCGTATCACGGCGTAGGTCGGTGGCGGCCGGGGAGACGTTACGACCGGTTTGTAACGGCTTCGTCCGTGAGCGCGACTCCCGGACGGACGCCCGCCCCGGGCGTCCGTCCACAGTGGAGGATCGGGTGCCGGGCGTCGTCCGCCGCGCGGGGTTCCGCGCCCTCGGGGTGGTCGCGGTCACCCTGCTGCTCGGGTTCGCGCTCCACCTGAGCCGGCCGGAAGCGCCGGTGAGCCCGCCCGAAGTGCCTTCCCTGGCGGCCGTCCCGGCGCGGGGGATCGACCGGGAATGGGAGCTGAGCGGTGCCCGGGTGGGGGACGACGGCACCGGGTTCTTCACCGGTGAGATCACGGTGACGAACCAGGCGGGCCGGGCCCGGACGGGGTTGTTCCGGCTGACGTTGTCCGTCGGCGGGCGGCAGGTCGCGAATCTGGTCGGCCGGACGGAGTCCGCCGTCGCCCCGGGCGTGACGGTGGTGGTCGAGCTGGGCCTCGGGGGCGCGTTCGTGCCCGGCCCGTACGCGGTGGAGTTCCACGAGGCGTTCGCATAGGAGGGAAGAGCGGGTGAGCGACGAGGTCGTCGGCTGGGCGGTGCGCTTGGCGGAGGGGGTGACGCCGGACGAGGCGGAGCTGGTGCCGTCGCTGACGGTGGCGTACGTGGCGGGCGGTGCGTCCCGGCGGGAACTGTTCACCCGCACGGACTCGGCGCCGGGCGGCTTCGACGTGACCGCGCCGATCGTGCTGTTCCCGCACGTGCTGGTGGCGGTGTCACTGGCGGGCCCGGCGATCTGGGCGGCGTTGGGCGGCAACCTGAGCAGCGTCTCGTCGCTGCTCAAGAACCTGGGCGACTTGTGGGACCGACGCCGCGCGAAGGCGGCGCCCGAGGAGCCGCAGCTGCCGGAGCTGAGCCGGCTGATCGACGCGATCAGCGCGGAGCTCACGGCAGCGGGGGTACCGCCGATCGAGAGCGAAGTGCTGACGTTCCGCATAGTCCGAGCCCTGATCAAGGACGGCGCGGGCACGAGGGCCTTTCTGGCGGCGGCGCCCCCGGAGGAGCGGAAGCGGTGACGGCGGCCGGGGCACCGGAGGGCGCTTGCCCAAGCGGCCCGCAACCGCCGCTCTCCCCGGCGCCGCCCTGGTTGCTCTTCTGGTTCCTCACCGCCGTCTGCTGGACCGCACCGCACCGGTTCCCCGGCTGGCGGGACACCGTCCTCGACCTCCTCGGCGCCACCCCGAACCCGGCGGCCACCGTCCCCGGCAGCGATCTCCTCCGGGTGGCCGGGCTGGTCGATCTCGTGCCCGCCTTCGTCGTGCTCGCCGCCGTCGTGACCGTGGCCGGGGCGGGCGTGCGGGGGCGGCTCGTCGAACGCCGGTACCGCCTCGGCGACGATCTCCGTACCCCCACCCTCGCCGCCATCGCCGCGTACGCCCGGGCCCGGCTGCCGGCTGTCGAGGTGCGGGCCAACCTCCGGCGTACCGATCTGCTCGCCTTCGCCTACCTCCGCCGTCCGCGCCGGCCGCGGCTCGCCGTCTTCGCGCCGCTCGTCGTGCTCTGGCGGCGGGACCGCGCTGCCGCCGAAGCCGTTGTGCGGCACGAACTCGCGCACTGCCGGCAGGGCGACACCCTGCTCGCCGGCGCCACCAGCCCGCTGGCCTTCGTCGTCCGGCACTGGTTCGGCCTCTTCGTCTGGACGGCCGTGGTTCCCGTCGGGGCCGTGTGGTTCGCCGACGTCCTCGACGGGGCCGCGTACGCCACCCCAGACCTTCTCGCCGGCCTCGGCCTGATGCTGCTCAGCGCGCTCGGGACGCTGCTGGCCGCCGTCACCCTGCCCGTCGCCGGGGCGTGGAGCGCCGAGTTCGCCGCCGATCACGTCGCCGGCGCCGCCGCGGCCACCCGGCTCGGCGCGGCGAAACCCCGGCGGGTGACGGCGCCGCTCACCCACCCGCCGATGGCCCTGCGCCGGCGCCTGCTCGACGCGGGCCCGCGGGCCACCGCACTGGCCGCGATCGCGTGCTACCCGCTCGGCTGGCTGGTCCAGCTCGGCTGGCTGCTGCTCGCCGCCAACGCCGTCTGGCTGCAGCTCGGCGAATCCGGCACCCCGCGCGCGCTCGGGCTCTGGGCGGCCGCCGGGTGGCCGGTCTGGACGGCGGCCGCCCTCTTCCTCGCCGCGTGGCCGCTGCTTCGCCGTCCGTGGGCGCGCCTCGTCAGCCGCCGAACACCGGCAGCGTGATCTTCGACGGCCGGGCCGCGTCGTGGAACACCTCGAACCGGTTCGGCTTCCCGGTGATCGCCGACGTCACCGGCTCGTCGGTCCCGTGGTTGCGCGCGAACCGCGGGAACGCCCCGCCCGCCACCTGGACGCGCAGCCGGTGCCCGCGGCGGAAGCGGTAAGCCGTCGGGTCGAGCGTGACCTCCGCCGTCACCACGCCGTCCGCGTCCGACTCCGGGAACCCGGGCCGCAGCCGGAGGATCCCGTCGGTCACGTTGCGGGACACCCCGTTTGCGTCGACGTCGCACAGCCGGACGTAGACGTCCGCGTGCCCGAGCTCCGTGCGCACGTGGACGGTCGCCGAAACCTCGCCGATGACGTCCAGGTCCGACGGCAGCGGCTCGCCGGTGAACACCAGGACGTCCGGGCGCGCCTCGACCTCCTGGTTGTCGCGTTGCTTCCACTCGCCGGTCAGCAGCGGACCACCGACCGCCGGCGTCGGGTCGGCCGGGTCGTAGGTGAACGTCGTCGGCAGCGCCTCGGCGCCGGCCGCTTCGCCGAGCCCGCCGATCGGCCGCAGGTGGGACGCGATCGCCGTCGACGGCGGCGGCCACGACTCGAAGTCCAGCCAGGTGCCGGCACCCTGCAGGAACAGCCGGACCGGCGCGCGCTGCAGGAACGTCCGGTCGCCGAGCAGGTGCGCGCGCAGGAAGCCGAGCTGGTCCCGGATCATCGGGCCCATGCTGCCGGGCTCGCCGTGCGCCCACGGCCCGATCGTCAGCCGCGGCGCCTTGCCCGCCTCGGCGAGGGTCCGGAAGTCGCGCAGCTGCGAGCCGATGAACAGGTCGTACCAGCCGGTGACCATCGACACCGGGACGTCGAGCTTCGCGACTTCGGCGCTGTGGTCGGACATCGCCCAGTAGTCGTCGTCCGGCACGAAGTGCTCGGTGATGTCCTGGAGGAACTGCACCGGCTTCCCGATCGCCGCGACGTCGGCACGGCTCAGCGGCAGGAACGACATCGCCTTGCGCGTCTTGCGCTTCTGCAAGGGGTTCGGCAGGGCCGCGAAGCGCTCTTCCTGCCGGCCGATCATCGCCGACCACGACACCATGTTGTCCGCCGCGAGCACGCCGCCCGGGTAGAACGTCGAAACGAATTCCGACGCCGTGACGCCCAGGCACATCGCCTTGAGGGGAGGTTCGAGGTACGGCCCGACCGCCCACTGCGTGTGCCCGAGGTAGCTGGCGCCCGCCATGCCGAGGGTCCCGTCGCACCACGGCTGCGCGCGCAGCCACTCGGCGGTCGCGACGCCGTCCTCGCGCTCCAGGTGGAACGGCCGGAACTCGCCGCCGGAGCCGAACGAGCCGCGGGTGCTCTGGATGACCGTCTGCAGGCCGTGCCGGGCGAACGTGTCGCCGAAGAGCTTCGAGAGGATGCCCTTGCGCCCGTACGGCGTGCGGATCAGCACGACCGGCGCCGACGTCGTCCCGGCCGGGGCGTACCGGTCGGCGAGCAGCGTGACGCCGTCGGGCATCGGCACAGCGAGGTCGCGCGTCACGACCGGCGCCGGACCTTCGGCGCGGGGGAGTCCGAGCATCTTGTCGACAAGTCGGTCCAGCACGGGCGCCCAGCCTTCCGAAGTGGAGTACTGCCTTCCGGATCCGACGATACCGCCTGCCGGGCCCACCCGCCGTCGTCAGCGGACCCGGGCGAGCGTCTCCGGCCGCAGCAGCCTGGCCAGCTCCTCGGCCGGGATCAGGCCTTTCTCGACGACCAGCTCGGCGACGCCGCGTCCGGTCGCCAGCGCCTCCTTCGCGATCTCGGTCGCGGCCGCGTACCCGATGCTCGGGTTGAGCGCCGTCACGAGCCCGATCGAGTTCTCGACGTACCCGCGCAGGACGTCGACGTTCGCCGTGATCCCCGCGACGCACTTCGAGGCCAGCGTCCGGCAGGCCGCGCCCAGGTGCGTGATGCTCTCCGACAGCGCGTGCAGGATGATCGGCTCGAACGCGTTGAGCTGCAGCTGCCCGGCTTCGGCGGCCATCGTCACGGTGACGTCGTTGCCGATGACCTCGAACGCGACCTGGTTCACCACTTCGGGGATCACCGGGTTGATCTTGCCCGGCATGATCGACGACCCGGCCTGCACCGGCGGCAGGTTGATCTCGTTGAGCCCGGCGCGCGGGCCCGACGACAGCAGCCGCAGGTCGTTGCAGCTCTTCGAGAGCTTGACCGCGATCCGCTTGAGCACGCCGGACAGGTGGACGAACGCGCCGCAGTCCTGCGTCGCCTCGACCAGGTCGGCCGCGGTGACGACCGGCAGCCCGGTGATCTCGCGCAAGTGCCGGCACGCGGCTTCGGCGTACCCCGGCGCGGCGTTGAGGCCGGTGCCGATCGCGGTCGCGCCGAGGTTGATCTCGTGCAGCAGCGCGACGGCTTCCCCGAGGCGCAGCCGGTCCTCGCCGAGCATCACCGCGTAGGTGCCGAACTCCTGGCCGAGCGTCATCGGGACCGCGTCCTGCAGCTGCGTGCGGCCCATCTTCAGGACGTCGTGGAACTCGACGGCCTTGGCGGCGAACGCCTTCTCCAGCACGACCATCGACGCGGCCAGCTCGCGGACGGCGAGGATCGTCGCGACGTTGACCGCGGTCGGGTAGGCGTCGTTCGTCGACTGCCCGAGGTTGACGTGCTCGTTCGGGTGCACGACGTGGTAGTCGCCCTTCGCGTGCCCGAGCAGCTCCAGGGCGCGGTTCGCGATCACCTCGTTGGCGTTCATGTTGGTCGAGGTCCCGGCGCCGCCCTGGATGACGTCGACGACGAACTCGGTGTGCAGCGCGCCTTCGCGGATTTCCCGGCAGGCTTCGCCGATCGCGGCGGCGATCTCGGGCTTCAGCAGCCCCAGTTCGGCGTTGGCGCGCGCAGCGGCCTCCTTGACCGAGGCCAGTGCCTCGATCAGGTGCGGGTAGGCGGCGATCGTGGTGCCGGTGATGGGGAAGTTCTCGCGGGCGCGGGCGGTGTGCACGCCCCAGTAGGCGTCGGCGGGAACGTCCTTGTCGCCGAGCAGGTCGTGTTCGCGGCGGGTGGTCATCGCAGGCTCCCCACGGGAAGGTGTCCGGTGAATCGCAGGTTTTCCGGGCCGGGCGGGACGTCGGCGCCGCACAGCTTCAGCGTCGCGGCCAGCACCGGGTAGCGCGCCCGGTCACCGCCGTCGGCGATCTTGAAGGCGATCGCCGTGCCGTCCGGCAGCGCGGCGACCTGGACGGCTTCGAAGCCGTCCTTCGCGATCAGCCCGGGCACCGCGCGCA
Organism: Amycolatopsis sp. NPDC005961; assembly: GCF_040629235.1. NCBI lineage: Bacteria > Bacillati > Actinomycetota > Actinomycetes > Pseudonocardiales > Pseudonocardiaceae > Amycolatopsis > Amycolatopsis sp. NPDC005961. The sequence continues at coordinate 10,303 of NZ_JBEXVF010000088.1, read as the reverse complement.
TGACGGCGGTGACGTCGCGGCGGCTGCCGCCGACCAGCTCGGGGTGCTTCCGGATCCCGGCGGCGACCAGGTGGTCCGGCGTGCCGGGCGCGGCCGTGGCGATCTTCGCCACGGCGGTGGCGAGCCCCCGCAACGTCGTCGCGAAGAGCGGCGCGCCGCAGCCGTCGACCGCGACCCGCTCGATGCCGTGCCCGGTCAGGTCCTCGACGGTGGCGGCGATCGCGCGCTGCAGCGGGTGGGCCGGGTCGAGGTAGCCGTCGGTGGTCCAGCCGTTCAGGTCGCACGTCGTGAGCATCGCCGCGTGCTTGCCGGAGCAGTTGTGCGCGAGCCGGCTCGGCGCGCGCCCGGACGCGACCCAGGCGTCGCGCTCGACCGGGTCGTACGGGAAGTCGGCCGGGTTGCCCAGCGCGTCGGGGGAGCGGCCGCCGAGGACGTCGAGCGCGGCGTCGAGGTGCTGCGGCTCGCCGGAGTGGCTGGCCGCCGCAATGGCGAACCCGGCGGGGGACAGGCGCAGCCCGAGCCGCGCCATCGCCGTGGCCTGCAGGGGTTTCGCCGTCGACCGCGGGTACATCGCCGCGTCCGGGTCGCCCGCGGCGAAGAGGGTGCTGCCGTCCGGGGCGAGCACGATCGCGGAGCCGTGGTGCACGCCCTCGACCATGCCGTCGCGGACCAGCTCCACCAGGGGTTCGTGGGTCACAGGCCCTCCTCGTCGAACGCGCGCATGTCGATCCGCCTGCGAGCCGCGAACCAGCCCACGACCAGCGCGACGGCGATCACGGGCAGGGCCAGCAGGGTGATCCGGCCGGTCTCGTCGAAGCCCATCAGCACGACGACCGCGGCGAGGAACACCAGCGTCGCGATCTCGGTGTACGGCGAGAACGGCAGCCGGAACGCGGGCCGCTCGAGCCCGTCGCGCCGGGTCTTGCGGACGAACAGCAGGTGGCAGACCACGATGATCGCCCACGTCGCCAGGATGCCGATCGCGGCGAAGTTGAGGACGATGTCGAAGGCTTCCTTCGGCACCAGGTAGTTCAGTCCGACGCCCAGCACGCAGACCGACGCCGTGAGCAGGATCCCGCCGTAGGGGACCTGGTTGCGGTTCATCACGCCGGTGAACTTCGGCGCCGAGCCCGCCTTCGCCATCGACCGCAGGATCCGGCCGGTCGAGTAGAGGCCGGAGTTCAGGCTGGACAGCGCCGCGGTGAGCACGACCAGGTTCATCACGCTGTCGGCGGCGGGCACGCCCAGGTGCGAGAGCACGGTGACGAACGGGCTCTGGTCCTTGGTGTAGGAGCTCCACGGCAGCAGCATCGCCAGCAGGACGACCGAGCCGACGTAGAAGACCAGGATCCGCCACATGATGGAGTTGATCGCCTTCGGCATGATCTTCTCCGGGTGCTCGGTCTCGCCGGCGGCGACGCCGACCAGCTCGACCGAGGCGTAGGCGAACACCACGCCCTGCACGATCAGGACCATCGGCAGCAGCCCGGTGGGGAAGATCCCGCCGTGCTCGGTGATCAGCTGCGGGCCGGGGACGCCGCCGTCGATCGGTGTCTGCGTCACCAGCAGGAAGATCCCGATCACCATGAACAGCACGAGCGCGGCGACCTTGACGATGGCGAACCAGAACTCCATCTCGCCGAACAGCTTCACCGAGACGAGGTTGAGCGTCAGGACCACGGCGAGGGCGATCAGCGCGAGGACCCACTGCGGGACCGGGGAGAAGAACGACCAGAAGTGCGCGTAGAGCGCGATCGCCGTGATGTCGGCGATGCCGGTGGTCGACCAGTTGAGGAAGTGCATCCAGCCGGCGACGTAGGCGCCCTTCTCGCCCATGAACTCGCGGGCGTAGGAGACGAAGGCGCCGCTGGACGGCCGGTACAGGATCAGCTCGCCGAGCGCGCGGACGACGAAGAACGCGAAGAGGCCGCAGACGGCGTAGACGATCGCGAGGGCCGGCCCGGCCTGCGCGAGGCGTCCGCCGGCGCCGAGGAAGAGGCCGGTGCCGATCGCCCCGCCGATCGCGATCATGTTCACGTGCCGGGGCTTGAGGGCCTTGTTGTAGCCGGCGTCCCCCGCGTCCGCGGGAGTGGCCGTGAGGGTCTTTTCGGTCACTGGTCCCCGTTCACGATGCTGGTGAGAGTGGCTTCGACGTGCGTGAGGTGCGCGGTCATGGCTTCGACGGCTTGCTCTTCGGAACCGCTCTCGATGGCCTTGACGATCTCGCGGTGCTCGACGTTCGACTGCCGGCGCCGGTCGCCGAGCTGGTTGAGGAAGGCGGACTGGCGGGCCAGCGCGTCCCGGATCTCTTCGATCACCTTCCCGAAGACGGGGTTGCCCGAGGCCTGGGCGATGGTGATGTGGAAGAGCGAGTCGAGCGCGACCCAGGCGGTGTTGTCGGTCTCGGCGTCCATCCGCTCGACGAGGTGGCCGAGCAGGTCGAGGTGGTCCTGGTCGCGTCTCAGCGCGGCATAGCCCGCGACGGGGATCTCGACGTGCCGGCGCACCTCGATGAGGTCGCGCGCGGAGTAGGGCCCGAACGTGGGGTTCTCGGCGGGCCCGGCGGCGGTGACGAAGGTGCCCTTGCCGGTCTTGGACTCGGTCATGCCGAGGGCCTGCAGCCCGCGCAGCGCTTCCCGGATGACCGACCGGCTGACCTCGAACTCCCTGCTCAGGGACGCTTCGGAGGGAAGCTTGGCACCGACCGGGTAGTCCCCGCGTTCGATGAGCCGCCGCAGGTGGGCCAGCACGGCTTCCATGGCGCTGACCCGCCGGGGACCACCTTGTCCGGCTGTCTGGCTGTCAGACAGGTTCATGTGGGGAATGCTCGGTTCCGGAGGGGTGGCTGTCAACGCGAGCCGGGGCGGCTGTGGCCGACCTCACGGGCCGCGCGACGCCCCGTCGGCGTCCCCGCGTGACCGCCCGACAGCATCCCGTGCCCGCCCGCCGCACCGTGATCACCACCGCCCGAAAAGGGGGCGCGTCGCAGCGGCGGAACACCTCCCGCGAGGAGCAGAATCGACCGGGCGAGCACGTGTCGGGACCGCGAGCGCCACGGGTTAGGGTGAGGGACCCGGGCGCGCCGGTCCCATTCACCTAGGGGAGGTTTTCGCTGGTGTCGAACGATTCCTTCGTCCACCTGCACGTCCACACCGAGTACTCGATGCTCGACGGTGCGGCGAAGATCGCTCCCCTCTTCGCGGAGGCGGCGCGCCTCGGCATGCCCGCGGTCGGCATGACCGACCACGGCAACATGTACGGCGGCGACGAGTTCTACCAGCAGGCGAAGAAGCACGGCCTCAAGCCGATCATCGGCATCGAGGCGTACGTCGCGCCGGAGAGCCGCTTCCACAAGAAGCCGGTCTTCTGGGGCCAGGCGAACCAGCGCGGCTCGGACGAGCTGGGTGAGGGCGGCGACGTCTCGGGCGCCGGCGCGTACACCCACATGACGATGCTCGCGCAGAACGCCACCGGGCTGCGGAACCTGTTCAAGCTGTCCTCGCTGGCCAGCATGCAGGGCTACTACCGCAAGCCCCGGATGGACCGCGAGCTGATCTCGGAGAACCACTCGGGGATCATCGCGACCACCGGCTGCCCGTCGGGCGAGGTGCAGACCCGGCTGCGGCTGGGCCAGAAGGAAGCGGCGATCCAGGCCGCGTCCGACTACAAGGACATCTTCGGCGCCGACAATTTCTTCCTCGAGCTGATGGACCACGGGCTGCCGATCGAGCGGTCGGTCCGCGAGGGCCTGCTCGAGGTCGGCCGGCTGCTCGACCTCAAGCCGATCGCCACGAACGACTCGCACTACGTCACCAAGGACCAGGCCGACACGCACTCGGCGCTGCTGTGCGTCCAGGCCGGCAAGACGCTCAACGACCCGACCCGGTTCAAGTTCGACGGCGACGGCTACTACCTCAAGTCCGCCGCCGACATGCGCGAGTACTGGGACAAGGAAGTGCCCGGCGCGGCCGACACCACGCTGATGATCGCCGAGCGCGTCGAGTCCTACGAAGACGTCTACGCGCACAAGGACCGGCTGCCGTTCTTCGAGGTGCCCGAGGGCTACGACCAGGGCGGCTGGCTGCGCGAAGAGGTCGCGAAGGGCCTCGCGTGGCGCTTCCCGGGCGGCCCGCCCGAGGGGTACCACGAGCGCATCGAGAAGGAGCTCGACGTCATCATCGGGAAAGGCTTCCCGGCCTACTTCCTGATCGTCGCCGACCTCATCAGCTACGCCCGCAAGGTCGGCATCCGCGTCGGTCCCGGCCGTGGTTCCGCCGCCGGCTCGCTGGTCGCGTACGTCCTCGGTATCACCAACCTGGACCCGATCCCGCAGAAGCTGCTGTTCGAGCGGTTCCTGAACCCCGAGCGCGTCTCGATGCCCGACATCGACATCGACTTCGACGACCGCCGGCGCGGCGAGATGATCCGGTACGCGACCGACAAGTACGGCGTCGACAAGGTCGCCCAGGTCATCACCTTCGGCACCATCAAGACCAAGGCCGCGATCAAGGACAGCGCGCGCGTCCACTTCGGCCAGCCCGGCTACGCGATCGCGGACAAGATCTCCAAGGCGCTGCCGCCGCCGATCATGGCGAAGGACATCCCGCTCTCGGGCATCGTCGACAACAAGCACGAGCGCTACGGCGAGGCCGCCGAGGTCCGCGCCCTGGTCGAGACCGACGAAGAGTGCAAGACGATCTTCGAGACCGCCCGCGGTCTCGAGGGCCTGATCCGCAACGCGGGCGTGCACGCCTGCGCGGTCATCATGTCGTGCGACCCGCTGACCGACGCGATCCCGCTCTGGCAGCGTGACGACGGCTCGATCATCACCGGCTGGGACTACCCGTCGTGCGAGGCCATCGGCCTGCTGAAGATGGACTTCCTGGGCCTGCGGAACCTGACGGTCATCGGCGACGCGATCGACAACATCAAGGCCAACCGCGGGATCGACATCGACCTCGACACCCTGGCGATCGACGACCCCGAGACGTACAAGCTGCTCGCCCGCGGCGACACGCTCGGCGTGTTCCAGCTGGACGGCGGGCCCATGCGTGACCTGCTGCGCCGCATGGAGCCCACGGTGTTCGACGACATCGTCGCGGTCGGCGCGCTCTACCGCCCCGGCCCGATGGGCATGAACGCGCACAACGACTACGCCGACCGCAAGAACAACCGGCAGAAGGTCAAGCCGATCCACCCGGAGCTCGACGAGCCGCTGCGGGAGATCCTGGCCGACACCTACGGCCTGATCGTGTACCAAGAGCAGATCATGCACATCGGCCAGAAGGTGGCCGGGTACACGATGGGGCGCGCGGACGTGCTCCGCCGCGCCATGGGCAAGAAGAAGAAGGAAGTCCTCGACCTCGAGTACGAGGGTTTCGAGGCCGGGATGAAGGCCAGTGACCTGGTCCCGGGCGGGTTCTCCGCCGAGGCCGTCAAGGCGCTCTGGGACACGATCCTCCCGTTCGCCGGGTACGCGTTCAACAAGAGCCACGCGGCCGCGTACGGCCTGATCTCCTACTGGACCGCGTACCTCAAGGCGAACTTCACGCCCGAGTACATGGCCGCCCTGCTCACCTCGGTCGGTGACAACAAGGACAAGTCGGCGGTCTACCTGTCGGAGTGCCGCCGGCTCGGCATCAAGGTGCTCCCGCCGGACGTCAACGAGTCCGCCCTGCGGTTCGCGGCCGTCGGGGAGGACATCCGCTTCGGCATGGGCGCCGTCCGCAACGTCGGCGCGAACGTCGTCGAGTCGGTCATCAAGACCCGCGAGGAGAAGGGCAAGTACGCGTCCTTCACCGACTTCCTCGACAAGTCCGAGCTCGTGGCCTGCAACAAGCGGGTCATCGAGTCGCTGATCAAGGCGGGCGGGTTCGACTCGCTCGGGCACACGCGGCTGTCGATGATCCAGGTCCACGAAGACGCGGTGGAAGCCGTCGTCCCGCTCAAGCGCCAGGAGGCGATGGGCCAGTTCGACCTGTTCGGCTTCGGTGGCGACGAGGGCGAGGCGGCCCCGTCGTCGTCGCCGCTCGCCCACCTGAAGTTCGGCGACGAGGAGTACCCGCGCAAGCAGCTGCTCGCCTACGAACGCGAGATGCTCGGCCTGTACGTCTCGGCGCACCCGCTGGACGGCGCCGAGCGGATCCTGCGCAAGCACGCCCCGAAGCCGATCGCCGGGATCCTCGCCGATCCGCCGCGGGAAGGCGAGATCGTCATCTCCGGACTGATCACGTCGCTGGAGCGGCGGGTCAACAAGAAGGGCGAGCCCTGGGCGATCTGCACGGTCGAGGACATGGACGCGTCCCTCGAAGTGCTCTTCTTCCCGAAGTCGTACGCGCTGTTCTCGAGCGAGCTGATCGAAGACAACGCGGTGCTGGTCAAGGGCCGGGTCAACTGGCGCGAAGACAAGATGTCGATCTTCGGCGGCGGCCTCGCGACGCTGGACCTGTCCGAGGTCGGCACGGGCAACGGCGACGACGAACCGCCGCTGGTCCTGCTCGCCGCGGCGGAGAAGATCGACCAGTCGGTGGTGAGCGAGCTGCGTTCCACGCTGCTCGCCCACAAGGGCGAAACGATGGTCCACCTGAAGCTGGTGGGGCGGAACCAGACGGTGTTCGCGCTCAACGACTACCCGGTGAAGGTCAGCTCGATGCTGATCGGCGAGCTCAAGGGCATCCGGGGCATCACGGCTTCGACGTAGGATCCGGCACGAAACGGGCGGGACCGCGGCGGACAGCGCGCGCGGATCCCGCCTTTCGTGTTTGCTGAGCAGGATGACTTACGAACCCGATCCCCGCCGCTGGAAAGCGCTCGCCGTCTCGCTGACGGCCGGGTTCATGGGCCTGCTCGACGTCAGCATCGTCAACGTCGCGCTGCCGTCGATGCAGTCCGGGTTGCACGCGAGCAGCGGCGGGATCCGCTGGGTCGTCTCCGGGTACGCGCTGGCGTTCGGGCTGGTCCTCGTCACCGGCGGCCGCCTCGGCGACGCGTTCGGCCGCCGGACCATGTTCCTCGGCGCGCTCGCCGCGTTCGTCATCACCAGCGCGCTGGCCGGCGCGGCCCCGAACGAGACGACGGTCGTGATCGCGCGCCTCGCCCAGGGCGTGGCCGCGGGCATGCTCACCCCGCAGAACACCGGCCTGATCCAGGACCTCTTCCGCGGCCCCGAGCGCGGCCGCGCGTTCGGGATGTTCGGCGCCGTCGTCGGGATCTCGACGGCGGTCGGCCCGATCCTCGGCGGCGTGATCCTCGCGGTCTTCGGTACCCAGGACGGCTGGCGCTGGGTCTTCTACGTCAACGTGCCGATCGGCGTCGTCGCGTTCGCGCTGGCCCTGCGGCTGCTGCCGCGCAGCGAGAAGAAACAGTTCCGGGTGCGCTCGGAGATCGACTTCCTCGGCATCGTGCTGCTCGCGGTCGCGGTGCTCGGGGTGCTGCTCCCGGTCATCGAATCCGACGACGGCGGGCCCGCACGGCTGTGGTGGATGTTCGTCGTCGCGCTGGTCTTCGGCTTCGCGTTCGTGCGCTGGGAGCGCGCGGTGGTCCGGCGCGGCCGGACGCCGCTGCTGGACACCCGGCTGTTCACCGGCACGCCGGGGTACGCCTCCGGTGCCGCGGTCGGCGCGCTCTACTTCTGCGGGTTCGCCGGGATCTGGCTGGTCTTCGCGATGTTCTTCCAGCAGGGCCTCGGCTACACGCCGCTGCAGTCCGGGCTGTCCGTGACGCCGTTCGCGCTCGGCTCGGCGGTGTCCGCGGCCGTCGCCGGGCGCTTCGTGCCGACCCTCGGCCGGCGGCTGACCGTCACCGGGCTGGCCATGGTCGCCGTGGGCCTGCTCGCCGTCGCGCTGCTCGCCGAGCTCGTCCCGCCGTCGGCGTCCGGGTGGGCGTTCGCGCTGCCACTGCTGTTCGCGGGCGTGGGCGGCGGCATGGTGATCTCGCCGAACACGACGTTGACGCTGGAGTGCGTGCCGGTCCGGATGGCCGGGGTCGCGGGTGGCGCGCTGCAGACCGGGCAGCGGATCGGCACCGCGATCGGCACGGCCGTGCTCGCGTCGGTGTTCGGTGCCGTCGTCGTCGCGGCCGGGGACTACCAGGTGGCGCTCACCGTCGCCCTGTGCTGCGCGGCCGTCGTGACGTGCGGCGCGCTGGGTCTCGCCGTGGCCGAACTGAGGTCGCGGAGACACCGTGCGCAGCTTTCCGAGGACGAGCGCGCCGCTCGCGCGGCCGAGACGTCCGCCGCGGACGTCCACCGGGGCTGAGACACTACTTTCCGCAGATTTGCGATGCTCCAAACGAGTGACGAGCACGGAAAGACACTGGTGCTACGCAGAGCAACCGGGTAGATCTTATGGAGCCTTCACTGCGCGGCTTCGGCTACCGACAGTGGCAATCGGTCGGCCACCCGGGGATGGGGTGACCGGCACGAGCGATCGAGGCGTCCGGAGTTCGAGGGAATGGACACACTCGGTCACCTTCCATCCAGTGAGTTGTCGGCGTCCGCGGGGGACCGCCCGGCACTCGCGGAAGGGATGCCCATCGGCGGCCGCCGGCGCGTGACGGCAGCGGGCGGGCCCGGGTGAGGGGGAACCGGGCCCGTCCGTTCTTCGTGTCGGGCTTCCACCCGGCTCGTGATCATGTTGGGATGACCGCGTCCGACAGGCACGAGACCGGGAGCTTCGATGACCGAGCAGCCGCTGCGACCGGGGAGCCGGCTCCGGGTGTGGTACCGGCCGATGCGGTCGCGCGACCGCAGTGAGAGCCACCGCGTCGCGACCCCCTTGGAACTGCTGTTCGACCTCTGTTTCGTCGTCGCCGTCGGCCAGGCCGCGACTTCGCTGCACCACGCGCTGGCCGAGGGCCACGCCGCCCACGGCGTCACGTCGTTCGCCACGGTGTTCTTCGCGGTCTGGTGGGGCTGGCTGAACTTCAGCTGGTTCGCCTCGGCGTTCGACACCGACGACGTCCCGTACCGGCTGGCCACGCTTGTGCAGATCGCCGGCGGGCTGACCGTCGCGGCCTCGGTGCCGCGCGCGTTCGACGGTGACTTCCGGCTGATGGTCATCGGATACGTCCTGATGCGGCTGGCGATGGTGTTCCAGTGGCTGCGAGCCGCGCGGTCGGACCGGGGGTGCCGGCCCGCCGCGCTGCGCTACGCCACCGGGATCGCGGTGGTCCAGGTGCTGTGGATCGCCTACCTGTGGCTGCCGGAGGGAGTGCGGCTGGCCGCCTTCGTCGTGTTCGCGCTGCTGGAGATGGCCGTCCCGGTCTGGGCGGAGAGCCGGCACGGCACCACGTGGCACCCGCACCACATCGCCGAGCGGTACGGCCTGTTCACCCTGATCGTCCTCGGCGAGGTGATCCTCAGCGCGACGAACGCGATCAAGGAGGGCGCCGCCGAACCCGGGCACGTCGGCGCGCTGGTTTCGCTGGCCGCGGCCGGCCTGGTGCTCGTGTTCTCCATGTGGTGGCTGTACTTCGACCGGCCGGGCCACGCGCGGCTCGTGCGGCGGCCGACCATGTTCACGTCGATGAGCTGGGGATACGGCCACTACTTCATCTTCGCGTCCGTCGCGGCGGTGGGGGCGGGGCTCGAAGTGGCGGTCGCCTACGACACGGGGACGCTGCACGACCTCGGCGGGGTGGCCGCGGCGCTGCCGACCACGCTGCCGGTCGCGATCTTCCTGCTGAGCGTGTGGCTGCTGCACATCGGCCCGACCAACGAGTGCCGGCCGATCGCCATCGGCTTCCCGGTGACGGCGGTGCTCGTCGTCGCCGCGTCGTTCACGCCGGCGCCGATCCACGTCGCGGCGGTGCTGGCGGCCGCGCTCGTCGCGCTGACGGTCGTCGCGACGCACGGGCAGCCTCAGCCGTAGTTTTCGGGAGATCGACGCAGGTCAGCGGCCTGGCGCGAATTAAGGGGACCCCCCTGTGCGAGGCCGTTTCGGGGCATGTAAAGTTCTCCAAGTCGCCAGGGAAACCGGGCGGCCGCCGGGGCCACGAACCAAGCTCCCACGAAGGTGGTAGAGTGGGTGGTCCTGAACCGAGGTGTTAGCCTCGGAACAACAAAGCTTGAAACAATCGCCGAGAGTTTCAGCCGCCGACAAAGCGGGTGGATTCGAAGTGTGTTGCTTGAGAACTCAACAGTGTGCTAGTGAACTAAGTCAGTAGAGCTTATGTATTGAACCTCGTATGAGGTTCCTTTGAGAGCATTGAATTGCCTCGATTAAACTGTTCATTGTTGGAGAGTTTGATCCTGGCTCAGGACGAACGCTGGCGGCGTGCTTAACACATGCAAGTCGAACGCTGA
>NZ_JBEXVF010000087.1:0-36884 GCF_040629235.1 Amycolatopsis sp. NPDC005961 | reverse complement strand
GCAAGGCCACCACCTCCTGCGGACACGGTAGACCCAGAGATCCCGCGCGGGTAGCCCAGCGGAGGCAGGACGAAACGCATGGTCACGCCCCGGCGAACTCCGGCGCGTCCACGCACGCCTGGTATTTCTGCGTCCTCTCGTGCTCGGTGTTAGCCGCCACGAACAGCTGTGCTGTTCCGCCTACCCGGCTCCGATCGGCCGAATCGGCCCGTCCGGCCGAGTTTCGGCCCACCCGCAGCGGGCATCCCGCGCGCATGACCGCACTGCCCGAACCGCTTTCCCTCTGGGTCGAGACCGCGCCCGCGCCGGACCGCACCGGGGTGCCGCTGCCCGCGGAGGCCGACGTCGTGGTGCTCGGCGGGGGCATCGCCGGGCTCACCACCGCCGTGCTGCTCGCCCGCGCCGGGCGGTCGGTCGTCGTGCTGGAGGCGGAGCGGGTCGCCGCCGGGGTGTCCGGCCACACCACGGCGAAGGTCAGCGCCCAGCACGGAGCGAAGTACGCCGAGCTGGCGTCCCGGCACGGCGCGGACGCTGCCGGGATCTACGCCGCGTCGCAGGCGGCCGCCCTCGAGTGGATCGCGGCGACGGCGGCCGACGACGGGATCGACTGCGGCTTCACCCGCGAAGACAGCTACGTCTACACGACGCGCGAAGACACCGTCGACTCGCTCAAGCGGGAGGCGGACGCCGCCGCGGCCGCCGGGCTGCCCGCGTCCTTCGTCGAAGACGTCCCGCTCGACGTGCCCGCGCTCGGCGCGGTCCGGACCACCGGGCAGGCCCACTTCCACCCGCGCCGGTGGCTGCTCGGGCTCGCCGCCGGGATCGAGCGCGCCGGCGGCACGGTCGTCGAACACGCCCGCGCGACCGCGCTGAACGGGCATATCGTCCGCACCTCGCGCGGCGACGTCGTGGCGGGCGAAGTCGTCGTCGCGACCCACTACCCGGTGCTCGACCGCGGCCTGTACTTCGCCCGGCTCGAGCCGGTCCGCGACCTCGTCGTGGCGGGCCCGGCGGCCGGGAACGCCCCGCCGGCGGGCATGTTCCTCGACACCGACACGCACCACTCCGTGCGCGGGTACACCGAGCGGGGCACGCCGATGGTGATCGCCGGCGGCGAGCACTACCGCGTCGGGGCGCACGTGAACGTCGGGCGCCGGTACGGCCGGCTCGCGGACTGGGCGGACGCGCACGCGGGCCTGCACCGCGTGACCCACCGCTGGTCGGCCCACGACATGTCCACTCCGGACGGCATGCCCTACATCGGCCGGTACCTGCCGGGGACGAAGCACCTCCGGGTGGCCACCGGGTTCGGCCAGTGGGGCATGACCGGCGGCACCGCGGCCGGGCACATCCTCGCGGCGGGGATCCTCGGCGAGCCGCACCCGGCCGCGGACCTGTTCGACCCCAGCCGGTTCGACGCCCGCTCGGTGCTCGGCGTGGCCGAGGACAACCTCACCGTCGCGCGGTACCTGATCGGCGACCACGTCGCCGCGCTGTGGCGGACGGAGAAGCTCGACGATCTCCGGCCCGGCGACGCGGCGGTCGTGCGCGTCGGCGGCGAGCTCGTCGCCGCCCACCGCGACGAAACCGGCCGGCTGCACACCGTGGGCGCGCACTGCACCCACCTCGGCTGCCTGGTTTCGTTCAACGACGCGGAAAAGACGTGGGACTGCCCCTGCCACGGCTCACGGTTCGGCGTCGACGGCGAAGTCGTGCAGGGCCCGGCGGTCCGGCCGCTGCGCCCCGGGCCCGCGTGAGCCGCCTGCGCTTCCTCACGATGGACGTGCCACCTGGCCCGGGTGATCTCCCCAGGCCGCGGGTTTTCCCGGTACACCGGGCGGGTATTCGCGCCGATGGGACGCACCAGACTCCGGCGCAGTGACCTGCGCGGCCCGGGTATCCGGCGGGTCCGCCGCGGGCGCGGGTTCTCCTACGCCACCTCCGATGGCGAGCCGGTCACCGACGCGGAGCTGCTCACCCGGATCAAGGACCTGGTCATCCCGCCCGCGTGGCGGGACGTGTGGATCTGCCCCTACCCGAACGGGCACGTCCAGGCCGTCGGGACCGACGACGCGGGCCGGCGCCAGTACCTCTACCACGAGCAGTGGCGCCGGGACCGCGACGAGGAGAAGCACGACCGCGTGCTGGCGATGGCCCGCCGGCTCCCGGACTGGCGGGCGGCGGTCGAGGCCGACCTGGCCGGGCGCGGCCTCACCCGGGAGCGGGTCCTCGCGGCGGCGCTGCGGATGCTCGACCGAGGGGTCTTCCGCACCGGCGGCGAGGAGTACGCGGAGGAGAACGGCACCCACGGCGTCGCGACGCTCCTGCGTTCCCACGCGGCGGTCCGCGGCGACGAGTGCCGGTTCTGCTACGTCGCCAAAGGCGGTCTCGACCGCGAAGTGGCGATCCGGGACGCCGCGCTGGCCTCGGTGGTGAAGTCGCTGTTGCGCAGCCGGGCGGGCAGTGACCGGCTGCTCGTGTACCGCGCGGGCCGGACGTGGCACGAGGTGCACGCGGCCGACGTCAACGAGCGGTTCAAGGAGCTGGCCGGCGACGACTGCACCGCGAAGGACCTGCGCACCTGGAACGCGACGGTGCTCGCGGCGACCGCGTTCGCCACGGCGGACCCACCCGCGTCGGAGGCCGCCCGCAAACGCGCGGAGGCGGGCGTGATGAAAGAGGTCTCACGGGCGCTCGGCAACACCCCGGCGGTATGTCGATCGTCCTATGTGGACCCGCGGCTGGTCGAGGCGTACCGCGACGAGCGCACGATCGCGCCGGCGCTGAAGCGGGCCGCACGCCTCGAGGGCGACGACGCGCGGGCCGTGCTGGAGAAGGCGTGCGCGCGGTTGCTCTGCCGCGCGTGATTGAACATCACCCGGGCGGGGAAACCGTCCGATGGTTCCGCACCGACGAGGGACAGGAGACACGGTGAGTGAGCGACGATCCACCCGTCCGTGTACTGGTCCGCCAACCCGTTCTTCCGGGAGCGTGGGACCGATGAATCCCGACACCTCTTCCGTGCGCTGGCGCGCGTCGATCGCCTTGGCGGTCGGCGGCGACGGCCCGGTCTCGAGCATCGTGGAGTCCGATCACGGGAGCGAGGGCTCGGCCCGGGAGTGGATCGAGCGGAAGCTGCCGGGCACGAGGTTCCCGGCGTGGATCCCGGCCGCCCGGCGCGCCGACGGCGTGGAGTTGTTCGGCCGGGTCGCCCGCGGACGGGTCGTCACGGGCCGGCTACTGCCGACGTGGGAGTCCGAGGGCACTCAGGTGTGGCACGCGGACCGGGCCGGCGATCAGGTGTCGTGGCGCCGCTGCGCGGCCGAGACCGACTGAGACTGCTGCCGGTACCGGACTACCGTGGCCGAGGTCGCCGCGGCCGGACACGTCATGAACGGGTCACAGCTTTCAGTCAGGCCCCCACATCCGTGCGCAGCAAGCAGAACTCGTTCCCCTCCGGGTCCTGCAGCACCTCCCAGGACTCACTTCCGTCCTGACCGACGTCCGCCCGTCGCGCGCCCAGCGCCAGCAGCCGGGCCAGCTCCGTCTCGTGGTCGCAGCCCGCCGGGCTCACGTCCAGGTGCAACGGCAGCTTCCCGCCGCGAGGGTTCGCCGTCCGGGCCAGCACCAGCGTCGGCGGTCCGGCTCCGAAGCGGCCACCGGGCGGGCCCAGCTCGAGGCCGTCCGGCTCGTGGCCGACGACCTCGTAGCCGAGCACCGCGCACCAGAACTCCGCGAGCCGGTCGGGGTCCCGGCAGTCCAGCACGAGCTCGGTGATCCGGCAGGCCATCCGCTCAGCTCCGTTCGGCTTCCCGCGCCACGTCCGCGGCTTCGTCGTCGTCCATCGCCTTCGTGTCGCGCGGGGGCAGGAACGGCTCTTCCTGGTCTTCCGCACGCCCCGCCTCGATCGTGCGCCCGCGGGCCACCTCGGCGTCCAGCTCCGCCCCCAGCAGCACGGCGAGGTTCGAGATCCACAACCATACAAGGAACACGATCACCCCGGCCAGCGAACCGTAGGTCTTGTTGTACGAGCCGAAGTTCGCGACGTACAACGCGAATCCCGCCGACGCCAGCACCCACAGCACCACGGCCACCAGCCCGCCCGGGGTCAGCCACTTGAACCCCGGCTGCCGCACGTTCGGCCCGACCCAGTACAGCAACGCGAAGGCCAGGCTCACGAGCAGCGCGATCACCGGCCACTTCGCGATCTCCCAAACCAGGACGCCCGTCGAGCCGAGTCCGATCAGGTCACCGATCCGGCGGGCGACCGAGCCGGTCGCCACCACGCCCAGCGCGCACGCCGCCAGCAGCACGACGATGCCGATCGTCAGGCCGACCCGCAGCGGGATCGTCTTCCAGATCGGGCGTCCTTCGGGCATGCCGTAGATCGAGTTCGACGCGCGCATGAACGCGCCGACGTACCCCGACGCCGTCCACAGCGCACCGAGCAGGCCGATGATCGCCAGCGGCCCGGCCAGGCCGCGCGAGCCGGCCAGCTCCTTGATCGCGCCGACGAGGATGTCCTTGCCCTGGCCCGGAACGACCTGGTTGATGGAGTCGATCACCGTCTGGATCGCGGTCGGGCCCAGCAGCCCGAGGATCGCCGTGAGCACGATGATGCCCGGGAACAGCGACAGCACGGCGTAGTAGGTGAGCGCCGCCGCCCAGTCGGTCAGGTTGTCCCGGTTGAACTGCTTGAAGGTGCGCTTGAGCACCGCGCCCCACGTCCGCTTGGACAGTTCGCCCGGTCCGTCGGGCTCTTTCCGTGTTCTGGCCACCATTGCCGCCTCCTGCTTCGTCGGCGCAGGCATACCCCGTCCGCGACGGGGTACTCCTGGCTCGCCGCCGACGAGCAGGAGGAAGCCGTGACCGAGGTCAGCCGCGTGATCGACGTGCCACCCGAGGCCGTGTTCGAGGTTCTCGCCGACGGCTGGCTCTACGCCGGCTGGGTGGTCGGGAGCTCGCACATCCGAGATGTCGACCTGGACTGGCCGCGGGTGGGTTCGCGGATCCACCACAGCGTGGGCCCGTGGCCGGTGCACATCCAGGACGAGACGGTCGTGACGGCGGTCGAGCCGGGCCTGTCGCTGTCGCTGGAGGCGCGGGGCTGGCCGCTCGGCGCGGCGGCGGTCGGGCTCACGCTCGTGCCGCACGGCGAAGGGACCCTGGTCCGGATGACCGAGCACATCGTCCGCGGGCCGGGGAAGGTGCTGCCGGCGGCCCTGCAGTCGCTGCTGATCAAGCCGCGCAACACCGAGTCACTGGCCCGGCTGGCCGACCTGGCGACGGGCAAGCACGCCCGCGCGGAGAGCGGCCACCCGCGCCCGTGACGCTCGAAGCCGGACCGCGGGGTCAGCCGTAGATCGCGCGGTGCGCCGCCCGGATCACGGCCGCGTATCCCCCGCCCAGCCGGCCGCCTCGCGCCAGGGCCGCCCGGGCCGCGTTCGCTCCCGGGCCGCCGTGCACCGCGCCGCCCGGGTGCGCCGACGCTCCCGCCAGGAACAGCCGGTCCACCGGCGTGTCCGCGCGGCCCGTCCCCGGTACCGGGCGGAAGAACAGCTGCTGGTGGATCGCCGTCGTCCCCGCGTTGATCGCGCCGCCCACCAGCCCCGGGTTGCGGTCCGCGAGCTCGGCGGGCCCCTGCACGTACCGGGCCTTGATCAGGGCGGTGAACCCCGGCGCGTTCGCCTCGACCGTCTCCTCGATGCGCTTGGCCCGCCGCTCCAAGGCCGCGCGGTTCTCCATCGTGCCGCGCGGCACGTGCGTGTACGCCCACGCCGCCTCCGTGCCCGCCGGCGAACGCGTCGGGTCGGTCGTGGTCATCTGACCGAGCAGCAGGAACGGGCGGCGCGGCGTCCGACCGCGGGCCAGCTCGCCCCCGAACGCCGAGAGCCCGTCGAGGTCCGTGCCGAGGTGGACGGTGCCCGCGCCCCGGGCGCCCGGTGCCGTCCACGGGATCGGGGCGGACAACGCCCAGTCCACCTTCACCGTCGCGCTGTCCCATTCGAACTTGCCGAGGTCCTCGACCAGCCGCGGCGGCAGCCATTCCTCCCCCACCAGCTCGCGGTACAGCAGCGGCGCGGGCACGTCGGCGAGCACGGCCTTGCGCGCCCGGACCGGGTCGCCGTCGGCGTCGCGCACGCCGAGCGCGCGGCCGTCGCCGACGAGGACCTCCCGCACCGGGCGTCCACAGTGGACCTGACCGCCGCGGGACTCCAGCCGCCGCACCAACGCCGAGATCAGCTCGCCGGCGCCGCCTTCGGGGACCGGGAACCCTTCGTCCTGCCCGATCATCGCGAGCAGCCAACCGAAGACCGCGCTGCCCGCGTTGTCGACGGACAGGTCGCTGTGCGCGGAGTTCCCCGCCACCAGCAGCCGGCCGCCTTCGCCGTCGAACAGCTCGTCGCCGAACCGGCGGGCGGGCAGCGTCAGCATGCGCGCGAGGCGCAGCGCGTCCGCCGTACCGGTGCGGCGCAGCAGCTTCAGCGCCGGGCGGACCGGCGGGAACGGCGTGAACAACGCGTTCAGCAGGGGCTCGCGGATGTCCCCCCACTCCTCGAACAGCCGCTTCCACGCGTCGCCGTCGCCGGGCGCGAACTCGTCGACCGACGCCGCCGTGCGGTCGACGTCCCGGGACAGCACCACGCTCCGGTCGTCGGGCAGGACGTGCGCCAGGACGTCGGGCGCGTGCCGCCACCGCAGGCCGTGCTCCTCCAGCCGCAGGCTCTTGATCGCCGGCGACACCGCGGTCAGCGGGTAGAAGGCGCTGAACAGGTCGTTGCGGAAGCCGGGCTCGGTGACCTCGGCGGTCCGCACCGCACCGCCCGGGTGGTCCGCGGCCTCCAGCACGAGCACCGACCAGCCCGCGTCCGCGAGGACGTTCGCCGCGACCAGGCCGTTGTGCCCCGCGCCGATCACGACGGCGTCGACGGCTTCGGTACTCACTGGCGGCCTCCCGGAACTCAGGACTGCGACTGGTGGCTCGGCCCGACCCGGACGAGGGAGCGGAGCCGGGCCAAGGCCCCGTCGCGGCGCGGCGGAGCCAGGGGCGCACTCGCCGCCCCCGCACCCGAGCGGAGCCCGGCGACCAGCTCGCCGACCGCGGACGCGGCGTCGTACCGAGGTTGCCAGCCCAGCGCGGTCTCCGCCAGCGTCGTGTCGGCGAGCGCGGCCCGGTCGGCGAGCTCGAGCCAGCCCGGGTGCAGCGGCAGCGCGCCGGTCCACCACGCGGCCCGGGCCGCGACCTGCACCAACGGCTTCGGTACCGGCATGCGGACGCCGCCGACGATCGCGGCCAGCGTGTCGGCGTCCAGCACCTCGGGCGCGGCGAGGTTGACCGCGCCGGTGAAGCGGGTGTCGAGGATGCGCCGGATCGCGTCGGCGACGTCGGAGGTGTGCACGGCCTGCGCGCGCAGGTCCGTCCACAGCGGAACCGGCAGCCCGCGGCCGCCGACGAGCCGGGCGGGCACCACGGGGTCGAGCAGCCAGCGCGCGAACTCGCCCGCCGCCCGCCGGTGCAGGACGGCGCACGGCCGCAGCCGCGCGACACCGACCTCCGGGTGCCGCTCCTCGAACCGGTCGAGCAGGGTTTCCAGCGCGGCCTTGCCCCGGCTGTAGGCGCTGTGCGCGATTCCGGTGCAGGGATGCGCTTCGGGCACCTTCTCCCGGCGCGGCGCGGGTCCGTAGGCGGCCACCGAAGACGCGACGACCAGGTGCGGCACGCCGGCGGCCGCGACCGCGGACAGGACGTGCCGGGTCCCGTGGTCGTTCGTGCGCCACATCGGCGGGTCACCGCGCACCGGCGAGATCGCCCACGCGAGGTGGACGACGGCGTCGGCGCCCTCGAACAGCTCGGTCAGCTCGCGATCCGCCCCGGGCTCGCCGACGTTGACGGCGCGCCACCCCGCGGCGCGATAGGGCTCGGCCGTCGTGTCGGGCAGCCGCCGGGCGAGACCGACGACGTCGTGGTGGCCGGGTTCGAGGGCGTCGAGCAGCGCTGTCCCGACGTTGCCGGTGGCTCCGGTGATCACAATCCGCACCCCCGGTGCGTACCCCGTCACGCCCAGGTGAAACCAGACGAGGTGGCGCGGGATCCGCCGGTGCCGGTTGCGGCAAAGGTCAGGCCTGCGGCCAGTACGAAGTGGACAGTGCCGGCCGGTCCCGGGGCTGGCGTACTCCTCCCGAGGGTTACTTCTCGGGCTGCAGCAGGATCTTCTGGGCGCCGTCGAGCTTCTTCTGGAAGATCTCGTACGCCCTCGGCGCCTCGGACAGCGGCAGCTTGTGGGTGGCGAAGCCCTCGACGCCCAGCGGGTCGCCGTCGGCGGTCAGCACCGGCATGATGTCGTCGAGCCAGTGGCGGACGTTGGCCTGGCCCATCCGCAGCTGGACCTGCTTGTCGAACAGCTCCATCATCGGCATCGGGTCGACCATGCCGCCGTAGACGCCGGACAGCGAGATCGTGCCGCCGCGGCGGACGCTGTCGATGGCCGCGTACAGCACGCTCATGCGGTCGATGCCGGCCTTCTCGGTGATCTTCGCGCCGACGGCCTGCGGGAGCAGGTTGACGAGGTTGTGCGCGAACCTGCCGACCGGCGCGCCGTGGGCTTCCATGCCGACGGCGTCGATGACGGAGTCGGCGCCGCGGCCGTTCGTGAGCTGGCGGATGGCTTCGCCGATGTCCTTGTGGTCGCGGGTGTCGATGGCGAGGGCGCCGTGCTCGCGGGCCCGGGCGAGCCGCTCGGGCACGAGGTCGACGCCGATCACCTGGCCGGCGCCGCGGTGCCGGGCGATCCGGCAGCTCATCTGCCCGATCGGCCCGAGCCCGAAGACGACGACCGTGCCGTCCTTCGGGACGTTCGCGTACTCGACGGCCTGCCACGCCGTGGGCACGACGTCGGAGAGGTAGACGAACCGCTCGTCCGGCGGGCCCTCCGGGACCTTGATCGGGCCGTACTGCGCCTGCGGGACACGCAGGTACTCGGCCTGGCCGCCGGGGACCTGGCCGTAGAGCTTGGTGTAGCCGAGCAGCGCGGCCCCCTTGCCCTGCTCCTTGACCTGGGTGGTCTCGCACTGCGACTGCAGACCGCGTTCGCACATCCAGCAGTGGCCGCAGGAGATGTTGAAGGGGATCACGACGCGGTCGCCGGGCTTGATGCCGCTGACGGCGTCCCCGACTTCTTCGACGACGCCCATCGGCTCGTGGCCGAGGATGTCGCCTTCGGTCATGAACGCGCCCAGGACTTCGTAGAGGTGCAGGTCGGAGCCGCAGATCCCGGTCGAGGTGACGCGGATGACCGCGTCGGTGGACTCCTCGATCTTCGGGTCCGGCACCTCCTCGACGCGGACGTCGCGCTTGCCGTGCCAGGTGACTGCCTTCATGGCTCTCCCATTCCGCGTGCGGGTCTCGTCGGGCTCTCTCGAGCCCCGGTTTCCCGCGCGGGGAGCAGGCAAACGCGCCTCAGGTGAGCGCGTCGGCCACCAGGTACACCGCGGCCGCGACCGCCGCCGCGGCGGGGAACGTCAGCACCCAGCCCAGCACGATGTCCCGCGCGATCCCCCACCGCACCGCCGACAGCCGCCGGGTGGCACCCACCCCCATGATCGCCGCCGTGATCACGTGGGTCGTCGAGATCGGGGCCTTCACCGCGAACGCCGTCACGTACAACACCGACGACGCCACCGACTCCGCGACGAAACCGTGCGGCGGGTCCAGGGGAAACACGCGCCGGCCCAGGGTCCGCATGATCCGGAGCCCGCCCGAATAGGTACCCAGCGACAACGCCGCGGCGCACAGCAGCGTGGCCCACAACGGCACGTCGAACGTCTTCTGCTCGCCCGCCGCCACCAGCGCCAGGACGATCACGCCCATGCCCTTCTGCGCGTCCTGGAGACCGTGGCCGAGGGCGAGCGCCGACGCCGAGAGAATCTGGAACCGGCGGAACACCCGGCCGCTGCGGTGCGGGTTGGCG
Source organism: Amycolatopsis sp. NPDC005961 (assembly GCF_040629235.1). Taxonomy (NCBI): domain Bacteria; kingdom Bacillati; phylum Actinomycetota; class Actinomycetes; order Pseudonocardiales; family Pseudonocardiaceae; genus Amycolatopsis; species Amycolatopsis sp. NPDC005961. The sequence goes on along the minus strand of NZ_JBEXVF010000087.1, from coordinate 26,916 downwards.
CGCCGCAGCAGCCACAGCGCCGCGACCATGGCGAAGTAGCCGAGCCCCAGCCCGAGCAGCGGCGACGCCACCATCGGGATCAGCACCTTCTCGCCGATCCCGGCCCAGTGCACGGTGCTCGCGGCGGCCAGCGCCGCGCCGACCATCCCGCCGATCAGCGAGTGCGAAGACGACGACGGGAGCCCGAAGTACCAGGTGGTCAGGTTCCAGGTGATCGCCCCGGCGAGCGCGGCGAACACGACCGTGAGCGCGTCCGGGCCGGCCGGGACGTCGATGATGCCCTTGGCCACCGTCGCGGCGATGCCGGTCGACAGCAGCGCGCCCGCCAGGTTCATCACCGCCGCCAGCAGCAGCGCCGCGCGCAGGGTCAGCGCCCGGGTCGACACCGCGCTCGCGATCGCGTTCGCCGCGTCGTGGAACCCGTTGGTGTAGTCGAAGAAGAGCGTCAGGACGATCACGACGACCAGGGCGGCGGTGCCCGTCACTCAGGACTCCTTGACCGCGATGGTCTGCACCACGTCGGCGACGTGCTCGAACGCGTCGGCCGCCAGCTCGAACTGCTCGACGACCTCCTTGGTCTTCAGCACCTCGAGGGCGTCCCCGCCCGGCTCGAACAGGTGAGCCAGGATGCGCCGGTAGATCCGGTCGGCCTCGTTCTCCAGCTCGTTGATCTCGATCCAGTACGGCTCCAGGTCCCCCACCTTGGCCAGCCCGGGCATCGACGTCGCGGTCAGCTCGGCGCAGCGGGACAGCACCCGGACCAGCAAGTCGGTGCCCGGCGGGAAGGCCCCGAGGCGGTACAGCACGGCCAGGTCCGCCGCGGTGTCCATGAAGTCGAGCGCGTCGTCGATCTTCCCGGCCAGCGCCTGGATGTCCTCGCGGTCGAACGGCGTGACGAACGAGCTGTTCAGCTCCACCATGATCGTGTGCATCAGCTCGTCCCCGTGGTGCTCGACCTCGTGCAGGCGCTTCGCGAGGGGTTCCCGGTCGGCCGGTTCGGCGGCGACGAGATCGTGCAGCACCGCGGTGGCGGTCACCAGGTTTCTCGCCGCATCGGTGAGCAGGTCGAAGAACCGGGTACCCCGAGGGGTGAACCGCATGAAGAGCCGTCCCTTCGTCGACGCGACCGCCACGGGCGGCGGTACTCCTTCCGGGGCACATTCAACAGGTGTCCGCCGGGAACCGCAGCGGTAATCGCTCACGCGTGCTGCCGGGGTGTTTGCGATCACCGGGGCCGGGTAGCCGCACCAGCGACCAGCCCGTGGCTTCCCGCCGGGCGCCGGCACGGATCCACGGAGGCAGTCATGACCCTGCGCGTCCTCGCGCTGACCTGCACGCTCAAGCCGTCGCCGTCGAAGTCGAGCAGCGACCTCATCGCGCGTCAGCTGCTCGACCTCTTCGCCGAGCGCGGCGCCACGGGCGAGGTCGTCCGGGTCGTCGACCACGACGTGCGCCCCGGCGTGGAAGCCGACATGGGATCCGGCGACGGGTGGCCGGAGATCCGCCGGAAGATCGCCGCCGCGGACATCCTGCTCGTCGCCACCCCGACCTGGGTCGGCCACATGTCGAGCGTCGCGCAGCGCGTCCTCGAGCGGCTGGACGCCGCGTTGTCCGAAACGGACGACGAAGGCCGGCCGGCGATGTTCGGCAAGGTGGCGGTCGCGGCGGTCGTCGGCAACGAGGACGGCGCCCACAAGATCATCGCCGACCTGTTCCAGGCCCTGAACGACGTCGGCTTCACGGTGCCCGCACAGGGCGGCACGTACTGGAACGGCGAAGCCATGCAGGGTGGCGACTACCAGGACCTCGACGAGACGCCGAAGGCCGTGGCCTCGGCGAACGCGACCCTGGTCCGCAACGCCGTGCACCTGGCGACCCTGCTCGGGGAGCGGCGGTACCCGGCGTCGTGACCGGTCAGCGGTCTTCCAGCTTTTCCACCAGCAGCCGCGCGGGGAGCGTCATCGTGCCCAGGCCCAGGCGGGCCGGCACCCCGTCCTCCTCCGCCGTCACCAGCCGCTCCTCCAGCTTCTCCAGCAGGGCGCGGCACTCCTCCAGGTCGACCGGCGCCCCGGCCACGGCCACCGCCTGGACGGCACCGGCCAGCAGGTGCACCAGGTCCGCCAGCGACTCCCGCGCGTCCGGCCACGGGTACTCGAACGGGTGCTGCTCGCGCCGGACCGCGGTGGCGTGCACCGCGGTGATCAGCTGGGACACCGAAGGCCACAACGCGATCAGCGTCCGAAGTGGACGCTCGTGGCGCGCGCCGGCCTTCGGGCGGCCGCGGCGGAGGTTGAGCAGCCGCCCTTCCCGCGTCAGGCCGGCCGCCTCTTCGGCCGCCAGCACCTGGCTTCGCGCGTCCTGGGCCTGGGACAGCAGGTCGTCGAGGTTCCCCGGCTCGTCGCGGCGGACCAGGTCGGAAAGCGACTCGAGGAGGTCCGCCAGTGCCGTCGCGAGCCGGTCGGCCGCCGTGGCCAGGCGTTCGCCGTAGAGCGGCGGGAAGATCAAGGTGTTCACCGCGACGCCGATGGCCGCGCCGATCGCCGTCTCCAGGAGGCGGTCGCCCATCAGCGCCGGGTCCCGCGCCGTGCCGTAGGAAACCAGCAGCATGCCGGTGACGCCGACCCAGACCCCCGAATCCCCGAAGCGCCGCCAGTTGCCCGCGAGCAGGCCCACGAACACGACCACGGCGAGCGCGACAGCCTGCGACGGGATCAGCTGACCGGCCACCGCGGCGAGGAGCACGCCGGTGGCCACCGAGCCGACCTGCTGGACCCACCCGCGCATCGACCGGTACACGGTCGCCTCCACGAGGAAGATCGCCGCGTACGGGGCGAGGAACGGCTGCGGCAGCTTCAGCACCAGCGTCGCCAGCAGCCACGCCCCGGTCGCCGCCAGCGTGGCCTTGGCCGCCTGGACGACGATCCGGCGTTCGCGGCCCGGCACCCGCAGCGCGCGGGCGAACCAGCCCAGCGGCGTCCGGTCGCGCCGTTCGGCCTCCCCCGGCGCGAAGGCGGCGGCCAGGCCGCGCTTGACGTCGTCGCCCGCCTTCAGCCGGAGGGCGCGGGCGCGGTCACGCCGTCCGGTCATCCCCCACCTCCTCGGTGTCGCTCCCTGTTACCCGCGCGCGCCCCGGCCGACACGCGGGGTCTCAGGTCCACTTCGGACACTTCAGCTTCCGCGTTTGGGCCCGTGAGGACGGGGTAGCCGCCGAGGAACGTCCCTCTGAAGACCAGGGGCCCGCGTCCTGGCTGCAGGGACCGGCGCGGGTCCCGGCCACGGGCCGGTCGGCGGGCCCACCAGCTCCGCCGTCCGGCCTCTTCCCTTCCCCGTTTGCCGGTCACGACGCCGGGTATCCGCCCTTGAACGCCGAAGGAGACTCCTCTATGACGTCCGCCGAGACCCGCTCGCGCAGCGGCGCGGCCTTGCTTCGCCCGGCCGTCGCGTTGCTCGGGCTGCTCTACCTCGCGCTGGGGATCGCCGGGTTCCTGACGCCGGGAACGCCGGCACTCGGGATCTTCGGCGTGACCGCGTTGCTCAACCTCGTCCACGCCGTCGTCGGCGTGCTCGGGCTGCTCGCCGCGACGCGGCGCACCGGCTCGATCATCTACTGCTGGGTGGTCTTCACCGCCTTCGCCGGGATGACCGCTTACGGCGTCCTGGCGGCGGCCTTCGGCAACCCGGAGGACCCGATCGCCATCAACTGGGCGGACAACGTGCTGCACGGTCTCACCGCGGTCGCCGGGCTGGTGCTCGGGATCGCCGGGGCCCGCGCCACCGCCCCCCACCCGACGAAGGGCACGAGCGCATGACGACCACGGATCCGGCGGCGACGGAACCCGCCGTCGTCGTGCACTACCGCCTGCGCGCGGAGTTCGCCGTCGGGTTTCCCCCGCTCCGCCGCGCACTGGGTCCCCGCAGCGGGCTGGAGCTCGACGCGGACGGCCTGCGCGTCCGGCTCGGACCGTGGTTCGTCTCGACCCCGCTGAGCAACGTCGCCGGCGCCGAAGCCAGTGGCCCGTACCACCCGCTTCGCGGTCTCGGCGTCCGATTGTCGCTCGCCGACCGCGGCCTGACTTTCGGCACGACGACCGAAGGCGGGGTGTGCGTGCGGTTCCACGAGCCGGTGCCGGGCATCGACCCGTGGGGCCTGATCCGCCACCCGGGACTGACGGTCACGGTGGCCGAGCCCGACCTGGTCGCCGAGGCGATCAACCGGGCGGTGGAGCGGGCGTGAGCACCCTGGGAATCCTGGCCGTCGCGGTCGACTGCCGCCGGCCGGACCGGCTGGCCGAGTTCTGGGAAAAGGCGCTGGGGACGGGGAAGACGCGGACCTGGACCGACTCCCACGGGGTGACCTACCGGCAGCTGGACCTCGACGACGGACCGGCCTTGCTGTTCCAGCCGGTACCCGAGGAGAAGGCCGGTAAGAACCGGCTGCACCTCGACCTGGCCCCGGCGACCGGCGACCAGCGCGCCGAGGTGGCGCGGTTGGTGATGCTGGGCGCGAAGGTTCTCGACGATCCCCCCGACGACCCGTGGATCGTGCTCGCGGACCCGGAGGGCAACGAGTTCTGCGTCCTCCCGCCGCGCTGACTCAGGCTTGGCCCTCGGGCAGGCAGACGTCGTCGCCCGCATACGTGGCGAGCCGTTCGTCGAAGCCGTCCGGGGCCCCGGGTCTCCGGAAGTCCGGCGGATCCGGCTGCCCGGGGTAGCTGTCGCCGTAGAGCCCGCGCACGAACGCCACGACCGCTTTCGGGGCCGGCAGCACGTCTTCGCCGAGGTAGGCGAGCACGACGACGTCGTCGCCGGTCGCCGACTCCACCGCCGCGGCCCAGCCGTCGCGCTCGTCCCACAGCAGTGCCGTTTCGTGCTCCGGGAATCGCGCGAGCCGCTGCTCCAGCGCGAGGTACGCCGTGGCAGGCGCGTCCACCTCGCAGAACCAGGCGGGCGCGTCCAGCTCGGCCGCGATGGCCAGCAGGTACTGTCTCAGTCCGCGCGCCGCGGCCCCGAGTCCGTCCCGTTCGATCATCACGCGCCTGCCCATCTCACTCGGTATCCCCGCCGGGTGGTACCCCACGGCCCATCCGGTCAACCCCGGCGTTCCCCCAGGTGGAGCAGCAGGTCAAGGACATCTTCGTCACTCGTCTGGCGGAAATCCGCGTACCACTGGCCGACGGCGCGAAAGTCCGGCGGTTCGGTGACGCAGACGACCTCGTCCGCTTCGGACCGCAACCCCGCGGCCGCGCCCGGGGCGCCGACCGGCGCCGCGAACACGACGGTCCGCGGGTTCCCGGCCCGCACGTCGCGCAGGGCCGCCGTCGCGGTGACGCCGGTCGCGAGCCCGTCGTCGACGAGGATGACGTCGCGACCGGCGACGGCGGCGGCGGGCCGCCCGGCCCGGTAGCGCCCGAGGCGGCGGCGCGCCTCCGCGCGTTCCCGGCGTTCCACCCGCGCCATCCGGGCCGCGGTGAGCTCGAGCCCGCGCAGGATCGCTTCGTCGTAGATCGCGGGGCCGTCCGGGGTCACCGCGCCGACGCCGAACTCGCGCCGGCCGGGCGCCCCGATCTTGCGCGCCACCGCGACGTCGAGCTCGGCGCCGAGCCGCCGCGCGACCACGGCGGCCACCGGGACGCCACCGCGGGCGAGGCCGAGCACGAGCGGGCCGGACCAGGTGCGGCGGGCCAGCTCCGCGGCCAGCCGGCGGCCGCCGTCCTCGCGATCGGCGAAGACCCGCTGGCCGTCCATGCCGCTCCCTCCGCGTCGGCCACCAGGGTAAGCCCGCGCTTCCCGGCCGGACGTCGTCGAAATCCGTCAGGGCCGGGGGTCATCGCGGGAATTCTGTCCGAAACCTGTCCAACGAAGGACTGGACCAATATTATTAGCTCCCGAAAATGGAAGCATCGCCCTTCGGCGCGGAAGGTGACAGATGAGCTTCCTGATCCCCCTGCTGACCGTGGTCCTGGCGGCTACCCCCGCTCCGGCCCCCTCCCCGGCCGCCGCTCCCCTCGCGGCGATCTGCGACAAGTACTGCGACGCCAGGGATCCCGCACTCTCCCCCGGCGACCGCGAAGGCGCGTCAGCGTCCATCAGCGGCCGCCGGCTCTCCCTGCACCTCGACGACGGCGACGACATGGGCTGGGCCGCGATCACCGGCGGTGCGGCCGGCGACCACGTCTGGCTGGACCGCTCGTTCGACGCCGGGCGCACGTGGGCGTCGGGCAGCAAGCTCGGCGACACCGCGACGCCGTCGGGTTCGACCGGCTGGCGGACGCTGATGTACAACGCCGACGACTGGAACAACCGCGGTGTCGGCCTGCTGCGCGCCTGCGGGCAGCCCGCGGGTTCGGGGAGCATCGCCTGCACCGGCTGGGCGCGCCCGACGTGGAACGCCTGGGACCGGCGCACCGCGGCCGCGACGGCGCTGATGGAGCGCTACAACCAGGGCACCGGCCTCTTCGACACGACCGGCTGGTGGAACTCGGCCAACGCGCTGACCGCGATCATCGACAACGCCCGCATCAGCGGCATGGGCAGCTACCGCTACGCGATCGACACGACGTACACGAAGAACCTCGGCGCCCAGGGCGGCCAGTTCCGCAACGACTACCTCGACGACACCGGCTGGTGGGGCCTGGCCTGGGTGGACGCGTACGACCTGACCGGCGACAGCAAGTACCTCAACACCGCGCGCGCCGACGCGGACCACATGTTCGCCTACTGGGACGGCGTCTGCGGCGGCGGGGTCTGGTGGAGCACGAGCCGCACCTACAAGAACGCGATCCCGAACTCGCTGTACATCCAGCTGAACGCGGCCCTGCACAACCGGATCCCGGGCGACACGGCGTACCTGGCGCGAGCGCGCGCGGGCTGGAGCTGGTTCGCCGGCAGCGGCATGATCAACGGCTCGAACCTGGTCAACGACGGGCTGACCACGTCGACGTGCGCCAACAACGGCCAGGCGGTCTGGTCCTACAACCAGGGCGTGCCGCTGGCGGCGCTGACCGAGCTGAACCGCGCGACGGGTGACGCGAGCCTGCTGACGAAGGCCCGCGCGATGGCGAACGCGTCGACCACGAACGGCTCCCTGAACCCCGGCGGCATCCTCCGCGACCCGGGCGAGTCGGCCGGCGGCGGTGGCGCGGACGGGCCGACGTTCAAGGGCGTGTACGCCCGGGACCTGGCGACGCTCAACTCGGCGCTCTCGGACCACCCGTACACGAGTTACCTGCAGCGCCAGGCGAATTCGGCGTACGCGAACGACCGGAACAGCGCGGACGCGTACGGCCTGCTGTGGGCGGGCCCGTTCGACCAGGCCGACGCCGCCCGCCAGCAGACCGCACTGGACCTGATGAACGCGGCCCCCTGACCGCGACGGGAGGTCTTGAACGAGTCGTTCAAGACCTCCCGGGCGTCACCTCAGAGCGTCTTCTCCAGGCGGCTGGCCAGGAGCTTGATGAACCGGGCCGGGTCGCCCAGCTCGCCACCCTCGGCCAGCAGCGCCATGCCGTACAGCAGCTCCGCCGTCTCCGTCAGCCCGGCGTCCTCCGGCCGCGCCGCGTGTGCCTCGCGCAGGCCGGTGACCAGGCCGTGCTCGGGGTTCAGCTCCAGGATCCGCTTGATCGGCGGCAGCTCCTGCCCCATCGCGCGGTACATCTTCTCCAGCGTCGGCGACAGGTCGTGCGTGTCCCCGACGATGCACGCCGGCGACGTCGTCAGCCGCGACGAGAGCCGGACCTCCTTGACGTCGTCACCCAGCGCCGTGCCCATCCACGACAGCAGGCCCTCGAAGTCCTTGTTCTGCTGCTCGCGGGCGACCTCGGTGGCCTTCTTGTCCTCGTCCGACTCGAGGTCGACCTGGCCCTTGGCGATCGACTGGAACTGCTTGCCGTCGAAGCCCGGCACCGCGTCGACCCACATCTCGTCGATCGGGTCGGTCAGCACCAGCACCTCGTAGCCCTTGGCCCGGAACGCCTCCATGTGCGGGGAGTTCTCGATCGCGGACCGCGACTCGCCGGTCATGAAGTAGATGTGCTCCTGGCCGTCCTTCATCCGCTCGACGTACTCGCGCAGCGAAGTCGGCTTCTCCGCGTCGTGCGTCGAAGCGAACGACGAGATCTCGAGGATGGCCTCCCGGTTCTCGAAGTCGTCGAGCAGGCCCTCCTTGACCGCCCGCCCGAACTCCCGCCAGAACGTCGCGTACTTCTCGGCGTCGGCGGTCATCATCGTCTTGACCGTCGAGAGGACCTTCTTCACCAGGCGACGGCGGATCAGCTGGATCTGCCGGTCCTGCTGCAGGATCTCGCGCGAGACGTTCAGCGAGAGGTCCTGCGCGTCGACGACGCCCTTGACGAACCGCAGGTACTCGGGGACGAGCGACTCGCAGTCGTCCATGATGAAGACGCGCTTCACGTACAGCTGCACGCCGCGCTTGCGCTCCCGCAGGAACAGGTCCATCGGCGCGTGCGAGGGCAGGAACAGCAGAGCCTGGTACTCGAACGTGCCCTCGGCCTGCAGCCGGATGGTCTCCAGCGGGTCCTGCCAGTCGTGGCTGACGTGCTTGTAGAACTCGTGGTACTCGGCCTCGGTGACCTCGCTCGACGAGCGCGCCCACAGCGCCTTCATCGAGTTGACGGTCTCGGTCTTCGGCTCCTCGCCCTCGGCGGCCTCGCCCGCCATGCGGATCGGCCAGGTGATGAAGTCGGAGTACTTCTTGACGATCTCCCGGATCTTCGCCGGGGACGTGTAGTCGTAGAGGTGGTCCTCGGCGTCCTCGGGCTTGAGGTGCAGGGTGACCGTGGTGCCCTGGGGCGCGTCTTCGACGGGTTCGATCGTGTACGTGCCTTCGCCGGTCGACTCCCAGCGGACGCCTTCGGTGGTGCCCGCCTTGCGCGTCACCAGGGTGACCTTGTCCGCGACCATGAAGCTCGCGTAGAACCCGACCCCGAACTGGCCGATCAGGTCCTGCGACGCCGCCGAGTCCTTGGCTTCCTTGAGCTTGGTCAGGAAGTCCGCGGTGCCGGACTTGGCGATCGTGCCGATGAGCGCGACGACCTCGTCGCGCGTCATGCCGATGCCGTTGTCGCGCACCGTCAGGGTCCGCTCGGCCGCGTCCGTCTCGAGCGCGATGTGCAGGTCGGACGTGTCCGCGCCGAGGTCCTTGTCGCGGTACGACTCCAGCCGCAGCTTGTCGAGGGCGTCGGAGGCGTTGGACACGAGCTCCCGCAGGAACGTGTCCTTGTTCGAGTAGATCGAATGGATCATCAGCTGGAGCAGCTGACGCGCTTCCGACTGGAACTCCAGCGTTTCGATCGGGGTGGTCACTTCCGGTCCTTTCGGGTGCGACGGCCGAGGTGGGCCGATCCTACCGAGGCGGTCCGACATTCCCGGTGCTCACCCGGTCGCGCACTTTATGAACGCAATGTAGGTGGGCCCCGGCTCCCGGGGTGATGCTGGCCACGCCCCGCTGCCGATCAAGGAGGATCGAGTGCCCGGACCCCTGCCCCGGTGGGCGGCCGCGTTCGCCGCGGCCTGCGCCCTGACCACCGCCTTCGCCGCTCCCGCCGCCGCGTCGGCCGTCGTCGACCACCCCGTCCGCACCACCGGCTGCGGCCGCGCCGCGCCGGTGCCGGCCGGGGTGACGACCACCCGGCACGTCGTCTCCGGCGGGCTCGACCGCGAGTACACCGTGCACCTGCCGGCGCACTACAGCCCACGCCGGGCGTACCCGCTGGTCCTGTCGTTCCACGGGCACAAGCGCACGTCGCAGTACCAGGAGGAATTGTCCGGTTTCTCGACGCTGGACGCGATCTCGGTCTACCCGCAGGGCCTGATCGGCACCGACGGCGAGTCGGCCTGGACCGGCGCGCCCTACTCGGCCGCCGCCGACGACGTCCTGTTCACCAGCGACCTGCTGAACTCGCTGCAGCGCGAGCTGTGCGTCGACAACGACCGGATCTTCGCGGCCGGGAAGTCCAACGGCGGCGGGTTCGTCGGCGTGCTGGCGTGCCGGCTGCCCGGCCGGATCGCGGCGTTCGCCCCGGTGTCGGGAGCGTTCTACCCGCAGGGCGGCGCCTGCTCGCCGAGCCGCCCGGCATCGATCCTCGACTTCCACGGCACCGCCGACACGACCATCCCCTACGCGGGCAACCCGGCGAAGGGCCTGCCCGCCATCCCCGACTGGCTGGCGGCATGGTCCACAAGGGACGGTTGCTTCCCGAAGCCCGTGTCGTGGACTCCGGTCGAGGGCGTCGTCGCGCAGAAGTGGCTCGGCTGCGACCGGCGGAGCACGCTCGAGCACTACCGCGTCGAAGGTGCCGGGCACGTCTGGCCGAGCACGCAGCCGAACAACGACTCGGCCACGCCGACGGTGATCGACGCGACGCCGGTCATCTGGCGGTTCTTCCGCACGCATCCGCTGCGGTGAAACACGATTGACGCACCTCTTTCCTCTCGGCGACGATTTCGCCGAGAGGAAAGAGGTGTGTTGTGAAGGTACTCGTCCTGAACGCCGGTTATGAGCCGCTGCAGACGGTCTCGGTCCCGCACGCGATCCGCATGCTGGTGCGGCACGTCGCCGAGATCCACGAGGCCGAGGACGGTCTCGCCTACGGGCTGTTCCCGCGCCCGAAGATCGTGCGGTTGCTGAGGTACGTCGTCATGAAGTGGCGATATACGCAGCCGCCCCGCTGGTCCCGCCGCGGGGTGCTGACCCGCGACGGCCACCGGTGCGCGTACTGCGGCCGCCGCGCCACGACGATCGACCACGTGACGCCGCTCAGCCGCGGCGGCGCGCGGACGTCGTGGCTGAACACGGTCGCGGCGTGCGGCGGCGCGTCCCGTAGCTGCAACGCGCGCAAGGCGGACAAGCTGCCGTCGGAGGCGGGGATGACGCTGCGGTTCGAGCCGTACGTGCCGACGTGGGACCAGCTGCACGCACCCGGCGCCTGAGGACGCGGCCCGTTCACCCGGGTGGCGGTGGGCGGGCCGCGATGCCCGGCGTTCGTCGGCGCCCCGAAGCGCGGGTCGTTAAGCTCGAACCGATCGTCCCCCGCATCCGTGTGTTCCGGGGAAGGCCGGGAGGTCGTCGTGATCGACGCAGGACCGCTGATCGCCGGGCGCTACCGGCTGACCGAACGGGTCGGCCAGGGCGCCATGGGCGTCGTCTGGCGTGCCCGCGACGAGCGGCTCGACCGCGTCGTCGCCGTCAAGCAGCTGGGCTACGACCCGGCCATCGGGCAGGCCGCCGGCGAGGAGGCCGCCCTGCGTGCGCTGCGGGAGGCCCGGCTGACCGCGCGGCTGCGGCACCCGCACGCCATCACCGTGCACGACGTCGTCGAAGAAGGCGGCGAGCCCTACCTGGTCATGGAGTACCTGCCGTCGCGGAGCCTCGCCGACGTCCTGCTCGACCGGGAGCGCCTGCCCGCCGACGAGGTCGCGCGCATCGGCGTGCAGGTCGCGTCCGCGCTGGCCGCCGCGCACGCCGAAGGCATCGTGCACCGGGACGTCACGCCGGCCAACGTCCTGCTCGCCGACGGCGGCGTCGCCAAGATCGCCGACTTCGGCATCTCCCGCGCCACCGGCGAAGGCACCGTCACCGGGGGCGGGTTCATCGCGGGCACGCCCGCCTACCTCTCCCCCGAAGTCGCCGGCGGCGGCGAAGCGGGCTTCCCGTCCGACGTCTTCTCGCTCGGCGCGACGCTCTACCGCGCGCTGGAGGGCATGCCGCCCTTCGGCAACGAAGACAACCCGATCGTCCTCCTGCTGCGGGTCGCCCGGGAGGAGCCGATCCCGCCGCGCCACAGCGGGCCGCTCGCCGAGGCGCTGAGCCGGCTCCTGCAGCGCGACCCGGCACAGCGCCCGGCGATGGCGGAGGTCCAGGAGCTGTTCGAAGCGGTCACCGGCGGGCGTCCGCTGCCGCCGCCGCGGCCCCGCCCCCGCACCGGGACCCGCATGCTGCGCCTCCCCCGCCCACGCCGCCGGGCGGTGCTGGCGTCCGCGGGCGGAGCCGTCCTGCTGGCCCTGGGCGTGGTGATCGGGACGGCGCTCGTGCCCGACGGCAGCACCCCGGTCGCCGCGCCGCTCTCGTCCGCGCCCCCGGTCACCACTCCGCCGACGACCACCGCACCCCCCGCCGACCTGGGCTGCGCGGCCAGCTACGCGGTGACGACGTCCTGGCCGGGCGGCTACCAGGTCCAGGTGACGGTCCGCAACGACCACGGCACCGGCCTGCGCGGCTGGAGCGTCCGCTGGTCCCTCCCCGACGGGCACCACATCACGGGCCTGTGGAACGGCACCTTCACCGTCGACGGCAAGACGGTGACGGTCGACAACGCGGACTGGAACGCGAAGCTCGACGCGGGCGGCTCGACGACGTTCGGCTTCAACGCGGTGACCGGCAACGGCGACGCCACCGGACGACCACAGCTCACCTGCCGGACGGTGTGACCGCGCTCAGTGCACGCGGTCGAAGGGCAGCCGCAGGACCTGGCCCGCGGGAACCGGTGCGTTCCGCAGCCGGATCGCGTCCAGCTCCGGTGACGTCAGCGCCCGGCGGTAGAAGCGGACTTCGTCGAACGCACCGTTCCAGCGGAACTGGTTGTCCAGCCGCTGACCCAGCTGCAGCTGGAACGACACCGTCCGGCTCACCGAACCGGAAGCGGCGGGACCGGAAGCGACCTGGACGCCGTCCACCCACAGCAGCAGGTGCCCGCCCGTGCGCTCCAGAGCCACGTGGTGCCAGGCCTGGTCGTCGTACGCCTGTGCCGACGAGATCGACGCGCTCCCGGCCGCCGTCGTCATCATCGCGATCAGGCGGTGGTTGGCCGGCTCGCCGCGCAGCCACAGCTGCGGCGCGGTCGTGCCCATCCCGCCCAGCCAGAACAGCACCTGGTTGCCCTTCGTGGCGCCGTACCGGAACCAGCCCGTCCACGTGAGGTCACCCTCGCCGGGTGGCTGCGCCGGGTCGTACGGGACGCGGACGTAGTCGTCGACACCGTCCAACGTCAGCGCTCCGCCGAAGCGTCCCGCAGCGACCGAAGCGCCGCTGAGAACCCGGGCGTCGGCGTGCCGCGAAACGTCCGGTGTGGACGGTCCGGCCGAGTTCTTCCAGCCCAGGTAGGACTCGTCGAACCGCGCGAAGCGGATCTCGTCGCGCGCGTCGACCGCGCCGCCCTCGTACAGGAGCCCGATCTCCGGGCCGCCGATCTGCACCAGATCCGAGTAGCCGGACCAGTCCGTCGTGATCCGCGTGCCCTGCTCGGCGTTCTCCCACGTCCGGCCGCCGTCGTACGACGAGCGGATCATCATCCACCGCCGCCGGTCGGTGTCCGAGGGCGACGAGAACAGGAGGCGGTTGCCGACGCGCAGCACCGCGCCCTGCACCATCGGCGTCACGAGGTCGGGGATGGTGGTGAAGGACCTCGTGAACGTCTCGCCGCCGTCGCGGCTGACGGCGTAGTCGCGGTTGCCGATGTCCGTGCCACCCTGCTCACGGCCGCCGGCGTAGATCGACCCGTCGGGCAGCTCGACCACGGTCACCTCGGACGGCTTCTGCGTGTACGTCCCGCCGACCGGGTGCGGGTACGAGTTCACGGCGCCGACGTGCCAGGTGCGGCCGCCGTCGTCGCTGTAGACGAGCCCGGCGTGGTTTTCGACGGAGTTCGTGCCGTCGCTGGTTTCCGCGTTGACGCCGAACACGAGCCGTCCCGCGTGGCGGCCGTGCGTCAGCTGGATCCCGTGCACTGGCCCGGACGCGTACCACGAGTCCCAGTTCGGGAGCTTCGCCTGCGCGCTGATGTCGACCGGAGTGGACCAGGTCAGGCCGTCGTCGTCGCTGTACTGCGAGTGCGGGGTGCGCGGGCAGGGGACGTCGCAGCCCTTGTCGTCGGTGCGGCCCTGGTTGTACGTCGTGATCAGCACGATCCGGCCGGTGCGGCTGTCCACGATCGGCACCGGGTTGCCGTGGGTGTCCCCGTCGCCGCGGTTGACGACCTGCAGCGGCGACCACGTCCGGCCGCCGTCGGTGGAGCGCTTGAGCACGAGGTCGATGTCGCCGGTGTCGCCGCAGTTGTCGATGCGGCCTTCGGCGAACGCCAGCAGCGTGCCGTGGGTGGATTTCACGATCGCCGGGATCCGGAAGCAGCTGTACCCGGGATCCTGCGACGCCTTGAACAGCACCTGCTGGTCGAACTGCGGCGCGGCCTGCGCCGGGTTGACGGCGAGCAGCGTGCTCGCCACCAGGGCCACCAAGGCGGCCCCTCTCCCCAGTGTTCTCATTCTCATCCTTTCAGGACGGCGACACCTCGCGGGGCGAGCCGGATCTCGCGCACCGGCCGCGACGGGTCGGTCAGCAGGTCCGGCGCGGCGTGCGGCAGGTCGACGGTGACCGGCGCGGTGCCGTGGTTGAGCAGGATCAGGTAAGCGCTTTCCGCACCGTGCCGGACGACCGCCTGGACCCCGGGCGGGGTGTCGAGCACCGGCGTCACCCCGGCTTCGGCGGTGATGCGGCCGAACAGCGGCGCCAGGTCGGGCCGGGTGCCGAGGTACCAGGCGACGCCGTCGCCGAACACGTGGCGGGTGATCGCGGGCCGCCCGGCCAGGTCACCGGAGGCGAAGGACGCGACGACTTCGGCGCCTTCGGGTTCGATCCATTCGGACCAGATGACCCCGGAATCCGTTGTCCCGTCCGCGAAATCGAGATCGACCGGCCCATCCAGGGGCCAGAACTCGTCGACCCGCAGGCCGAGGATGTCCCGCAGCGGTGCGGGATGGCCGCCCAGGTACGCGCGGTCACAGCCGTCGACGATGCCGGAGAAGTACGACACCACGAGGTGCCCGCCGCCCGCGACGTACGCGCGCAGGTTGTCGGCGGCCGCCTGCTCCAGCAGGTACAGGTTCGGGACGACGACCAGCTTGTACGACGTGAGGTCCCGCGACGGGTGGACGACGTCGCAGGTGACGTTGGCGTCGAACAACGGCGCGTAGTGCGCGAGGTGCGTCTCCAGGTACTCCAGCCGAGCCGGGTGCGAGTCGAGTTCGAGGCCCCACCAGCTCGGCCAGTCGTGCAGCAGGGCGACGTCGGCGCGCACGCGCGTCTCGGCCAGCTCCGGCACCCGGGCCAGCTCCTGCCCCAAGGCGGCGGTCTCGCGGAACGTCCGCGTGTCGCGGCCGCCGTGCGGCACCATCGCGGAGTGGAACTTCTCGGCGCCGCCGCTGGTCTGGCGCCACTGGAAGAACAGGACGGCGTCGGCGCCCTGGGCGATGGCCTGCCAGCTGCCGAGCCGCATCGCGCCGGGCGGCTTGGGACTGTTGCGCGGCCGCCAGTTCACCGCGCTGGGCGCCTGTTCGAGCAGCAGCCACGGCTGGTCCTTGGTGGACCGCACCAGGTCGTACGCGAACCCGGCTTCGACATGGGCGCGTGGGTCGTGGGGATCGGGGTAGGAGTCCAGGCTGACGACGTCCTCGTGCGGCGTCCACAGGTGCCAGTCGAGCGCTTTCTGGACCAGGCCGACGAAGTTGGTCGTGATCGGGACGTCCGGCGTGACGCGGCGCAGCACCCGCTGTTCGGTGAGGAAGCAGCCGAGCGCGGCGTCGGAGGAGAACCGGTGGAAGTCCAGCTGCTGCGCGGGGTTGGGGAACGTCGGCGCCACCCGGGGTGGCAGGATCTCGGCCCAGTCGTCGTACCGCTGGGCCCAGAAGGTGGTCGTCCACGCCGCGTTGAGCGCCTCGATCGTGCCGTACCGGTCCTGCAGCCAGACGCGGAAGTCCGACGCGGACTCGTCGCAGTAGCAGGCCCGGACGTGGCAGCCGAACTCGTTGCCGACGTGCCACATCGCCAGCGCGGGATGGCCCGCGTACCGCGTCGCCAGCTCGCTGACCAGCCGGGCGGCGTGCGCGAGGTAGACCGGGCTCGACGGGCAGAACTGCTGCCGGGCCCCGGGCGAGAGCCGGACGCCGTCGGCGCGCACCGGCAGGATCTCCGGGTGCGCGTGGGTCAGCCACGGCGGCGGGGACGCGGTCATCGTCGCCAGGCAGACGCCGATACCCGCGCCCGCGAGGTCGTTCATGACCCCGTCGAACCAGCCGAAGTCGTACTCCCCCGGCCGCGGTTCGACGCCGGCCCACGAGTAGATCCCCGCCGTCACCATCGTGACGCCCGCTTCGGCCATCAGCTTCAGGTCGTCCCGGCGCACCTCTTCGGGCCAGTGCTCCGGGTTGTAGTCGGCCCCGTAGCGGATCATCAGAGCAGCCCCGCTTCGGCGAGCTTCTCCTTGATCCGCAGCAGTTCCTCGTCGTCCAGGGGCAGCTGCGGCGGCGCCATGACCGCGTTGTCGATGAACCCGCGCATCTTCATCGCGGCCTTGAAGGCACCGAGGCCGGCCGAGCCGCGGCCCATCCGGCTCGGCGGGGCGACGGACGTGATCGAGAACAGCTTCATCAGCCGTTCCTGCTCGCGCCTCGCCGCGGCGAGGTTGCCGGACTTGAAGTGGTCGTGGATGAGCACGTACCCGACCGGGTCGACGTTGCCGAGACCCGGGACGGCGCCGTCCGCGCCCATCGCCAGGGCCGCGTCCACGACCAGCTCGGACCCGGTGAAGACGGCGAAGGTGTCCAGGCCGCGGTCGCGCTTGCCGAGCAGCACGGCCCGGAACGCGGCTTCGTCTCCGCTCGAGTCCTTCAGGCCGGCGAGAACGCCGTCGGCGGCGAGATCGAGGACCATCCCGCCGTCGAGCTTGGTGTGCACCGCGACCGGGATGTCGTAGGCGACGATCGGGAGCGCCGTCCGCTCGTGCAGCAGGCGGAAGTGCCGGTCGATCTCCGCGACGTGGGTCCGCGTGTAGTAGGGCGCGGTGACGACGACGGCGTCGGCCCCGGCGGCTTCGGCGGCCTTGATGTGCTCGGCGACGCGCAATGTCGTCATGTCGATACAGCCGACGAGCACCGGGACGCGCCCGGCGACCTGGTCGACCGTCGTTTCGACGACGACGCGGCGCTGGGCGTCGGGCAGGAAGGCGACCTCGCTGGAGGAGCCGAGGACGAACACGCCGTGGACGCCGGCGTCGAGCTGGAACTCGACGTGGCGCCGCAGCGAGTCGGTGTCCACGCTGAAGTCGTCGGTGAACGGCGTGCACAGCGGCGGGACGATTCCGGCGAACTTCGGCATCAGGTGCTCACTCCGGTGGGGATCTCGGGATGGATGCAGCGGTACGTGTGCCCGCCGTCGGCCACGGCGAGCGGCGGCAGCTCGGCCGCGCACTCGTCGGTGGCCTTCGGGCAGCGGGTGCGGAACGGGCAGCCGCTCGGCGGGCGCGTCGCCGAGGGCACCGGGCCGGTCAGCACGATCGGCTCGACCGGGTTCAGCAGGCTGGGCGTCGCCGAGAAGAGGGCCCGCGTGTACGGGTGACGGGCCTCGGCCCCCACCGGCGCCTCCTCGACGATCCGGCCCAGGTACATCGTGACGATCCGGTCGCTCATCTTCGACACCGTCTGGATGTCGTGGGAGACGAACACCATCGCCAGGTCCAGCTGTTCGCGCAGGTCGAGCAGCAGGTTGAGGATCTGGGCGCGGACCGAGACGTCGAGGGCGGACGTCGGCTCGTCGGCGACCAGCAGCGCGGGCCGCAGGGCCAGGGCCCGCGCGATGGCGACGCGCTGGCGCTGGCCGCCGGAGAGCTGGCCCGGGACCGCGTCGGCGGCGCTGGCGGGCAGGCCGACCAGCGACATCAGCTCGCGGACGCGGTCGTCGCGCTCGGCCGGCGTCCCGGCTTTGTGCACGTCCAGGGGGTCGCGGATGATCCTGGCGACGGCGAGCCGCCGGTTGAGCGCGGTCGACGGGTCCTGGAAGACCATGCCGACCTCGCGCCCGGACCCCGCGTCCAGGGGCTTCCCCCGGAACCGGACCGTGCCGGCGGTCGGGGGCTGCAGGCCGACGATCACCTTCGCCAGGGTCGACTTGCCGCAGCCCGACTCGCCGACGATGCCGATCGTCTCCCCCGGTGCGACGACCAGGTGGGCGTCGGTGAGGGCGTAGACGCTGTCGTGGCCGAAGAGGCCTCGGCCGCGGATCTTGTGGACGACGTGGACGCCGTCGAGCTCCAGGAGGCTCACGCCGTCGCCTCCTTCTCGCGAGCGATGTCGACGGCCGGGAAGTGGCAGGCGACGAGGTGGTCGACGGGCTCGCCGAAGCGGACCGGCGTCTCGTCGTGGCACTTGGCGCGGGCGGCCGGGCAGCGGTCGGCGAAGCGGCAGCCGGCCGGGAACTCGGCCGGGGCCGGGACGACCCCCTTGATCTGGGTGAGCCGCGCCTCGTTCTCCTCCAGCGACAGCACCGCGCTGAGCAGCCCGCGCGTGTAGTGGTGCCGGGGCGAACCCACGACCTCGGCGGTCGCGCCCAGCTCGGCGACCTGGCCGCCGTACATGACGACGACGCGGTCGGCGATCTCGGACACCAGCGCCAGGTCGTGCGAGACGAGGACGAGCGCGAACCCGAGCTCTTCCTGCAGCCGCAGCAGCAGCGCCATGATCTGCGCCTGCACGGTGACGTCGAGCGCGGTGGTCGGCTCGTCGGCGACGATCAGCTTCGGGTCCCGCGAGAGCGCCATCGCGATCAGCACGCGCTGGCGCTGGCCACCGGACAGCTCGTGCGGGTACGCGCGCAGCGTCCGTTCCGGGTCGAGGTTGACCAGTTCGAGCAGCTCGGCCGGGGTGCGGGTGCCGCCGCGGCGGGTGAACTGCTTGAGCTGGGCCCGGATCGTCATCGCCGGGTTGAGCGAGCTCAACGCGTCCTGGTAGATCATCGCGATGTCGTGGCCGAGGTGCCTCCGTCGTTCACCGGGGCGCAAAGCGAGCAGATCGCGCTGGGCGAACCGGATCTGGCCGGATACCCGGGCGGTCGCGGGCTGCAGGCCGAGGATCGACAGCGCGGTGAGCGTCTTGCCGCAGCCGGACTCGCCGATCAAGCCGAGGACTTCGCCCGCGCGGACGCTGAAGGACACGCCGTCGACGACGGCCACCCCTTCGTGACGGCCGGGGAACGCGATCGCCAGCCGGTCGACCTCCAGGACCGTCTCGCGGTGGTCCAGGGACCGGGCGGTGCGGGCCAGCCGCTCCCCCGCTTCCCGCAGGCCGGCGATCGGCAGGACGGGCGCGGTGTCGGCGTCTTCGCGCTTCTCGACGGCCTTCGCGACTTCGGCCGCCTTGACCGCGCGGGCCGACGGCGCGGCCCAGGCGTCCGAGATCCGCTCGGACAGGATGTTCAGCGCGAGCACCGTGACCAGGATCAGCAAGCCGGGGAACAGCGTCGCCCACCAGCCGCCGGTCAGCACCAGGTCCTTGCCGTCGGCCAGCACCGAACCCCACGACGGGTCCGGCGGCTGGATGCCTGCCCCGATGAACGACAGGGACGCCTCGAACACGATCGCGTCGGCCACCGTGACCGTGCAGTAGACCAGCACCGGCGCGGCGCAGTTGATCGCGACGTGCCGCGTCAGCACGAAGAACCGCCTCGCGCCGATCACGCGTTCGGCCGCGACGTAGTCCTCGCCGTACTGGGCCAGGACGTTCGCCCGGATCACCCGCGCCACCGCGGGCATGTTCAAGAACCCGATGGCGAGGATCAGCACCAGGATCCCGTGGCCGAACACCGCCACCAGCACCGCGGCCAGCGCGATACCGGGGAACGCCATGATGACGTCGAGGACCCGCATGACGACGGCGTCCACGCGGCGGTTCGAGGTCGCGGCGAACGCCCCGATCACCGCCCCCGACACGAGCGCGAGCGCCACCGCCCCCAGGCCGATGGCGAGCGACCAGCGCGTGCCGGCGACGAGCCGGGAGAAGATGTCGCGGCCGGAGGTGTCGGTGCCGAACCAGTGGGACCCGCTCGGGCCGCCGGTGTCGGTGCTGAGCGCGTCCGGGTTGTGCGTCGCGACGAGCGTGCCGAGCACGGCGACCAGGAGCAGCACGCCGAGGATCGCGAGCGCGGGCCAGGCCGCGCGCAGGCGCTTCACGCGTGGCTCCACAGGCGCGGGTTCGCGATCAGGTACAGGACGTCGACGATCAGGTTGACCAGCACGAACCCGATCGCGATCGTGATGACGAAGCCCTGCACCTTGGCGGTGTCGCCGTCGGTGACGGCCTGGATCATGTTCTGCCCCATCCCCGGCAGCGCGAACATCGTCTCGATGACGACGGCGCCGCCCAGCAGGTAGCCGACCCGCAGGCCGAGCACGGTCAGCGGCGTGACCAGCGCGTTGCGCAGCACGTTGCGCCCGACCACGACCACCGGCGGCAGGCCGCCGCCGCGCGCGGTGCGGACGTAGTCCTTGTCGAGCTCTTCGACCATCGACGTCCGGATCACCCGGGTCAGCTGCGCGGCCACCGGCAGCGCCAGGGAGACCGCGGGCAGCGTCAGCGAGTTGAGCCAGCCGCCGAAGGAGTCGGCCGGGCTGACGTAGCCGCTGGTCGGGAACAGGCCCTCGCCGACCGCCAGCCACTGGACCAGCAGCAGCGCCACCCAGAACGCCGGCGCGGCGACCCCGGCCAGGGTGACCACGCGGATCACCTTGTCCGGCCAGCGGTCGCGGAACAGCGCCGACGTCACGCCGAGCACCAGCGCCGTCACCAGCGCGATGACCAGGCCGAGCAGGGTCAGCTGGACGGTCAGCGGCAGCGCCGTCGAGATCGTGTCGCCGACCGGCTGCTTGGTGATCACGCTGGTCCCGAAGTCGCCCTGGGCCAGGTGCCAGACGAAGTGGACGTACTGCAGCGGCAGCGGGTCCAGCAGCCCGTTCTCGAGCCGGAACTGCTGCAGCTGCTCAGCGGTGGCGTTCGCGCCGTCGAACGCGGCCAGCGCCGGGTCGACCGGTGCGAACCGCATCACGATGAACACGAACAGGATCACGCCGAGCAGCAGCGGGATAAGGGCGAGGATGCGGCTGAGCAGCATCCGCACGACGACGGCCACGGGTGTTCTCCTCCTAGACCGGCTTGGCCTGGTTCAGGTAGATGCCCGGGTAGCCCTGGGCGCGCACGCCGCTGAGCGCCTTCGGGTCCCACGCCGTGCCGAGCTGGGTGAACACCACCGGGTAGATGACGGCCTGCTCGGAGATCAGGTCCAGCAGCTGCTTGTTCAGCGCCGTCCGCTTGGCCTCGTCCGTCTCCGCCGCGGCCTGGTCCTGCAGCGCGAGCAGCGACTGGGCGTCGGCGCCGGTGAAGCGGGCGTACTTGCTCGTGAGGATGGACTTGGCGTCGTAGTAGTACCGGATCATCAGGTCGGGGTCGTTGCCGAACTGCAGCGGGTTGTTCGTCGTCGCGACGACCTGGAAGTCGGTGCCCGCGTCCAGCTTCGAGAACAGCGCCTTGGTGTCCTGGCTGTCCAAAGTGGTCTGGACGCCGATCGCGTCCCAGCCCTCCTTGATCACCTTGACGCAGTCGGCGACGAGCGAGGTGTTCGTCGTGGACAGCGTGACCTTGAGGTTGCTCACTCCGGCCTGCTGCAGCAGCTGCTTCGCCTTGTCGGGGTTGTAGGCGAAGTCCTGCGACGCCGGCTGTGAGGACGGGAGCTTCGGGTTGATGAACGACGTCCCGGGCGAGCCGGCGCCCTTCAGCCCGATGTCGATCATCTTCTTCTTGTCGATGGCGTAGTGCAGCGCCTGGCGCACGAGGTTCTTGTCGAACGGCGCGTGCGCGGTGTTGAAGAGCAGGAAGAGGTTGTTGCCGCCGTCGGCGAACTCGACCGTGCGACCGGCCTTGCGCAGCTGGTCGGCGTTGGCGGCCGGGATGTTCTCGGCGATCTGCGCGTCCGGCTTGGCACCGGAGATCGCGGCGACGCGCGGGGCGGAGTCCACGATGGACTTCCAGAGCATCTTGTCGTAGGCCGCCGGGCGCGGGCCGTTGTAGTCGGCGAACTTCTCGAAGCTGGTGTGGGACAGCGGGGCCTGCTCGACGACCTTGTACGGGCCGGAGCCGACGACCTTGCCGCCCTTGGCGTCGTCCCACTTGCCGTCGTAGACGTGCTTCGGGACGATCTTGCAGCACTGGATCCGCTGCAGCGCGTACGGGAACGGGAACTTGAGGACGAACTCGACCGCGCGGTCGCCGGTCTTGCGGACCTCCTGCAGCCAGTGCGAGAAGAAGCTGTGGATCAGCACGTTCTCCTTCTCGTCGAGGGCGCGGGCGTAGGTGAAGACGACATCGTCGGCGGTCACGGGCTGGCCGTCGTGCCACTTCGCACCGTCGCGCAGCTCGAACTTCAGGCTGGTGCCGCTCGCGTCGGCGGGCAGCGCCTTCGCCAGGCCGGGGAAGGGAGCGCGGGTGATCGGGTCACCCTCCACGAGGGACTCGTAGCAGTGCAGGATCGCGGCCATCGAGAACGCGGACGCGGTCTGCAGCGGGTCCCACGTCTGGTTGTTGCCGTAGCCGATGACGGCGGTGAGCGAGCCCGCCGAGCTGCCGGTCTTGTTGGTGGAAGCCGGCCCGCCGCACGCGGCGAGCACGGTCGGGAACGCCATGGCCGCCCCGGCGAAGGTGGTGTAGCGCAGCAACTGGCGGCGGCTGAGCGACGGGCTCTGGGACATCGGTGTCTCCGGCTGGCCTCGAACGGTAGGACATGGGACGTCCTATGACCGGCGTGAGCCTAGGATGGGTTCGCGTGCTGGTCAACCCTTCTGGACGTATGACGTAGGATGTCCTCTCACGACGCATCCGGGGAGGACAGCAGTGGCCCGTCCGCAGCGCAGCGAAGAGATCACCAAGCGCATCATCGACCTGATCGTCGAGCGGGAGCTCCCGCCGGGCGCACCCATGCCCACCGAGCTGAGCCTGATGGAGGACATCGGCGTCAGCCGCAACTCCATCCGCGAGGCGATCAAGGCCCTGCAGGCCCTCGGCATCGTCGAGATCCGCCACGGCTACGGCACGTTCGTCGGGTCCGCCGGGTCGGAGTCGCTGCAGACGTGGCTGCTGTTCCGCACCCGCGCCCGCGGGGCCACCGACGTCGGACGGCTGCGCGACCTCCTGGAGGTGCGGGAGATGCTCGAGACCGAGCTGACCCGCCGCGTCGCCACCGACCACCGGCCCGGCCTGGTCGAGGAGCTCCAGGCCTGCGTCGCGCGGATGAAGCGCAAGGGCCCGGACGCCGCGGAGGCCGACCGCGAGTTCCACGACCTCATCTGCGCCGAGGCCGGGTTCGACCTCGCGCGCGAGCTCACCGGGCTGTTCTGGGACGTCTACCGGATCGCCGAAAGCGAGCTGGGCGGGCCGGCGTCGTCGCCGACGGCGACCGCGAAGCGGCACCAGGCCATCGTCGACGCGCTCCTGCTGCGCGACGCGGACGCCGCGGCCGAAGCCGTGCACCGGCACTTCGACGAGGTCCGCAAGCGCGCGAAAGCCGGTCCGTACGGCGGTTTCGGCGTCGCGCGGCCGGTTCCCGCGACCCATTCCTGACTCTCGGTCGTTGACCCGATCGAGGTAACTTCCGAAAGATCGAGAACCGGCCTCAACGGCTTCGGCGTCTGGCTCGTCGGTAGTGGTGATCAACCACCACACGGAGGTGCCAGTGCGAAGAACTTTGTCCGTCCTGGGGGTCGTGCTCGCCGGGCTCGGGGGAATCGCTCCCCCGCAGGCCGGCGCCGCGGTGCCCACGACGTCCGCCACCTTGATCACCGGCGAACGCGTCAGCGTCCGGACCACCGCCGACGGCCGGTCCCTGTTCGACGTTCGGCCGGCCGCCGGGAAGGGCATGGCGCGGGCGCTGGTGCACCTGCGGCTCGGCGACCGCGACTACGAGCTGCCCGGCACCGCGCTCCCCTACCTCGGGCGCGGGCTGGACCTGAGCCTGTTCGACGTCGGCGCGCTGCTGGCCGGCGCACCGCTGCCCGCCGACCCGGCGACGTTCGGGCCCGCGCTGGCGAAGCAGTTCAAAGAGGACAACGCGCGCGGGCACTTCGGCGGACAGGGACTGTTCGCCGGCGGCGCCCGGTTCGCGCTGCCCGGGGCGCGCCCGGCCGTCCAGCCGCGTTCGGTGATGCGCACGGTGTCGCTCGACGCCACCGACATCGCGGGCAAACCGGCCGACACCGGCGTCGCGTTCCTCTACAACACCGATGACGGGAACCTGCTCGACCCGGTCGAAAGCGTCAACTACTTCTCCGGCGGTACGGCGAAGTTCAGCGCCCCGGACGGGAACTACAGCGCGCTCGGCCTGTTCTGGACGGCCGACGCCGACGGCAACCCGACTGAGGTGCGGTTCAGCGCGCAACCGGAGTTCGCGGTCAAGGCGGACAAGACCGTCCGCGTCGACGCTTCCCGCGCTTCGAGCAAGCTGACGTGGGTGACGCCGCGGCCGGCGCTGCTCGACGACACCGGGTTCCTGTTCCGCCGGGCGGCCACGACGGGACCGGCGCTGCTCGTCGACTTCGACGCCGGGCCCGGCGTGCCGATCGCGGTGTCGCCGACGGCCGTTCCGGTGCGCACGGGCGCGCTGCAGACGTACCCGTACAGCAGGCTGGTGTCCCCGCCGGGGCCGGGCACGCCGTACGAATACGTGCTGCAGAAAGCCTCGCTGGGAACGATCCCGCAGCAGCGGTACGTGATCACGGCTCGCGACGTGGCCGCGGTCGACTCGACCTACTTCAGCGAGTACTCGTCGCTGGGGTTGCGGCAGCGCAGCGGGATGTTCTCCTTCGAGGACGTCAGCGGCCGTGTCTCGCACTCGATCCAGCTGCCGCGCAAGCAGGTCGAGTACGTCTCGGCGGCACCGGACCTGCGCTGGTTCGGCGGGTTCTCGAAGTACGTCCTGCCCGGGCCGTTCCCCGGCTGGGCCGGCGGCCAGTACGAGCCGTTCCACGCCTACCGGGGCGGCTCGGCGGTCACCGAGGAGTGGAACAAGTTCCCGCTGCACCCGGCGGGCGAGGTCGCGCTGCTGCCGCCGGACGACGGCAGCGCGCCGGTAGCGCCGGCCGCGACGAGGGCCGGGGACCTGCTGCGGCTGTCGATCACGCCGTTCAGCGACAACCAGCCGGGGCACACCGGCTTCGGCTTCTACGGCGAGTCTCGCGACACCGTCACCGGGCACTACACGCTGACCCAGGACGGCGCCACGCTCGCCGAGGGCGACCCGGCCGGGACCACCGACCTCACGCTGGAGCAGCCGGTGGCGTCCGGACCGTCGACACTGGGGCTGACGATCGATGCCGGGCGCACCGGGCCGATGTACCGCCAGAGCACGGCGACCCACACCGAGTGGACGTGGAAGTCGCAGCACGTCGAGGGCGCGCAGCTCCCGCCGTCGCTCGTCTGCCTGCGTCAACGGGGCGGAGTCGACCGGTCGTGCGCGGTCGAGCCGATGCTGACCCTCGGGTACGCCGTCGGCGGGCTGCGTCCGGACGGCTCCACGGTGTCCGGGCCACAGAGCCTCGACCTCACGGTCGGGCACCTGCAGCAGAGCGTCGCCTCGCCGATCACCGGCGCGACGGTCCAGTACTCGACCGACGGCACGACCTGGCTCGACGCGCCGGTGACCGCCCGCGGCGCCGGGGTCTTCCACGCGGACTTCACCGCGCTCACGGAGGCCTTCCGCGGCGCGGACGTCTCGCTGCGCGTGACGGCGTCCGACGCGGCCGGGGCCACCGTGGCCGAGTCGATCACCGCCGCCTACCACGTCTACCCGGTCTGAGGAGAGTCCACTGTGAACAGAAGATGGATCGGCCTGCTGGCCGCGGTGGTGGCGGTGGCCGGGTTCGCCCCGGCCGCGACGGCCGCCACGGCACCTCGCGCGGCGTGCCCCGACCCGGGACCGGGCCTGCTGCGCTGCCTCACCACGTACCCCTCCGCGCACGCGTTGGCCGACGGTCCGATCGGCTGGGGTGCGGACGACCTGGCGTCGGCCTACCGGCTGCCGGCTGCGCCGGGCCCGGACACGGTCGTCGGCATCTCGATCGCCTACGACGCCCCGAACCTGGAGGCGGACCTGGCGGCGTACCGGGCGCAGTACGGCCTGCCGCCGTGCACGACGGCGAACGGTTGCTTCCGCAAGGTCAACCAGCAGGGTCTCGCCGCACCGCTGCCCGAAGCGGACTTCGGCTGGGCACTGGAGTCCACTTTGGACGTCTCGATGGTGTCGGCGGCATGCCCGTCGTGCCGGCTGGTGGTCGTCGAAGGCACCACACCGGGCTTCGCCGACCTGGCGGAGACGGAGGACACCGCGGTCCGGCTGGGCGCTTCGGTGGTCTCGAACAGTTACGGCGCACGGGAAAGCGGCGCACCGCTGGCGTTCGCGAGCCACTACCGGCACCCGGGCGTGACGGTCGTGGCGTCCTCGGGAGACGCGGGCTTCACGGCGGCGAGCTACCCCGCGGTCCTGGCGACCACGGTCTCGGTCGGCGGGACGACGTTGACCCGCGACCCGTCCTCGGCCCGCGGCTGGGCGGAGTCGGCGTGGCAGTACGGCGGCAGCGGCTGCTCGGCGTACATCGCGAAGCCGTCGTGGCAGAAGGACACCCACTGCGGCAAGCGCACGGTGGCGGACATAGCGTCGGCGGCGGAGGACATCGCGATCCACTACACGGACGCGGGCGGCTGGCTCCCGGTGAACGGCACCAGCGCATCGGCGCCGTACATCGCGGGGTTGATCGGCCGCTCAGGCCAGGCGGGCGCGACCCAGCCGTCGAGCCTGTACGCGAAGGCGGCATCGTTCGTGGACATCACGACGGGCAACAACGACCCCTCGGGCGCGGGCAGGAAGTGCGGCAATGACTACCTGTGCGTCGCGGGCCCGGGCTACGACGCCCCGACGGGCCTGGGGGTACCCAACGGCCTGACCGGCTTCTGACGCTCGCACCAATGGGGTGATCGGCCGTTCCTGACGGCGACGAACGGCTGGGGCCCGGTCGAGCGCGACACGAGCAACGGCGAAGCGAG
>NZ_JBEXVF010000086.1:0-37140 GCF_040629235.1 Amycolatopsis sp. NPDC005961 | reverse complement strand
ACCGCACGATCGGCGTTCACGACCAGCTCACCCCGGTGCACCCCACCGTCGAACCCCACGAACGGCAAGCTCACCAACCGCAACTGATCCGGACCCACCGGGCACCCCTCATGCCAGCTCGACCCCAGCCGCTCAGCCGACACCGGCTTGATCACCGCGAGATACGGCGGAAGACCACTCCCCGCCGGCCCCGCCAGCTCCACAGTCTGCGCCGGGGCCGCCGGCGCCGGCGTCACACCCGCCAGCACCACCGACAACGCGAACATGAGGACAGCGAACACCCTGGTTCTCGATTTCATGAAGACAACGCTTTCTCTCGGCTTCTCGTGCGACAAAAGGGAAATGGCCGCAGCCAGGTCGGAGAAACAGCACGAAGATGTGGTACGGGCGAACCACCTCGGCCGAATTCCCCCGGCCGCTCAGAAAATGTCGTCGCCCGGCACGGATTCCCCCGGTACTGCTCCCCAGTTGCGAGAGTGCCGGATCGCCACCTCGGCATCCCCCGGCCGGGTGACGGCACCCTCGTGGAATCGAACTTGCCAGCGGCGCGCGAACAGCGTCAACCGACCCGGAAACATTTCGCCCCTCGGCGAAACGTCGTCTCGCGGGGCAACCGCACGGATCCACGCGACGTAGCGGCCACTCCCCGCGGAGGTTCCGCGACAGGCAGCGGCGCGCGCCACCGGTGGCCGGTCACCCGATGACCGCGGAACCGGCCAACTCTCCCCGGCCGGATCCGGGGGTTGTCATCCGTCCGTGTTAGCGCTCACAATGGGCGCTGAATCCCGACCGTCGAACCGGTTCGACGATCACCGCCGGCGAACCGGTTCGACCACGCAGAGTCCGATCCTCGCCCCTACGACGTTGACGTCCCTCACCCTCAGGAGCAGCGCCACGCACTACAACCCCGACCCGGTGGCCCGGCACGCGGACGTCTCCGTCAACGGCGGGGCCGCGCACCGGGTGCTGTTCCCGCACAGCTTCCACCAGGACGACTTCTGGGAGCTCACCGTGCCGGTCCAGCTCAGGCCGGGTGAGAACACCCTCACGTTCCGGTCCGGCGAGCTGCCGGACTTCGACGGCACCACCTACGCCTCGGACACGTTCCCCGGCGTGGCGCTGCGCTCCCGGTGGGCGCCGGTGCTGGACCGGATCACCATCGCCCCCTTCAGCGCACCCGCGCGTTGAACCCGGACCGGAGGAAAAGTTGGTCACCATCGGCGACATCGCCAAGGCCGCGGGCGTCTCGCGCAGTACGGCGTCCTATGCCCTGTCCGGCAAGCGCGCGATCTCGGACGGCGTGCGCCGGCGGGTGCGGGAGCTGGCCCTGGAGCTCGGTTACACGCCGAACGCCGGGGCGAAGGCGCTCGCCACGTCCCAGACGATGGTCGTCGGCCTGCTCGCGCAGTTCTTCTCGGACGAGTTCGCGCCCGCCATGTTGCAGTACATGCTGGGCGTCTCGGACACGGCGCGCGCGCTGGGCTACGACACGCTGCTGGTGACCGAGGCCGACGGGGCGCACGCGCTCACCCGGATCACCGGCTCCCGCATGGTCGACGGGGTCGTCCTGCTCAACGTCGCGCAGGACGACGAGCGGGTGCCGATCCTGCGGTCGGCTCCGCAACCCGGTGCCCTGGTGGGGATGCCCGGTGATTGCTCGGGCGTGGACGTGTTCGACCTCGACTTCGAGGCGGCCGGGCGCCTCATGGTCGAGCACATGCACGCCCACGGCCACCGCGAGCTGATCCTGGTGTCGCAGCCGGAGCACGTGGTGGAACGGGGCGGCGCCTACGTCTGGCGGCTCCAGAACGCGGCGCTGCGGGAGGCGCGGGAGCGCGGCATCGAGATCCACGCCGTGTTCGGCGCCTCCCGCCAGCCCGAGGTCGGGCAGGACCTGCACGGCCTCCTCGACGCCCACCCGGCGGCGACCGGCCTGCTGCTCAACAACGAGGCCGCCGCGGCGGCGCTGCCGTCGGTGCTGACCGCCCGCGGGCTGCGCGTGCCCGAGGACCTGTCGGTGATCGGCCGGTACTCCGACGAGTTCGCCCGTACCTTCTCGCTCCCCTTCTCGTCGATCGAAAGCGCGCCGGACCGGCTGGGCGAGCAGGCCGTGCGTCAGCTCGTGCGGCGGATCGAGTCGCCGCAGGCCCGCGAGGAGCCGCCGGTCCTGCGGCTCCTCGCCCCCGAGTTCGCCGACCGCGGCAGCACGGGCCGTCCCCCGCTCCGTCCCTAGCCCTTCACGTTTTCAAGGAGGAATCCAGTGAAGCGTTCATCGAAATCCGCTCGCACCGCGATCGCCCTCGGCGCCGCGGCCCTGTGCGTCACCGGCCTGACCGCGTGCTCGTCGGCGAGCGACGGCGGTGGCGGCAACGCCGCGAACGGCACCTACACGTGGTGGGACCCCTACCCCCAGCACGAGGCGTCCTCGGACTGGGCCAAGCGCGTCGACTCGTGCGGCGGCCAGGCCGGGGTCACCATCAAGCGCACCGCCTACGACACCACCGCTTTGACGAACCAGGCGCTGCTCGCCGCGCAGGAGGGCACGTCGCCGGACGTGATCCTGCTCGACAACCCCGCGGTGTCGACGCTCGCCGGCACCAGCATGCTGACCTCGATGGACGAGTTCGGCCTCGACACCACCGGGATCGACCAGAACCTGCTCGCCGCCGGCGTCGTCGACGGCAAGGCCTACGGCGTGCCCATCGGCGCCAACACCCTGGCGATCTACTACAACAAGGCCGTGCTGGACGCCGCCGGGGTCGATCCCGCGTCCGTCAAGGACTGGGCGAGCCTGACCGCGGCGCTGCAGAAGGTGGCGGCCGCCGGGCACAAGGGCATCACGTTCGCCGGGATCGGCACGGAGGAAGGCTCCTTCCAGTTCCTGCCGTGGTTCTGGGGCGCCGGGGCCGACCTCAAGCAGCTCGACTCGCCGGCGGCGGTGGCCGCGCTCGACCTGTGGACCGGCTGGCTGAAGTCCGGGTACGCGCCGAACTCCGTCATCAGCAACTCCCAGAACACCTCCTGGGAGGAGTTCCTGACCGGCGGCTTCGGGTTCGCCGTCAACGGCACCTGGCAGGTGACCAGCGCCGCCAAGGCCAAGTTCCCCACCGGCGTCATCCAGCTCCCCGGCCGCACCGGCGGCGTCGCGCCCGCCCCGACCGGTGGCGAGTTCCTCACCGTGCCGGTGCAGAAGGACAACGCGCGCTACGCCGTCACGAAGAAGATCGTCGAGTGCATGACCACCCCCCAGGGCATGGTCGAGACGGCGAACACGTTCGCCTACTACGTCCCGCCGACGAAGGCCGGCCAGGACGCCTTGCTGGCCCAGCACCCCGAGCTGAAGCAGTGGGTCGAAGCCGTGCGCCACGCCAAGGGGCGCACGAGTGACAACCTCGGCACCAAGTACCCGAAGATCTCCGAACCGCTGTGGACCGCCGTGCAGAACGCGCTCAGTGGCTCGAAGTCCCCGCAGGACGCGCTGAGCGAAGCGCAGAAGACCGCGTCCGCCGCGGTCCGCTGACGAAGGAATTCCATGCGTGCCAACACGAACACCGCGGTGGCCGAACGGCGGGTCCGGGCGGAGTCCGCGCCCGCCCCGGCCACCGGGAAGCGGCGGGGACGGCGCCCGGCGCAGTGGGCGGCGCTCGGCTTCCTCGCGCCACTGGCGGTCTACCTGGCGGTCTTCTACGCCTACCCGCTGATCCGGAACATCGACCTCAGCGTGCACGCCTACAACGCGAGAGCCTTCGTGCTGGGCAACGCGAAGTTCGTCGGCTTCGACAACTACGCCGCCCTCTTCGGCTCACCGGCGTTCGGGCCCGCGGTGCGGAACACCGTGGTGTTCACCTTCGGGTCGATCGCCGCGCAGTACCTCATCGGGCTGGCGCTGGCCGTGTTCTTCCGGGCCAACTTCCGGCTGTCCGGGCTGCTGCGGGCGCTGTTCCTGGTGCCGTGGCTGCTGCCGCTGATCGTGTCGGGCTCGACGTGGTCGTGGATGCTCAACAGCGACACCGGCATCGTGAACTCCGTGCTGCGGGCGTTCGGCATCGGCGAGGTCAACTGGCTGACCTCGCCGGACTGGGCCCTGACCTCGGTGCTCGTCGCGAACATCTGGCTCGGCATCCCGTTCAACCTGGTGATCCTCTACTCGGGACTGCAGAACATCCCCGAAGACCTCTACGAAGCGGCTTCGTTGGACGGCGCGAACGCCTGGCAGCAGTTCTGGCGCGTCACGGTGCCGATGCTGCGGCCGGTCTCGGCGATCACCCTGCTGCTCGGCCTCGTCTACACCCTCAAGGTGGTGGACGTCATCTGGATCATGACCACCGGCGGTCCGGGGAACGTCTCGACGACCCTCGCCGTCTGGTCCTACCGGGAGGCGTTCGGCACCGGCCAGCCGGACTTCTCGCCCGCGGCGGCGATCGGGAACCTGCTCATCGTGATCGCGCTGGTCTTCGGGTTCCTCTACCTCCACCTGCAACGGCGTCAGGAGCGGTCATGACCCGGCAACGCACCTGGTGGAAGACAGCACTCGGCGTCGTCCTGGCCGCGCTGATGCTCTTCCCCGTCTACTGGATGGTCAACGTCTCGCTCACCAGGACCGAGGACATGCGCGCCGACCCGCCGCACTGGTACCCGGAGAACCCGACGCTGCAGGGGTACGCGAACGTCGTCGGCGACCAGTTCCCGGCGCTGGGCACGAGCCTGTTCGTCGGGCTCGGCTGCGTCGCGCTGACCCTGGTGATCGCGGCGCCGGCGGGGTTCGCGCTGGCCAAGCTGCGGGTGCGCGGCAAGGGAACGCTCAACTTCGTGCTGCTGGTCGCCCAGATGATCCCCAGCGTGGTGATGGCCATCGGGTTCTACGCGATCTACGTCCGGCTCGGCTGGCTCAACACGGTGTGGGGCCTGATCGTCGCCGACTCGACGATCGCGGTCCCGTTCGGTGTCCTCGTGTTCACCACGTTCATGTCCGGCATCGCGGGCGAGCTGCTGCAGGCGGCCAGGATCGACGGCGCCGGCACGTGGCGCACCTTCACGTCGATCGTGCTGCCGATCAGCCGCAACGCGATCCTGACGGTTTCGCTGTTCGCGTTCCTGTGGGCCTGGTCGGACTTCATCTTCGCGTCCACATTGGACCGCAACGGTGACATGGTCCCGGTGACGCTGGGGATCTACCGCTACATCGGCAACAACACGACCGAGTGGAACTCGATCATGGCGACGGCCGCGGTGGCGTCCGTGCCCGCCGCGATCCTGCTCATCGTCGCCCAACGGTACGTGGCGGGCGGGGTCACCGCCGGCGCGGTCAAGGACTAGGAGTCTTCCCTTGGTGCTCTTCCGCTCTTCCGGCACGGCTCTCGAGGTGCGGCACCGCCACGAGGTGCTCACGATCGTGGCGTGGGGTCACGACAGCGTCCGCGTCCGGGCCGCGCCCTACCGGATCCCGGCCGAAAGCCACGGCGCGCTCGACCGGCCGCCGGCCACCGAGCCGCCGGTCGTCAAGACCTCGGACCGGCACGCCGTCTTCGTCCACGGCGAGCTGACCGTGGACGTCGGCTTCGACACCGCCGCCGCCTACCCGGAACCGCTGCTGACGTTCACGCGCACCAGCACCGGGGCGGAGCTGCTGGCGGAGCGCCGCGAACACTTCTGGATGCCGGGCGCGCGGGTCTTCCAGGGCAACCGGTCCGGCGCGTACGAGATCCACCAGCAATTCGCGGCCTACCCGGGCGAAAAGCTGTTCGGTCTCGGCCAGCGCACCCACGGGCGGCTGGACATCAAGGGCCTGTCGCTGGACCTAGTGCAGCGCAACGCCGAGGTGTGCATCCCGTTCGTGCTGTCCAGCCGCGGCTACGGCCTGCTGTGGAACAACCCGGCGGTCGGCCGGGTCGAGTTCTCCGAGAACGTCACCCGCTGGCAGGCGGGCCAGGCGCGGGAAATCGACTACTGGCTGACCGCCGCTCCGAGTCCCGCCGGGATCCTGGCGCGGTACGCGGACGCCACGGGTCACCCGCCCGAGCTGCCGGAGTGGGCGAGCGGCTTCTGGCAGTGCAAGCTGCGCTACCGCGACCAGGAGGAGCTGCTCGGCGTGGCGCGCGAGCACCACCGGCGCGGCCTGCCGATGTCGGTGATCGTCGCCGACTACTTCCACTGGACGGCGATGGGCGACTTCCGGTTCGACGAGACCGAGTGGCCGGACGTGCCGGGCATGGTCGAGGAGCTGGCCGGGATGGGCGTCAAGCTCATGGTGTCGATCTGGCCGACCGTTTCGCCGCTGAGCGAGCACTTCGCCGAGTACCGGGACCGCGGCCTGCTCGTCGGCTCCGATCAGGGCGTGGAGTTCCACCAGACCATCCAGGACAAGGGCATGGCCGTGCCGATGCCGGTCGCGTTCTACGACCCGACCAACCCCGAGACGCGCGAGTTCGTCTGGGACGTCGTCCGGCGCAACTACCTGGACCAGGGCATCGACGTGTTCTGGCTCGACGCGAGCGAACCCGAGCTCAACCCGGCCCAGCCGGGGAACCTGGCCTTCTACGCCGGGCCGGGCGCCGAGGTCGCGACGATCTACCCGCGGGACAACGCCCGCCTGTTCGCCGAGGGCATGGCCGCGGCCGGGCGGGAACCGACGGTGCTGCTGTGCCGCTCGGCGTGGGCCGGGGCGCAGAAGTACGGCGCCGCGGTGTGGTCCGGCGACATCCCGGCGACGTGGCAGTCGCTGCGGGAGCAGATCCGGGCCGGGCTCGGCGTCGCGCTCTCGGGAATCCCCTGGTGGACCACCGACATCGGCGGGTTCCACGGCGGCGACGCCGGTGACCCGGCCTACCGGGAGCTCATGATCCGCTGGTTCCAGTACGGCGTGTTCTGCCCGTTGTTCCGGCTGCACGGCGACCGCGAGCCCCGCACGCCGACGTCGTACGCGCAGACCGGCGGCCCCAACGAGGTGTGGTCCTACGGCGACGAGGCGTACGAGATCATCTCCGGGCTGCTGCGCCTGCGGGAACGGCTGCGGCCCTACATCCACGAGCAGATGCGTGCCGCGGCGCGCGACGGACTGCCGCCGATGCGGCCGCTGTTCGTCGACCACCCCGGCGACCCGATCGCCTGGGAGGTCGACGACCAGTTCCTGTTCGGCCCCGACATCCTCGTCGCCCCGATCAGCGGACCCGGGCAGCGCTCGCGCCCGGTCTACCTGCCGGCCGGGAGCCGGTGGGTGGACGCCGCCACCGGGGAGACCGTCGACGGCGGGACGACCCGCGACGTCGCCGCGCCCCTCGACCGCATCCCCGTCTTCACCCGTGAAGGCGCCGACCTGCCCTGGGAGCCCGCGTGACCGTGCTCGGCACCGACCCGGCGGGCGGCCGTCCCGTCGTGCCCTCCCGCGGCGACCGGCGCCCGCTCGGCCTGAAGGAGGTCACGCTGACGGGCGGGTTCTGGGCGAAGCGGCAGGAGACGAACGCGGCCGAGACCCTCGCGCACTGCGAACGGTGGATGGAAGAGCTCGGCTGGCTCGCCAACTTCGACCGGGTCGCCGACGGCACGACCGGCCCGGAGCGGCCCGGGTGGCCGTTCTCGGACTCCGAGGTCTACAAGCTGATCGAGGCGATGTGCTGGGAGCACGGCCGATCCGGCGCGCCGGAAGTCGACGAGTCGATCCGCCGGCTCACCGCCCGCGTCGGCCGGGCCCAGGACGCCGACGGCTACCTGAACACGTGCTTCGGCCACCCCGGCCGGCCTCCCCGCTACCGCGACCTGGAGGACGGCCACGAGCTGTACAACACCGGCCACCTGCTGCAGGCCGCGGTCGCCCGGCTGCGGACCGCCGGGGACGGCGACCTCGTCGACATCGCCCGCCGCGCCGCCGACCACGTCTGCGAGGTGTTCGCGACCGCCGGGATCTGCGGCCACCCGGAGATCGAGGCCGGGCTCGCGGAGTTCGGCCGGGCGCTGGGCGAAAGCCGGTACGTCGAGCAGGCACGCCGGTTCCTCGACCGGCGCGGCCACCGGACCCTGCGCGACATCCCGCTGGGCCGGGCGTACTTCCAGGACGACGTCCCGATCCGGGAAGCCACGACGTTCCGGGGCCACGCGGTGCGCGCGCTCTACCTCGCCGCGGCGGCGGTGGACGTCGCCGTCGAGCTGGACGACGCGCCGCTGCTCCGCGCGATCGAACGGCAGTGGGAGCACGCCGTCGCGCGGCGCACGTACCTGACCGGCGGCATGGGCTCCCGGCACCAGGACGAGGGTTTCGGCGAGGACTGGGAACTGCCGCCGGACCGCGCGTACTGCGAGACCTGCGCGGGCGTCGCGTCGATCATGGTGTCGTGGCGGCTCCACCTGGCGACCGGCGACGTCCGGTACGCCGACCTGATGGAGCGCACGTTCTACAACATCATCGCGACGTCCCCGCGCTCCGACGGGAAGGCGTTCTTCTACGCCAACCCGCTCCACCAGCGGGCGCCCGGGAAACCGGGCGACGACGCGACCGTAAGCCCCCGCGCCGAGGGCGGGTCCCGCGCGGCGTGGTTCGACGTGTCGTGCTGCCCGACGAACGTGGCCCGCACGCTCGCGTCGTGGCACACCTACCTGGCCTCGGCCGGGGAACGTGACCTGACGCTGCTGCAGTACGCGCCGTCCCGCGTCACCACGGACCTGGCGGGCGGCCGGTTCGCGATCGAGGTCGCCACGGCGTACCCCGACGACGGCGAGGTGACGATCCGCGTGCTGTCGGCCCCCCGGGATCCGGTGGCCCTGCGGCTGCGCGTCCCGCCGTGGGCGTCCGGCGCGGTGCTCGACGACGGCGGCGAACGGCCGGTCGCCCCCGGCCTGGTGACCGTGGACCGGGTGTTCACGGCGGGCGAGGCACTGCGGCTGCGCCTCCCGCTGCGTCCCCGGTTCACCTGGCCCGACCGGCGCGTCGACGCGGTTCGCGGGTGCGTCGCCGTGGAGCGCGGGCCGCTGGTGTTCTGCGCGGAGTCACTGGACCTGCCGGGTATCCGGCTCGACGACGTGGAGGTGCACCCGGCGGGCTTGACCGAACGCGACGGCCGGGTGCTGGCGCGGGCGCGTGCGGTGGCCGGTGGCGAACGTTCGTGGCCTTACGGGTCGCCGGGGACGTCCGAGAGCGGTGCGGCGTTCGAGCTGGATCTCGTGCCGTACCACCGGTGGGCGGAGCGGGGGCCGACGGCGATGCGGGTTTGGCTGCCGGTCGGCGAAACCGCTCGCGGCGAGGGTGACCGGCCGGAGTGAGCCCGCACCAGGGCGCCGGAATCGTTTCCGGCTTTCTGTCTCGTGGACAACCTGGGCGACGGGTAACCGTGCTGCTAAAATTGCTTGAAACGTTTCAACACCGATGGACATCACCGCCAAGGCCGACGACGGAGTCGACTCGCGAAGGGAGTGTTCATGTCCGGTCACCGCCCCCGAGCCGTGCTCGTTCTGTTGGCCGCCGTGCTTTCCGTCTCGCTCGCGGCGTCGCCCGCCGATGCGGTGGCGCACGATTCCGCGCTCCAAGCGTTCGACCTGCGCGCCGGCAACGTCACCACTCCCCTGGCGGCGAGCAGCGCGCCGGCGCTGAGCTGGAAACTGCGCTCCGGACGACCCGGCGCCCGGCAGACGGCGTACCGGATCCTCGTCGCCACCGATCCGCGCCTGCTCACCGAAAAGCGCGCCGACGTCTGGGACAGCGGCAAGGTCGCGAGCGCCGGTTCCGTCGGCGTGCCCTACCGCGGACCCGTTGCCGCGGCGGGAAAGCGGAACTACTGGACCGTCGAAGTGTGGGGCGCCGACAGCGGTTCCCCGGCCGTGGCCGCGCCGACGTGGTGGGAAACCGGGCCCGCGCAGCCGGCCGACTGGGGCGGCGCCGCCTGGCGACCGGGTCACCGTCATGATCGGCGACACCGTCGCCCGCCAGCTCACGCTAGAACCGCTCGATACGTCACCAACGCCTCACCAACACCAAACTGTCCGGGAAGTCCTGACACAGATCTGTCCGTGAGGTCCTGAAACAGCACAGGGTTGCAACACTGTTTCCGCTCACGACCGCCGCTGTGATCGACCGCGGCCTCAGCCGAAGACGCGCCGCTGGATCTCGCGGCGGTAGTCCTCCAGGGTGTTGTCCAGGTGGACCGCGGCCGCCTGTGCGGCGGCCTCCGGGTCGCCGTCCCGGATCGCCCGGTAGATCGCCGCGTGCTCGTCGATCGCCTCGGCCGCGTGTCCGCCGACGGTGCCGTGCAGCCCGATCGTGCTGGACTGGTGCTGCAGCCGCCGCGCCTCGCGGACCGCGGCCAGGAGGAACTGGTTGTGGGACGCCGCCGCGATGCCGAGGTGGAACTCGTCGTCCCCGCGATCGAACAGCGCCGCCTCGCCGGTCAGGTGACCCTGGCGGCACGTCTCCGCCGCCGCCTCGATCGACCGCAGCTCGCCGGGGGTGGCCCGGGTCGCCGCCAGCCGGCCGGCGGTCATCTCCTGGACGCGGCGGAACTCGAACAGCATGTAGATGTGTTCGAGGTCCGTCGGCAGGAACAAGCTGCCCCAGTGCGCGGAACCGAGCATCCCCTCGTCGTCGGCGACGTAGAGGCCGCGCCCCTTCTGGGCGCGCACCCGGCCGATCGCGGAGAGGATCTTGACGGCTTCGCGCACCACGGTCCGGCTGGTTCCCATCCGCGCCGCCAGCTCGTTCTCGGTCGGCATGCGGTCGCCCGGCCGCAGCCGCAGCTCGGCGATGAGCCGGAGGATCTGCTCGGCGACGAGCTCGTAGCCCGGCCGGTACGAGGTCGGCGGCGGGGTCCCGGGCGGGTCGCCACCGGCCGGACCGGGTTCGATCGATGCGGGCACGCCGTCCACCACCGCCTCCTTCACGCTCAGCGACCATGAAGCATACATCCGAGTCGCGGCGGCAGAAATAAGTACGACACATTTTCTCGAAGGTTCCCTCTTGACTACGGGCCCTGCACGGACTCTCATAGACGACACCCGCCGGCAACGCACGATGTGTCGGACACATCGTCGGACGACGTTGCCTGATCAGGTAGACCTGCGGGCCCCCACGACGGAGTGGAGTAGCTCATGACAGCCCCAGCCACCGGAGGCAGGAGACCAGCCCGGCGCCGCCGGCGGTCCGCAGGACTGGTGCTCGGCGTCGCGGCCGTCCTCGCCGCGGTCACGGCCTGCGGGAACGGCGACAGCGGTACCGGCGCCCAGAGCGAGTTCAAGCCGGTGCCGCAGACCGGCGGACAGCTCACCGTGTGGGTCGACTCGACGCGGCTGCCCGCCGCGCAGCTGTACCAGAAGCAGCACCCGTCGGTGAAGCTGGACATCGTCACCTACGACGGCGACGCCAACGGCTCGAACTACCTCCAGACCAAGGTGAGCCTGTTCAACCGCACCCGCAGCGGCTGGCCGGACGTCGTGTTCAGCACCCAGAACAACGAGACGTCCTGGGCGGTCCAGGCCGGCTTCACCGCACCCCTGAACAAGGGCCAGATCCCCGAGGCCACGCTGAACGGCTGGGCCCCCGGCGCCAACGCCCCCTGCACCGTGGACGGCACGCTCTACTGCCTGCGCAACGACCTCGCCCAGACCGTGCTCTGGTACAACGCTTCGCTGATGCGGCAGTGGAACTACCCGGTGCCGAAGACCTGGGAGGAGTACCAGGCGCTGGGGCAGCGCGTCGCCACCGAGCACCCCGGCTACCTGGTCGGCACGGCCGGCGACAACTTCACCCCGGAGATCTACCTGTGGGCCGGCAAGTGCGGCGCCAACGAGATCACCGGCCCGAAAAAGGTGAAGGTGACCACCACGAGCCCCGCCTGCACCCGGATGGCGGCGCTGCTCGACACGCTGGTCGCGAACCACGCGATGTCCACCAGCAGCGTGTTCAGCTCGGACTTCGACAAGAACTCCGGAGACAAGATCCTCATGCTGCCGGGGCCGTCCTGGTTCGGCGGATCGATCTTCCAGGAGTCCCTGAAGACTCCCCCGGGGCAGATCGCCGTCGCGCCGATGCCCCAATGGGCCGGCGAAACGGCCCCGTCGGTCGGCAACGTCGGCGGCGGCACCTGGCTGATGTCCGCCCACAGCGCCAACCTCAAGGACGCCACCGACTTCCTGACCTGGGTGACGACCGCGCCGGACTACCAGGGCCAGGTCGCCCCGGGCTACCCGGCCCACACGGGCGCGGCGAAGGCCTGGCTGGCGAAGCAGACGGCCAGCGGGTATTACGCCGGCGACGTCACCGAACCGCTGCAGACGGCCGCCGCGCAGGTGTGGCCGGGCTGGGGCTACGGGCAGTTCAGCCAGGAGGCGATCTGGGCCGCGACCGTCACCCCCGGCCAGACCGCCGGCAAGACGATCGTCTCCCTGCTGCCCGACTGGCAGAAGGCGATCACCGACCACGCGAAGTCGAACGGGTACGAGGTCGCCCAGTGAGCACGGCCGCCCGGCCGGCCGGGGCACCGTCGCGACGGCGGACGCTCCGGCCGGGCCGGGCCGGCCACCTCTTCGTCGCGGCCTACGTCGTCCTGCTGGTCGCGTTCGGGGTCGTGCCCACGGTGTACGCGGTGTACTTCGCGTTCACCGACGCGGGCGACCGCTTCGCCGGCCTGGCGAACTTCGTCGAGGCCGCCGAAGACTTCCGGTACGCCGCCGCGGTCGGGCACGTGGCGCTCTACCTGCTGTTCTGGCTGGTGTCGCTGGTGGTGTTCGTCGTCGGGCTGGCGCTGCTGCTGCACCGGCTGCGGTCCCGGGCGGGCGGCACCACCCTGCGCTTCCTCTTCTACATCCCCGGGGCGTTGGCCGGTGCGGCCAGCGTGCTGGTCTGGCTGTTCATGCTGGACCCGTCGGTGAGCCCGGTGAGCTTCCTGTTGCGGGCGCTCGGGTTCGACACCTTCGGCAAGGTCGTCGCGCCCGGCCACCTGCCGGTGCTGTTCACCATGATCGCCTTCTGGACCGGCGCGGGCGGCTGGATCGTCGTCATGTACGGCGCGTTGAACAACATCTCCCCCGACCTGCTGGAGGCGGCACGGATCGACGGCGCGGGCGCGTGGCAGACGGCCTGGCGCATCCAGATCCCGTTGCTGCGCAAGTGGATCGTCTACATGGTGATCCTCGCGTTCGCCGGGGGCACCCAGCTGTTCGTCGAGCCGCAGCTGCTCTCGCAGGCGAGCGTCGGCGTCGCCGGGCGCGACTACTCGCTCAACCAGCTCTCCTACGACTTCGCCTTCCAGAACAACAACGTGAACACGGCCGCGGCCATTTCCGTCGAGCTGCTGGTGATCGGCGTGGTCGTCGCCGGCGTGTTCGTCGCGCGATCGGGGTTCTTCGATGCCGACTAGGCCGGGTCGGCGGCTGCCGAACCCGCTGTCGCTGCTGGTGCTCGCGCTGTTCCTGGTCTTCTTCGTGCTCCCGGTGCTGTGGCTGCTGCTGGCCGCCACCAAGACCGACGACCAGCTCGTGCACGGCCACCCGCTGTCGTTCGGCTCGTGGGAAGCGCTCGGGGCCAACTGGACCGCGCTGACCTCCTTCGGGGACAACGCGATCTTCGAGTGGCTGGGCAACTCCGCGCTGTACTCGTTCGCCGCGCTCGCGATCACGCTGTGCGTGGCGATCCCGGCCGGCTACGCCCTCGCGATGACCGAGTTCCGCGGCCGGCGCACCCTGCTCGTCGCGACGCTGGTGGTCATGCTGATGCCGAACGCGACCCTGGTGGTGCCGCTGTTCCTCGAGATCAACGCCGTCCACCTGATCGGCTCGATGTGGTCGATCGTCCTGCCTTACTCGTTCTATCCGTTCGGCGTGTACCTGACCTACATCTACTTCAGCACCGCGCTGCCCCGCGACCTGATCGACGCGGCGATGCTCGACGGCTGCTCGCCGTTCGGCGTGTTCCGCCACATCGCGTTGCCGCTGGCCGCCCCGGTCGTGGCCCTCGTCGGCTTCTTCAGCTTCGTCGCCAACTGGACCAACTACTTCCTGCCGTACGTCCTGCTGCCGGAGAGCGACCAGTTCCCCGTCCAGGTCGGCCTGGGCACCCTGCTCGACGCCGTCCCGCAGTTCAACCCGACCGTCGGCACCGCGGCGGTCCAGCGCCCCGAGCTCGCGCTGGCCACGCTGCTCGCCATCACCCCGGTCCTCGTCGTTTTCCTCTTCTCCCAACGTTTCCTGGTCACCGGGATGCTCGCCGGCGCGACCAAGGAGTGACCACCATGGAGAACTTTGATGCACCCCGTCATCACGGCCTCGGTGCCCCTGCTCGAACCGCCCGGCTGGGCCCTCGCGCAGCGCGAGCTGTTCGCCCTGCTCGACCAGGCCTGGCGCCGGTTCGCCCGCGACTTCACCGGCCCGGACGGGCGGCTGCGCTACGACGGTGAGCTCACCACCCGCGACGGCGTGGACGACTTCTACGAGACGTTCTTCAACTGGCCCCAGCTCTACCTGCTCGGCGGCGCCGACGACCTGCTCGCCCAGTCCGAGCACCACTGGGAGGGCGTCACCCGGCAGCTGACCGAGCTGGGCATGCTGCACGACGGGTACGAACGCGGCTACGACTGGTTCCACCAGGGGGAAAGCCTGCTGCTGCTGTACTTCCTGTGCATGGCCGCGCCCGCGCGGTGGCGGGACCGGGCGCTGCGGTTCGCGGAGCTCTACGTCGATCCCGCGCACGGCAACTACGACCCCGGGCACCGCATCATCCGGCGCCCCCACAACGGCAGCGACCCGGCGCGCGAAGGGCTCTTCGACGGCGATTCCTACCCGTGGCTGCCCCGGGAGGCCAGGACGTACGGCTTCCCGCTGGAGTGGCTGCCGCCGGACGGCTCGATCATGGGCGAGCAGATGCGCCGGCGGATGGGAGTGGGCGACACCGCGGTCAACCTGGCCGCTTCCGGGCTCGTCCTCAACGCCCTGCTGCTGTCCGGCGAGCCGCGCTACCGCGACTGGCTCGCCGAGTACGTGGGCGCGTGGCGTGAGCGCGCGGCCGCCAACGGCGGCATCCTGCCCGACAACGTCGCGCCCGACGGCACGGTCGGCGGGCTGCTGGAGGGCCGCTGGTACGGCGGGCACTACGGCTGGTCGTGGCCGCACGGCTGGTACAGCGTCGGGCACGCCGCCGTCGTCGGCGCGCTGTCGGCCGCGCTCGCGACCGGCGACGACACGTTCGCCGACCTGGTGCGCCCGGTGCTGGACGAGATCATCGCCCAGGGCAAGGTCATGGCGTTCACCGACGCGGACTCCAGTCTCGAGTCCAAGTGGTCGGTCCAGCTGCGCGAGGACGTGCACCGGCCGACGCTGCACGTGCCCTACCGCCACGACGACCGCGGGTGGTTCGACTACAACCCGATGCTGATGGGCGTCCCGGTCGCGTTGTGGCACCACACCGCCGCCACCGGGGACCGGGACCGCATCGACCGGCTGCGCGCCGCCGGCGGCCACGACTGGCGCACCGTGCGATCCTTCCGCAGCAAGGAAGAGGCCGGGCACGAAGAGCCGTGGTTCGCCTACCTCGCGGGCGACGATCCCGGCTACCCGGAGCGGATCCTGGCCGCCGCGCAGGCCCAGGTGCGGCACCGGCTGGCCCGCATGGAGCGCTACCGCGACCTGGCCGTCCCCGAGGCCGACATCCACCTGTGGCAGCAGTCCAACCCGGTGGTCACCGAGGCGCTGGTCCAGCTCACCTGGGGCGGGCCGCAGGTCGTCTACAACGGCGGCCTGCAGCAGGCCCGTGTCCGCTACTACGACGCGCGGGCGCGGCGCCCGGGCCTGCCGCCGTCGGTGGCGGCGCTGGTTTCGGACATCGCCCCGGA
This sequence comes from Amycolatopsis sp. NPDC005961, assembly GCF_040629235.1. NCBI lineage: Bacteria > Bacillati > Actinomycetota > Actinomycetes > Pseudonocardiales > Pseudonocardiaceae > Amycolatopsis > Amycolatopsis sp. NPDC005961. The sequence continues at coordinate 21,340 of NZ_JBEXVF010000086.1, read as the reverse complement.
GGCGACCGTGCTCGAGCTGGTCAACCTCGACCCGCTGGCGGCACGGTCGGTGATCGTGCAGGCCGGGGCCTTCGCCGAGCACCACATCCGCACCGCGGGCTACAGCGTGTGCGACGACCCGTCGTGGATCGGCGGTCTCTACGACTACGGCCACGGCGAGCCGGCCGTGACGTCCGCGTCGATCGACGTCGACGGCCCGTGGCTGCGGGTGGAGCTGCCCCGGTCGACCCGGATTCGCCTGACACTGGAGCTGGCGCTGCGGGCCCGCCCCGCTTCCTACGCCACCCCGTTCGACGAGCCGGTCTCCGGGAGCGGGGCGTGACCGGGTTCCTCGACACGCACGTCCACTTCTGGGACCCGCGGCGGCTGCGCTACCCGTGGCTCGACGACGTCGCGGACCTGAACCGGCCGTTCACCCCCGGCGACTTCCCCGGACCTCCGGGCCGGGACGGCGTCATCGTCGTCGAAGCGGGCCGGACACCCGCGGACGCCGCGGCCGAAATCTCGTGGCTGCGCCAGGTTGCGCGGCAGCGGCCCTGGATCCGCGGCATCGTCGCGCACGCGGACCTCGAGCGCCCGGCAGCGGCGGGCCGGTTCGTCGCCGGGCACGGCGGTGACCCGTTCGTGGTCGGCGTCCGGCGCAACGTTCAGGACGAGGCGCCCGGCTTCCTCGGCGACCGGGTCTTCCGGGCGGGCGTTCGGCTGCTGGGCGAGGCGGGGCTGCCGTTCGACGCCTGCGTCCGCGCCCCTCAGCTGCCCGAGCTGACCGAGCTGGCCGCCGCCTGCCCGCGGACGACCATCGTGCTGGACCACCTCGGCAAGCCGTCGCCGGGCGGCCCCGGGTACGACCGGTGGCGCCGCGACCTGCACCGGCTGGCCCGGCACGGCAACGTGCTGTGCAAGCTGTCCGGCCTGGCCACCGAAACCACCCCCGGTACCGCCCGCTCACTCGTGGTGGACGCGGTGCGCGAAGCCCTCGACGCGTTCGGCCCCAGTCGCTGCCTCTACGGCAGCGACTGGCCCGTCATGACCCTGGCGACGGACTACGAGACCTGGCTGGAGCTGGTCCACGAGGCGCTCGCCGACCACGCGGCCACCGACGCCGTCTTTCACCGGAACGCCGTCCGAACCTACCGGCTGCCCGCAGTCGGAACATCACACGTCTGAGCGTCTTCGGAACCTCATGCCGCATGGAATTCGGCGAACAGGACGCCATCTCCTCGTGATTCATCATACGATTGGTAGGATCGCGCGCAATCACCGTCCGAGGAGCACCATGGCGAAGTCCCTGACCGACGAGGCGATCGACCGGATCCGCGAGTTCGTCCGCTCCGGGCGGTTCCCCGCCGGCTCCCGGCTGCCTCCCGAGCACGAGCTGGCCACGGAGCTGGGGATTTCCCGCAGCCCGACCCGGGAAGCCGTGAAAGCGCTGGCGCTGGCCCGGGTCCTCGAAGTCCGCCGGGGTGACGGCACGTACGTCACGAGCCTCGCGCCCAGCCTGCTGCTGGAGGGCCTGGGCAGCGCGGTGTCGCTCATGGAGAGCAGCGTGCTCGAGCTGACCGAGGTGCGCCGCCTCCTGGAACCCGCGGCGACCGGGGTGGCCGCGACCCGGATCACCGACGCCGAGCTCCGGACCGTGGCCGAACTGCTCGACGCGATGGAGGAGGCGGTCGAGGACGTCGAGCGCCTCACGGTGCTCGACGCGGCCTTCCACCGCGCGGTGGTCACCGCGACGGGCAACGAAACCCTGACGGCCCTGCTGGACGGAATCTCCTCGCGAACGCTGCGGGCCAGGATCTGGCGCGGCACCGTCGACCGGGGCGTCACGCACGAGACGTTGTCCCAGCACAAGGCGATCTACGACGCGCTGGCCGGCCGCGACCCGGCCGTCGCGACCGCGGCGGCGCTGATGCACGTCGACACGTCCGAACGCTGGCTGCGAGCCCACCTGGCGGACTTCCCGAATCTCGAAGACGGGTAACCGTCAGTTCTGCCGCTTCCCACTGGTGATCCGGGACATCACGAGCGCGACCAGGATGATCGTGCCGTTGAGGGCGCCGATCCACTGGGCCGGTACTCCGGCCAGCGTGAGCACGTTCTGGATCATGTAGAGCAGCAGGATTCCCGTGAAGGCACCGAAGATCGTGCCGCGGCCGCCGTTCAGGCTGACGCCGCCGATCACCGCCGCGGCGAACACCGTGAAGATGTAGCCGTTGCCCTGGGCCGCGGCCACCGACGCGAGCCGGCCCGAGAGCAGCAGCCCGCCGAGCGCGGCCAGCACGCTCGCCCCGATCAGGACGATCCACACGAGACGGTCGGTCCGGATGCCCGCCGCCTTCGCCGCGTCCTCGTTGCCGCCGATCGCGTAGAGGCTGCGGCCGAACCGGGTGTAGCCGAGCAGCACCACACCACCGGCGAACAGGAGCACGCAGATCCAGATGGACGCCGGGATCCCGGCCCACAGGGTGGTGCCGAGGTAGAGCATCGAATCCGGCATGCCGAAGAACGTCTGGCCGCCGGAGATCCCGGTCAGCAGGCCGCGCAGCACGATCAGCATGCCGAGGGTGACCACGAACCCGCTCAACCCGAACCGGACGATCAGCAGCGCGTTGAGCGCACCGACCAGCACCCCGACCAGGAGCACCACGGGCACCGCCGTCCACGCCGGCAGGAGGCCGAGCGAATGGCCGCCCTCGATGGTCAGCCACGCGGCCACCCCGGGGGCCAGGCCGAACGTGGACTCCAGTGAGAGATCCATCTTGCCGACGACCAGGACCAGCGTCTGGGCGAGCACCAGCAGCGCGATCTCCGACATGGTCTGCAGGATGTTGAGCACGTTGTCGTACTGGAGGAACACCGGGTTCACCAGCTGGCCGACCACGGCGATCGCGATGATCCCGGGCACCAGCGCGAAGTCGCGCACGCGGGCGAAGGCGATGCGCCGCGACGGTCCGGCGGCGCCGGGCTCGGCCGGGGCCTCGGTACGCACGGCGGCGGGGCTATCGGGCATCGAGGTCGACTCCTTCCATGGCGGCCACGATCTCGTGGTCCGGCCGGCCGGCGGGGATTTCGGCGGTGAGCCGTCCGCGGACCATGACGAGCAGGCGGTCGCAGAGGCGCAGGTCGTCCAGCTCGTCCGAGGCGATCAGCACCGCGGTGCCTGCGGCGGCGGCTTCGGCCACCTTGCCGAGGAGGAACTCCTTCGACCGCACGTCCACCCCCGCCGTCGGGGTGATCAGCACGAGCAGCCGGGGGTCGCCCGCGAGCGCGCGGGCCATGACGACCTTCTGCTGGTTGCCGCCCGACAGCGCCGACACGGGGAGCTCCGGGCCGGGCGTCTTCACCTCCAGCCGGTCGATCATCGTCCCGGCCAAGCGGTCGCGCAGGCCGGACCGGACGAAGATGCCCGGCCCGAGGCGGTCCAGCACGGACAGGGTGGTGTTGTCCGCGACCGACATCTCCGGGACGAGTCCTTGGCGGTGGCGGTCTTCCGGGACGAAGCCGATCCCGGCGGCGAGCGCCGCCGGGACGTCGCCGGGGCGAGGGCGGTGGTCCCCGACGAGGATGGTGCCCGAGCCGGCCTCCCGCAGCCCGGTCAAGGTCTCGGCGACCTCGGTCTTGCCGCTGCCGCCGGCCCCGGCCAGGCCGACGATCTCCCCCGGCGCGACGTCGAAGGAAATGCCTTCGTAGGTGGGGGCCAGGCTCAGCTCGCGCACCCGGAGCACCGGGGGCAGGCCGAGCCGGGCCGACGAGGCGCGTTCGTCGGCCACGGCGGCGTTCTCGCCGGTCATCGCCGCGACGAGGCCGGGCTTCGGCAGCTCGGCGACCGGGGCGGTCAGGACGTGCCGGGCGTCGCGGAAGACCGTGACCGTGTCGCAGATCTCGTAGACCTCCTGCAGGTGGTGACTGATGAAAAGGAACGTCACGCCCTGGCGTTGCAGATCGGCGATGTGGTCGAACAGCCGGGTGATCGCGCCACCGTCGAGCTGCGCGGTCGGCTCGTCGAGGATGACGAACCGGGCGCCGAAGGACAGCGCTCGCGCGATCTCGACGAACTGCCGCTGCTCGACACCGAGCTCGCCCGCGGGGCGGCGGACGTCGACGTCCACCGACCAGCGTTCGAGCACCTCGGTGGCCGCGCGGCGCACCGCGGACCAGCGGACGAGCCCGCCCCGGGTCTCCTGCCGGTTCAGGAACAGGTTCTCGGCCACCGAGAGGTCCGGGATGATCGTCGACCGCTGGTACACGCAGGCGACCAGCGAACGCCACTCGTCCCGATCGGACAGTGCCGGCGCCGGGTCGCCGTTCAGCCGCAGGGAGCCGGAATCCGGTTCGGTCAGTCCGGTGAGGACGGAGACGAGGGTCGACTTCCCGGCGCCGTTGCGGCCGACGAGCGCGTGCGTCTGTCCCGGGAGGACGGTGAGGTCCGCGTGGTCCAGCGCGACGGTGGCGCCGTAGCGCTTGACCACCTGCCGCGCTTCGACGACGGGCACGGTGCTCATGTTCGCCTCCTCTCCGAAGCGGGTGCGGTCAGCTCTTGCTGTTGCCCCACAGGGACCGGTCGTCGACCTTGACGCTGGCGACCGGCCCGAAGGTGGCACCGTCCGCGGTGACGAGCGGAGCGGCCAGCTGGTCCTCCATCAGGCCGTCGCGGACCGCCACGATGGTGCTGTCGTGGTCGGTCTTGCCCGGCACCGGCTTCTTGCCCGCGATGGCGTCCTTGATGTACTGCAGCGCGTACTGGGCGAACAGGTCCGCGGGCTGGGAGACGGTCGCGTCCATTTCGCCCGCGCGGATCTTGTCGAGCTCCTCGGGGATGCCGTCGTTGGACACGATGAACACGTGCTTGGGGTCGGTGGCCGGCACGAGCAGGTTCCGTTGCTTGAGCAGCTGCAGCGTCCCGGAGAGGGCGAAGCTGGACTGCATGTAGACACCCTTGATGTCCGTGTTCGCGGTGAGCCGGGTCTGGAGCTTCTGGGCCGCGGTGGCGGCCTCCCAGTTGGTGGCTTCGCCGAAGACCGTGATGCCCGGGAAGTTCTGCTTCATGCAGTCGTTGAACGCCTCGGTGCGGTCCCGCCCGTTGATCGACGCGAGGTCGCCCTGCAGCATGACGACCTTGCCGTGGCCCCCGAGTTTCGTGCCGAGGAACCGGCACGCCTTTTCCCCGTAGGCGCGGTTGTCCGCCCGCACGACCATGTAGACGTTGCCCTGGTCGGGCCGGGTGTCGACGGACACGACCGGGATCTTCTTGCCGGCCAGCTGCTGCAGCGTCGGGATGATCGCCGCGGTGTCCTGCGGTGCCATCACGACGCCCTTGACGCCCTGGCTGATCATCGTCTGCACGTTGGCGGTCAGGGTGGCGACGTCGTTCTGCGAGTTCGTGGTCTTGAGGTCGAGGCCGAACCGGCCCGCGAACTGCGGGACGTACTTGATGTAGGCGTTCCAGAAGTCGGTGTCCGAACGGGGGTAGTCGACGCCCACGACGGTTCCGCCGGACGCGGCCGTGCCACCGCCGCCACTGCAACCGGCGAGCACTGCCGCGGTCAGCACGCCGGCCGTGACCGCGGCGGCGGCACCCAGGTACCTGATCTTCATGACCTCTCCTCGTTGACAGGTGGGGACGACAACCACGGGCGGGCGGTCACGCGACCACCACCGCTTCTTCGTGCCAGGCGGGACCGTCGGGGTACCGGTAGCGCGCCACGGACTCGACGTGCAGGCGGGCGCCGAGGCCGGGCCGGTCCGGGGCCAGGTACCTCCCCCGCTCGACCCGCACCGGGTCGACGAAGTGCTCGTGCAGGTGGTCCACGTACTCGATGACCCGGTCGGCCCGGGTGCCGCTCACCGCGACGAAGTCGAACATCGCCAGGTGCTGCACCATCTCGCACAGCCCCACCCCACCGGCGTGCGGGCACACCGGCACGCCGAACTTCGCGGCCAGCAACAGGATCGCGATGTTTTCGGTGACGCCGGCGACCCGGCTCGCGTCGAGCTGGAGGATGTCGATCGCCTCGGCCTGCAGCAGCTGCTTGAACATCACCGCGTTGTGCGTGTGCTCACCGGTCGCGACCTTGATCGGCGCCACCGCCCGGCGGATCGCGGCGTGGCCGAGCACGTCGTCGGGCGAGGTCGGCTCCTCGATCCAGTAGGGATCGAACTCCGCCAGCGGCCGCAGCCAGGCGATGGCCTGCCCGACGCCCCACGCCTGGTTGGCGTCGATGGCGATCCGCACGTCCGGCCCGACGACCTCGCGCGCCAGCCGCATCCGCCGGACGTCCTCGTCGAGATCGGCCCCGACCTTGAGCTTGATCTGGGTGAACCCGTCCTCGACCGCCGCCGCCGCGAGCGCCGTCAGCTTCTCCGGCGAATAGCCGAGCCAGCCGGGAGTGGTGGTGTAGGCCGGGTAGCCCGACGCGAGCAGCTCGGCCTGGCGAGCCGCGCGGCCCGGTTCGGCGCGGCGGAGGATGTCCAGTGCCTCGCCGGGAGTAAGCGCTTCCTGCAGGTACCGGAAGTCGATGAGATCGACCAGCTCGGCCGGCGGCAGCTCGGCGAGCAGCCGCCAGACCGGCTTGCCTTCGCGGCGCGCCCGCAGGTCCCACACGGCGTTGACGATCGCCGCCGCGGCCATGTGGATGGCGCCCTTGTCGGGACCCAGCCACCGGAGCTGGCTGTCCCCGGTCAGGCGGCGCGAGAAACCCCCGAGATCGGCGAGCGCGTCGGCCACCGGCATCCCGATGACCAGCGGCACCAGCGCCCGGACGGCGGCGACCTGTACGTCGTTGCCGCGGCCGACGGTGAACGCGAGGCCGTAGCCCTCCTCCCCCGCGCTCGTGCGGATGGTGACGTACGCGGCGGAGTAGTCGGGTTCCGGGTTCATCGCGTCCGACCCGTCCAGGCTCAGCGACGTCGGGAAGCGCACGTCCACGGCGTCGATCGCGCTGATCACCTCGGGCACCGTCGCCACCTCTCAGCCGAACAACAAGAAGACAGACAACATACGTATGGCTACGCCTCGACCGACCCGATGTCCACAACTATCGGAGAAATTGCGAAAAACTGGTCGAGACATCATACGTCTGCTACGGTTTACGGCAGTCCGCTCCGGTCCGCTGAGACGAATGCGGGGTCACGATGACTGCTCGACCAGGCGCCACTCCCCGAAGAACCGCGTTGAAGTACCTGGGCTTGGCGGGCGGTACGGCCGCCGCGAGCGCGGTGCTGGCGGCGTGCACCGGCGTCCAGGAGGCGCAGAACGGGGGCAAGTCCGGGCCGTTCCCGAGCACGCCGGGGTGGCGGTTCGTCTTCGTCAACCACGTCACCACGAACTCCTTCTTCGTCCCGACGCGGTCCGGGCTCGCCGACGCCGCGGCGTTGCTCGGCGTGCCCGAGCCCCAGTGGACCGGCTCGAAAACGGCAACGTCGCCCAGATGGCGAGCGCCATGGAGACCGCGATCACCGGCAAGGCCGACGGGATCGCCGTCGCCTTGACCGACGACAACGCGTTCGTCGACCTCACCAAACGCGCGCTGGGCGCGGGAATCCCCGTCCTCGCCTACAACGCGAGCGCGGCCGGCAACTACCCGCTCACCTACGTCGGCCAGGACCTCTACCTGTCCGGGTTCCGGATGGGACAGCGCATCGCGCAGAAGGTGACCTCCGGCGACATCCTCGTCGGCATCGCCCAGCCGGGCGGGAACAACGTCCAGCCGCGGCTCGACGGCATCACCGACGCGCTGAAGCAGGCCGCGCCCGGCGTGCGCGTCCAGTCGGTGAACACCGGGGCCGAGCAGGCCGGCGAGCTCAACGCGATGACCGCCGCCTACAGCGGGAACACGGCGGTGAAAGGGATCTACGCGGTCGACGCCGGCAGCACCGCCGCGTGCGCGAAGCTGGTCGCCGACCGCAAGCTGTCGGGCAAGATCGGCAGCGGCGGGTTCGACCTGCTCGACGACACGGTCACCGGGGTCAAGGACGGCGCGCTCGACTTCACCATCGACCAGTCCCCCTACCTGCAGGGCTTCCTGTCCGTGCTCTACCTGTACCTGTTCCGGCTGTCCGGGACGCTGGTCGCGCCACCGGTCACCGACACCGGTCTCACGTTCGTCACCAAGGAGAACGTCGGGCCGTACGCGTCGGCCCACAGCCGGTTCGAGGGCGGCGACAACAAGGACGTGCTCGCGATGCCGGGGTCGATCCCGCTGCCACCGCCGTCGGTGCTGAGCCGGTAGGCGCCGGTGATGTCGTCGAAGCCGGTGCTGCTCGGCGTGATGCAGGTCAAGGAGCTCAGCATCCTGCTGGTCACGATCGCCGCGGGGATCTACTTCACGGTGACGAGCGGGGCGTTCAACTCCCTGGACAACTACCAGACGATCGCCCAGTACGTCGCGCCGTGGTCGATCATCGCCGCGGGGCAGGTGATGCTGCTGATCTGCGGGGAGATCGACCTGTCGGCCGGCTTCGTGTTCACCCTCGCCCCGTTCACGATGATGCAGTTCTTCGTCAACGGGTGGCCGCTGTGGCTCGCGCTGCTCGGCGCGATCGTGGTGAGCACGCTGATCGGCGTGGCGAACGGGCTGATCCGGACCGTGCTGGGGATCCCGTCGTTCATCACCACGCTGGGCATGGCGTTCCTGTTGCAGGGCCTGGTGCTGATCATCTCGAACGCCCGGCCGGTCGGCACGCCGAAGGACAGCGGCGTGCTCGAGGTGTTCGGCGGGGCGCGCTGGAGCGAGTTCCTGTGGGCGCTCGGCGTGGTCGTCGTCATGCAGGTCGTGCTGTCGGCGACCCGGTTCGGCATCCACACCCAGGCCACCGGCGGGAACCCGGTCGGCGCCGCGGAGTCCGGCATCCCGGTCAACCGGGTGAAGGTGGTCAACTTCGCGATCACCAGCACCCTGGCCGGGCTCGCCGGCCTCCTGCAGGGCACCCGGGTCGGCTCCTACGACCCGACCAACGGCGGGTTCACGACGATGTTCTTCGCGGTCGCGTCGGCCGTGATCGGCGGCACGGCGCTGCTCGGCGGGTCCGGCACGGTGGTCGGGGCGTTCCTCGGCGCGCTGCTGCTGGGCATCGTGTTCGACGGGTTCAACCTGACCGGGGTCAGCGCGAACGCGTTCAACGTCGTGCTGGGCGCCGCCATCCTGGGCGCGATGGTGCTGAACGTGACGCTGATCGTGGTGCGCAAGCGCGTCGGATCCCGGGAGCGGACATGACCGGGGAACCCGGCGCCGAGGTCATCCGGATCGAGGGCGTCAGCAAGAAGTTCGGTCCGGTCACCGCACTCGCCGACATCACCCTGCGCGTGCGGCGCGGCGAGATCCTCGGGCTCATCGGGGACAACGGCGCCGGCAAGTCGACGCTGATCAAGATCCTCACCGGCTACCACCAGCCGGACGGCGGCCGCATCGTGTTCGAGGGCGAGCCGACGACGCTGAAGTCCGTGGTGCACGCGAGGTCGCTGGGGATCGAGACGGTGTTCCAGGACCTGGCGATGGTCAACGACCTGCCCGTGTACCTGAACCTGCACCTCAACCGCGAGCTGACCCACCGCCCGCTGCCGTTCCTGCGCCGCCGCGAGATGAAGCGCCGCGCGCGCGAGGCGCTGGACTCGATCGGCATCGACATCCCGTCGGTGACGGCCGAGGTGGGCATGCTGTCCGGCGGCCAGCGGCAGGCGATCGCGGTGGCCCGGTCGGTGTATTCGGAGGCGAAGCTGCTGCTGCTCGACGAGCCGCTCGCCGCGATGGGAGCCAAGGAGAGCGCGGTGATCCTGCGCCTGCTGCGGGAGCTGAAGCAGCGCGGCGACATCGCGATCATCCTCATCGCCCACAACTACGGGCAGGTGATCGACGTCTGCGACCGGGTGAACCTCCTGCAGCACGGCGAAATCACCTTCGACCGGCACTCCAAGGACACCACCGTGGCCGAGCTCCTCGAGCTGGTGAACGCGGAGTACCGGCTCGACCGCGGGCGCTGACCGCCTTCGCCGTTTCAGCTGCGCGGGCCGGCCAGTTCCGCCGCGCCGAAGGACACGTCGAAGCGGTCGCACCAGATGCTCACGCTGGTGTAGGCGGTGAGATCGGTGCCCGCGGGCAGCGCGTAGTTCTGGTTTCCCTTGTTGCCCTTGAGCTTGCCCGCGTCGAGGTGCTTGCCGTCGTCGAACACGCCCCAGCCGTCCTGGCCGGTCTTGACCGGCGCGTCGGTGAGCCAGACGTGCACGTCCGGGCCGCTGCTGGTCACGAGGTTCTCCAAGCGCAGCACGAGTGAACCGTCGGCCGCGCGCAGGACCCGGACGGTGCCGGTGGTCCGATGCTCGTGGCTGATCAGCGTCCCGGTCGCGAGTTCGGCCGGCGCCGCCGGTGGTGCGGGTGGCGACGCCGCAGGCTGCGACGTCGGAGCGGACCCTGGGGGTGCCGTCGCGGCGACCGGCAGGGCCTCCTGCACCGTCTCGTCCACCCAGAGCTGCCACGGCTGGAACCAGTACAGGCCCGCGGCGACCGCCACCAGCCCGGCCACCAGGACACCGGCCACCCACGGCCGGGTGAGCAGGCGGCGTGTTCGGTTCATCTCGGTTCTCCTTCACCCGGTCGGCCGACAGCTCATTCAACCGGACGAATCGCCCAGCCGGGCCCGGCACGCGGTTACCTATCCCTTACGACCGGATCCGGGAGCGCCGGTGCCTGCGAACCCGGGTTCGCCGGGCTACGCTGGGGATCAAGATCTCATCGCCCTCTCCGATCGTTTACGTCAGCGCGAAACCGAGGAGCTACGACGTGGTCGAGACGCACGACATCGTTCGCCCGCCTGCCGAGCTCAGCGCGGCCCTCGCGGCCATCGGCAGCGCGACCGCCAGCGGCGAGCTCAGCCGCATGGGCATCCGCAGCGCGTTCATCCGCGGCCCGGTCTCGGTGACCCCCGGCGTGCGCGTCGCCGGACCGGCGCTGACGCTGCAGTTCCTGCCGAAGCGGGAGGACCTCTACCCCGTCGACGAGTACGAGGAACCGGAGAAGCAGCTGCACCGGCACGTCATGTACCACGCCCAGCCCGGCGACTTGATCGTCGTCGACGCGCGCGGCGACCTGGAAAGCGGTGTGTTCGGCGAGATGATGCTGACCTACTTCAAGGGCCGCGGCGGCGCCGGCGTGGTGATCGACGGGTGCCTGCGCGACACCGGCGAGGCCAAGCAGCTCGGCCTCGGGTTGTGGATCCGGGGCGCCACACCGAACTTCCACGCCCAGACCGGCATCGTCCCGGCTGCCGTCAACGTCCCGGTGGCGTGCGGTGGCACGCTCGTCGAGCCGGGCGACATCGTCGTCGCCGACGACGACGGGGCGGTCGTCGTACCGGTCAAGCTCGCCCCCGCGCTGGTGGCCCACGCCCAGGAACACGCGGAATGGGAGGAGTTCTCCCGCATCCGCCTCTCCGAGGGCGGCGACCTGCGCCGGTACTACCCGCTGTCGGACGAGGCCCGCCCCGAGTACGAGCGCTGGCGCGCCGAGCAGGGCCGCGCCTAGTACCCGGCTCTCGAGTCCCAGGCGGTCGTGAGTGAGAAACAGTGTTCTAACCCTGTTTTCCACTCACGATCGCGTTCGTCGCCGGCGGGACACTCCTGACCGCGACGTCGGCGTCGGCGACCGTGGACCCGCCCGGCGGCAGCTGGGACCACACGTGGACCACCACGGACGCCAACATGGGTGGCACCGTCTACGTTGAAGAGAACGGCGACATGGTGTGCGTCTGCGACTCGGCGGCGGACGAACTCGCTGCCCGGGCCGATGTCTCCGTCCAGCAGAGTTCGGGCGCCTGCTACATCCGTTACACGCTCGTCGCCTCCGGTGGCGTGGGATCGTGCGCCTCGGCCCGGGCTTCCGATGGCGGCTCGCACGACCTTCCGGAACACGTGAGCATCGGCGTCACGGTCTTCTCGGTCCGAACTACCGGCACCCGAGCCGGCACTATTACCTCAACGACCACTGGGTTTCTCGCGGCTCGCGATCTCGTCGGAGAGCTGCCGCACCCGGGCGGGGTCCGCGTCCCGGGCCAGGGCGACGTAGTGGTCCATGACGGCCGGCCGGTACCGCACGGGCAACGTCTGTCCCGGGGCGAGGCGGGTGAGCTCGGTGATCGTGAGGTCTTCGTCCGCGATACCGCGGAACGAGCTGCCGTCGGCGGTCTCCACGTCGAACATCAGGACCACGCGTGGATTGCTGTTGACTTCCCGCCAGTCGACGAGGACGCCGAGCGCGAGCTCCCCCGTACGCAGTTCCGCGTCGCGCTTCCGTGCGGCACCGTTCAGGAGCGGGTTCGGGGCGACGCCCGGGAAGCCGGGCCCGACGCCGAGCGATTCCCGGCTCAGGTCGGGCCTGAGCCGCGCCATCAGGTCGTCCAGGTCGTTCAGACCGGTGCGCTTCTTCTTCCGACCGAACACCCTGCCCCCTCACGCTTCACCTTCACCGCGAGTGTACGACGCGGCCCTAGCTCCACAGCCGGTCGTGGCTCGACTCGGCGTCCCAGTGCTTCGTCTCGGCGAAGAACACCGGATCACGCGGGTCGAGGTGACGGCTCAGCAGCTCTTCGTCGAGATCCCCGAATCCGAGTCCCGGCGTCTCCGGCACCGTGATGTGGCCGTCCTGGATCAGGGGGCGGGGCAGGCCGGTGACGAGGTCGCTCCAGAACTCCACCTCGGCCGCGTGGTGTTCGAGGGCGAGGAAGTTCTCCGTGGCGGCGGCCAGGTGCACGCACGCCATCGTCGCGATCGGCGACGCCGCCAGGTGCAGCGCCATCGGGATCCCGCGCTCCTGCGCGTAGTCGCCGAGCCGCTTGGTCTCCGCGATCCCGCCCGCCGTCGCCGGGTCGGGGTGCACGACGCGGATGGCGCCGGTGTCCAGCAGCGGCCGGAAGCCGTCGAGCAGGTAGATGTCCTCCCCCGTGCACGTCGGGACGGCGACGGCCTCGGTGAGCTGACGCCACTGGCCGGTCAGCTGCCACGGGATCAGGTCCTCGATCCACGCCAACGTGAACGGCTCCAGCGCGCGGCCGATCCGGATGCACGAGTCGAGCGCGATGTGGCCGAAGTGGTCGGCGGCGAGCGCGACGTCGTAGCCGACGACGGAGCGCACGATGTCCACATAGGACACCAAGTGCTCGACACCGCGAGCGGTGACCTGGATGCCGGTGAACGGGTGCATCGTCGTGACGTCCTCGCGGGCACCCGGCGGCGCGATCAGCGCTCCCGGCACGTCCCACAACAGGTCGATGCCGACGTCCATCTTCAGCATCGTGAACCCGCGCAGCTTGCGCTCCAGCAGCCGGGCGCCCATCGCGTGCGGGTCCGTCAGCGACGGCGTGTCCGCGTAGCAGCGGATTTCGTCCCGGAAGCGGCCCCCGATCAGCGCGTACGCGGGCACTCCGTACGCCTTGCCGGCGAGGTCCGTCAGCGCCATCTCGACGCCGGAGACCCCGCCGCCCTGGCGGCCGTGGAACCCGAACTGCTTGATCTTGCGGAAGATCTTGTCGATGTTGCAGGGGTTCTCCCCGACGAGCCTGCTCTTGAGCATGAGCGCGTAGGTGGCGGCGGCCCCGTCGCGCACCTCGCCGTAGCCGACGAGCCCCTGGTTGGTGTCGATCCGGATGATCGACGAGCGGAACGGCACCCCGGCCAGGTTGGCCACGCGCAGGTCGGTGATGCGCAGGTCGCTCGGGCGGGACGCCGTCGCGACGTGCTCCTCCGTGATCTCGCTCATCCCTTCACCGCTCCCGCGGTGAGGCCCTCGGTCAGGAACCGTTGCCCGAACCCGTACATGAGCACGACCGGGATGCTGACCAGCAGCGAGGCCGCGGCCAGCTGTCCCTGCGGCACGACGTCACCGAAGATCATCGACTGCATGCCGACGGGCAGCGTCTTGTAGTCGTCCTTGGTGATGAACACGAACGCGAACAGGAACTCGTTCCACGCGTTGGTGAGCGTGAAGAGCGCGACCGCGAGCAGGCCCGGTTTGGCCAGTGGCAACACGATCCGCAGGAACGCCCCGAACCGCGTGCAGCCGTCGACCAGCGCCGCCTCCTCGAGGTCGGCCGGGATCGACTTGAAGTAGCCGACGAGCAGCCACGTCGCGAACGGCAGGGTGAACGTCGGGTACGCGAGCACGAGCGACCACAACGAGTCGTTGAGCCCGATCCCGCTCACCAGCTGGTAGAGCGGGATGAACAGCAGCGCGCCCGGCATCACGTAGGTGAGCAGGATCGTCACCGTGAAGCTCTCCGAACCGCGGAACTTCAGCCGGGCCAACGCATACCCGGCCAGGGCCGCGCAGACCAGGGCGATCGCGGTGGACGCCACCGACACCAGGATCGTGTTCATGTACCAGGTGCCGAACGCCCCCGTGAACAGGTTGGTGAACTGCTCGGTGCTCCACGGGGTCGGCCAGAGGTCGTCGGTGCGCGCGACGATCTGGTCGTCGGACTTGAAGGCCGTGATCGTCATCCAGTAGAGCGGGGCGAGCACGAAGCCCAGCAGGCCCAGGAGCGCGATCCCGCTGCCGGTGCCGCCGACCAGGCGCGCGGCCAGCCGGTTGCCCCGGATGGCGAGCGCGGAGACGACCCGGCCGACCGCGGCCGCGAGCACCACGAACACGGCCAGCACCAGCGCGGCTTTCCAGATGATGTGCGGCGAAGCCCAGGCGAGCACGAGCACCGAGACGACGACGATCGCCCACGGCAGTGCCCGCCGCTGGCCGGGCGACAGTGACCTGCCCCGTCCGAGATCCGCCGCGCCCGGCCGGTCGTCGCGGCGCATCAGCCGCACGAGGATCACCACGAGGATCGCGATGATCGGCAGCATCACCAGCGTGACCGCGGCGCCCGCGCCCAGTTGCAGCTGCTGGATGGCCTTCGAGTAGGCCACCATCACGTACGGGGCGGTGGCGTCCCCCGGGCCGCCCTGGGTCATCAGCCAGATCAGGTCGAAGTTGTTGAACGTCCAGATCGACGACAGCAGCACCGTCACGATCATGACCGGGCGCAGCCCCGGCAGCGTGATGTGCACGAAGCGCTGCCACGGCGAGGCGCCGTCCACCATCGCCGCCTCGTGCAGGCCGCTGTCGATGGCCTTGAGCCCGGCGAGGAACGTCACCGTGAAGAACGGGATGCCCTTCCAGACGTTGACCAGGATGACCGCGGGCATCGCGAGCGCGGGATCGGACAGCCACTCCGCGGGCCACTTGTCGACGAGCCCGATCGCGGCGAGGCCGGGCCCGATCCCGGACTCGGTGAGCAGGACGTTGACGCTGCCGAAGATCGGGTCGAGCAGCGACCGCCAGGTGAAGGCCGTGACGACCGTCGGGATCACCCACGGCAGCAGGATCAGCCCGGCGACGATCGCCTTGCCGCGCCGCATGTGGTGCAGCATCAACGCCGCGATGAGACCGAAGGCCACCTTGAAGATCTCGGCGTACGCGGTGAAGACGAACGAGTTGAGCACGCCCCGGTGGAACAGGCCGTCGCCGATGAGGGCGGTGTAGTTGTCCAGTCCGACGAAGACCGTCTCGGCGCCGTGGCGCTCCGTGGCGCTGGTGAAGATCGAGCTGACGATCGGGACCAGGATCAGGCCGGCGACCAGCACCAGCGTCGGCCCGATGAACACCGCGGCGAGGCGCCAGTCGCGGCCGAGCCGCCGCTGCGTCGGCGTGAGCGAGGACGACGTGCGCGACGCCGGACGGGCCGGCGCCGGCGGTGTCCTCTTCGGACGCACGACGGTCATTGCCGATAGCCCTGCTGCTCGAAGATCTGGACGATCCGGCCGTGGGTCGCGGCCACGGCGTCGGCCGGCTTGGTGCCCTGGATGACCGACTGCATCATGTCGGTCAGCAGGTAGGCGGCGATCGCGGCCTGCTCTCCGGGGCTCGGGGTCTGGGGGAACGCGTAGCCGGTCTTGGTCTTCACCGGGAGCTGGACGCGGGTCTGCTCCCGCAGCGCGGCGAAGGCCGGGTCACCGGTGGTGTAGTACGGGTCGGAGTCCCACACCTTGCTCCACGAGGGGTTGACCAGGCACGGTGCTTCCTTCGCGACCCCGAGCAGCGCGGTCCCGCCGGCCATGAACTTCGCCACCACTTTGGCCAGGTCGGGGTTCTTCGCTCCCTTGAACACGACGAAGGAGTTGGACTCGCCGTACGCGAGCGGCACGTCGAGCGCCGGTCCGGTGGCTCCGTTGAACACGTGCGTGTTGCCGTAGACCGGGTTCTTCTTGGTCTTCGAGTCGGCGTAGACGCTGAACTGGTTGAGCGTGAGCCCCAGGATCCCGGCCAGCCAGTTCTCGTTGTTGCTCGAGTCGGTCCAGCTCCCGATGCCGGGTGGGAGCATCGGCTTGTACTTCGGGTTCGTGTAGATGTCGCCGATGAACGTGACGGCGGCGACGGTCTCCGGCGAGTTGAACACGACCTTCGTGCCGGTGTTGTCCGCGATCGCCCCGCCGTAGACGTCGATGACGTTCTGGATGAAGCCGTTGGCGTCGCCGGAGCGGTTCACCGTGAGCCCCCAGCCGAAGCGCCGCTTCGCCGGGTCGGAGATCGCCAGCGCGTTGTCGCGCAGCTCTTCCCACGTGTAGTACGGCTTGAGCGGGATGCCCTTCTCCGCGTACCAGTCCTTGCGCAGGTACATCCCGGACGCGATGAAGTGGTACGGGATCGCGAACCAGCGCCCGTCGAACACGCAGTAGTCGTTGGCCTCGGTCGCGGGCTCGCCGTAAAGCGCTTTCATGTCGGTGACCACGTCGGTGACGTCGGTGAGCGCGCCGAGGTTGTGGAGCTGGCCGACGAACCGCCGGTCGCTCACGAAAGCCAGGTCGCGGTTCGTGCCCGCCTTCACTTCGGCGTCCATCTTCGCGACCATGTCCCCGGCGTCGCCGGAGACCAGGTCGTTGCGGACCGTGGTGCCGGTGGCCTGCGCGAACGCCTGCAGCGACTTGTCCAGCGCCTTGTTGGCCGCTTCCGAGTACAGCTTCTGCGAAAGCATTCCCACCGACCCGCCGCGCAACGCGGCCGCCTGATCGAGCAGCGCCTGGGGTACCTGGACGTCGACCTGCGGCGCGGGTGCGGGGCCGCCCCCGCAGCCGGCGAGACCGAGCACGCCCAGCGCGCCCACCCCCGCGCCCATCCCGAGGAAAGTACGTCTCGACAGATCCGTTTTCTCTTCCATGACCACTCCTTTCGCGTCCGATCGAGCGGACGCGTACCGACGGGGCGACGGTGCAACCGGCGGGACAGCGAGGCGAGCGCCCGGCTGCGGGTCTTTCAAGCGGCGAAGGACGCCGAACTGCTGATGCGTTGTCCTGGCAGCCCGTCGAACAGCCCGGTCGAGCCGCGCGGGTGCCACAGCGGTACCGGGCCCGCGCCGGGCACGGGGTCGAGCGTCAGTGCGGCCGCCTGTTCGGCGGAGTCGAACGCCCGCTGGACGACCATCGCGTTGGCCACGCTCTGCGCGACGCTGCCGACCGGCCGCACGCCGAACTGCACGGCGTCGGCGAAGTCGAGGAGCTCCGCGCGGTAGCCGTTGTCGCTGCCGCGGAAGACCGTCGTGTGGGTGGTGGCGTCGGGGCTGCTGCGCGTCACGCGGCGCTCCGACTCGGATCCGGCGAGCACGAGCACGCCCTCGGTGCCGTACAGCCGCATGTCGTTGGGTTCGGGCGGCACCGGGATTTCCGGGAAGGACGCGGTGTAGTTGCCGATGGCGCCTCCGGTGAAGACGAGGGTGAGCGTGAGGTCCGACGGTGCGTCGATCGTGCTGTTGGCCGCCTGCACGGCACCGTGCACCCGCGCGATGTCGCCGCAGAGCAACCGGATCTGGGCGATGTGGTGCACGCCGAAGTCGAGGTGCACGCCACCGCGGTACTGCGGCCGCTGCCGCCACGGCGTTCCGGTGAAACTGCCCTCGCGGGGCACCGACCGCCCGGCGTGCCGCCACGCCATCAGGTGCGGGCGGCCGATCGCGCCGTCGTCGAGCAACGCGCGGGCGTAGCGCAGGTCGTCGCGGTAGAAGTAGTTCTCGCCCACCATGAACGTGCGGTCCGGGTGCCCGGCCGCCAGGGCGAGGAAGTCGGCGGCCTGTTCCGCGTCGCCCCCGGCCGGCTTCTCGCAGAGCACGTGCTTGCCGGCCGTGAGCGCGTCTCGCGCCACTTCGTACAGGTGCGGGATCGGCACCGAGATCAGCACGGCGTCCACGTCGTCGCGGGCCAGCAGCGCGGTCCGGTCGGCGACGGCCAGTGCCGGATCGGTCCCGCTGTAGGCGGCGAACCTGGTGCTCTGCTCGTCGGCGGAGTCGGTGAACGCGGTGACTGTGAACCGGTCGGCGAGCGTGCGCAACGCCGGCCAGTGCAGCTTTTCCACCGCGAGCCCGGTGCCGATCAGCCCCAGCCGGATAGGCGGGATCGCGGATGCTGCCATGCCTCGTCCGTCCTCGTCATCGGTTCCGGAACTCGGTCGTGCAGGGGGTGCTAACGCCGCTTGGCGGCCCGCTTGCTTCGCTGCTCCTTCTCCGCGAGGAGCGTGGAGTAGTTGTTGCTCAGGTGCTCGCGCATCGCCGCGCGGGCGGCCGAGGGGTCGCGCGCCACGAGCGCCTCGTAGATCTCCGTGTGCTGGGCGGTGGCGCGGTGCAGCCCGGCCGGCGCCTCGTTGGTGAGGCGCCGGCTGGCCGTGCCCAGCCAGCGCGCGGAGTACATGATCCGGTCGAGGATGCGGTTGTCGGCCGCCCGGCAGATCTCCATGTGGAATTCGTGGTCGACCTCGAGGTAGGCCTCGGGATCCGCCTCGAGCGCCGCCATGCGGACGATCTCGTCCCCGAGCCGGGCCAGCGTCTCGTCGGTGATGCTGGCGGCGGCCATCGCGGCCAGTTCGGGTTCGAGCAGTGCGCGCATCTGGTGCAGTTCCTGCAACAGCTCGTCGACGATCTCCGTGGGCAGCCACTCGATCAGCAACGGGTTCAGGTAGTCCCACTCCGCGCGGGGGCGCACGACGACCCGGCGGCCCTGGGCGACGTCGACGATGTCGAGCGAGGCGAGGATCTTGAGCGTCTCCCGCGCCACGACGCGGGAAACCCCGAACTCGGTCGAGATCTCGAGTTCCGACGGCGCCCGGCCGTCCTCGATTTCGCCCTTGACGATGCGCCGGGTCAGGTGGGCCGCCACCTGCACCGGAAGAGTCCGGACCTTGACAGCGTCCGGAGACTCTTGTCTCCTTGGCATGTCATCAGCTTATCGGACAAGTTCGACATCGCGACAGTCCTTTCTCGGCACTACCCTGCGGCGGGAGAGCAATGCGGATCGTGAACGTCACGACGGCGGTGGTGGCCTACCACGGTCAGGCCACGCTGGTCCGGATCGACACCGACGAAGGCCTCAGCGGGTTCGGCGAGGCCAATCCCGATGCCGGCGCGGGTGCCGTCGTCGGGATGATCGAGTCGCTGACGCCCCTGCTGATCGGCGAGGACCCGCGCAACGTCGAGCGCTGCTGGGAAAAACTGCGCCGCAGCAAGGTTTTCGCGGGCGCGCAGAGCGGGGTGTTCGTGATCGCCCTGTCCGGGATCGAGCTGGCGCTGTGGGACCTCGCCGGCAAGGCCGCGGGCCAGCCGGTGTACCGGATGCTCGGCGGCAAGTTCCGCGACCGGATCCGCCTCTACGCCGACTGCGGCGACGGCGACGACCCCGCGGGCTCGATCGCCGGGTGCGTCGACCGGGCCCAGCGGATGGTCGCCGAAGGCTTCACCGCGATCAAGTTCGACATCGACGACCTGCGCCACCCGGCCAAGTTCGACGCGTTCAACCACACGATCAACGCCGCCGAGCTGCGTTCGATGGTCGAGCGCGTGGCCGCGGTCCGGGAGGCGATCGGCCCGGACGTCGACCTGGCCATCGACCTCCACGCCCGCTACGACGTGCCGAGCGCGTGCCGGATCTCGTGGGAGCTCGAGCCGTTCCGCCTGATGTGGCTCGAGGAGCCGCTGCCGGCGGAGAACGTCGACGCGCTCGTGCGGGTGCGCGAGCAGACCCGCACGCCGATCTGCGCGGGAGAAAACCTTTACCTGCGCTGGGGTTTCCGCGAGCTGCTCGAACGCGGCGCCGTGGACGTCATCGAGCCGGACGTGCCGAAGTGCGGCGGCCTCGCCGAGGCCAAGAAGATCGCCAACCTCGCGGAGCTGCACTACGTCCCGTTCGCCCCGCACCTGGTGTCGACGCCGCTGGGCACGATGGCCACGTCCCACCAGTGCGGCGCGACCCCCAACTTCCTCGTCCAGGAATGGCACGCCCTCGAGGAGCGCGAGGTGTGGGACAGCTACGTCCACGCCCCCGACGGCAGCGGCTCGATCGTCAAGGACGGCTACATCACGCTGCCCGATACCCCCGGCATCGGCGTGGAACTCGACATGGATGGCGTCCGCGCCCACGCCGTCGCGGGCTACGGGGTGTTCGAGTAGCCGGGAACCACCTCACGTCCGGCCGAGCCTTGCGTTTCCATCTTGGAAACTCTACAGTTGCCGCCATGGAAACCAACGGATCCATCAGCGTTCCGGACGCGTCGGCAGCGCTGGCGCAGGTGCGGAGCAGCCGGGCACGCGTGGCGTGGAGCGGCTATCCGGCCTGGTACTGGCTGGTGACCGGAGCCGGTCTGAGCGCGGGGACGGCGGCCGTTCTGCTGCCCGGCTGGTGGGGCCTGGCGGTCGCGGCGGTCGTCACGCTCGGCCTGGTCAAAGTGGCGCACATCGCCGGCCGGCAACGCGGTGTCTGCGAGGGCTGGGTCCGCAGCGCGATGACCGCGCGTGAAGTGCTCGCGCTGTACGGGCCGGCGGCCGTGGTGATCCTCGCGGACGCGGTCGCGCAGCGGCTGGACTGGTGGTCGCCCTGGTCGCCGATCGTGGCCGCGGTCCTGGTGTTCGGGCTGTTCACCGGCGTCGGGCTCACCCTCACCGCCCGAGCCGGCCGCCGGTGACCCGGTCGCGGGAGACCGAGCCGGGCACCGCGGCCGAGGACGGGTTCGACCACCTGATCCACGCGCCGGTCCGGTTGCGGGTCTGCGCGGCACTGGAGCCCGTCCGCGAGATCGAGTTCGGCGCGTTGCTGACCCTGCTGGACATCAGCAAGTCCGCGCTCAGCAAGCACATCGCGGCGCTGGCCGAAGCCGGCTACGTCACGCAGCGGCGCGCGGTGCGCGACACCCGGCAGCGGGTCTGGCTCCACCTCAGCGAAACCGGGCGGTCCGCCTACCGCGGACACGTGGCCGCACTGCACCGCATCGTCGGCGGCGCCCGGATTCCGTGAGGTGCACCGGCGCGAACCGGCAGCGGTCTGGCCGCCGCC
>NZ_JBEXVF010000085.1:0-38004 GCF_040629235.1 Amycolatopsis sp. NPDC005961 | reverse complement strand
GCCGCGCATCGCCGGCGAGCCGGGCCGCGCCATCGCCGGTCCCGGCACGGTCACGCTGTACGAAGTCGGCACCATCAAGGACGTCTCGCTCGGCGACGACCTGTCGCGCCGGTACGTCAGCGTCGACGGCGGGATGAGCGACAACATCCGGACCGCGCTGTACGACGCGGTGTACGACGTCCGGCTCGTGTCCCGCTCCGCGGAAGAGGCCGGCCAGCCGGTCGGGGCCGTACTGTCCCGGGTGGTGGGAAAACACTGTGAGTCCGGCGACATCGTCGTACGAGACTGCTGGTTGCCCGACACGCTGGCTCCCGGCGACCTGCTGGCGGTCGCGGCGACCGGTGCCTACTGCTACTCGATGGCGAGCACGTACAACCGGCAGCCGAGGCCGGCCGTGGTCGCCGTGCGCAACGGCGGCTCCCGGCTGCTGCTGCGGCGCGAGACGACCGACGACATGCTGCGCCTGGAGGTCTGAACACAGTGACTGCCCCAGAGGAACGACGGGCCGTCAAGGTCGCCCTGCTCGGGTGCGGGACCGTCGGCGGCGAGGTCGCCCGGCTGCTCGCCGAGCAGGCCGACGAGCTGGCCGCCCGGGCGGGGGTGGCGGTCGAGCTGGCCGGCATCGCCGTCCGCCGCCCGGACAAGCACCCCGAGCTGCCGCCGGAGCTGCTGACCGCCGACGCCGAGAAGTTCGTGACCAGCGACGACGTTGACGTCGTTGTCGAGCTGGTCGGCGGCATCGAGCCGGTGCGCGGCTGGCTGCTGGCCGCGCTGAAGGCCGGGAAGTCGGTCGTCACGGCGAACAAGGCCCTGCTGGCCGAGCACTCCGCCGACCTGTTCGAGGCGGCCGACGCCGCGGGCGCCGACCTCTACTTCGAGGCCGCGGTCGCCGGGGCCATCCCGCTGCTGCGCCCGCTGCGCGAGTCCCTCGCCGGTGACCGCATCACGCGCGTGATGGGCATCGTCAACGGGACCACGAACTACATCCTGTCCGCGATGGACTCGACCGGCGCCGGCTACGCCGAGACGCTCGACGAGGCCAGCCGCCTCGGGTACGCCGAGGCCGACCCGACCGCCGACGTCGACGGCTACGACGCCGCGTCGAAGGCCGCGATCCTCGCGTCGCTGGCGTTCCACACCCGCGTGACCGCGTCGGACGTGCACCGCGAGGGCATCGCCGACGTCACCGCCGCCGACCTCGGCGCGGCCCGGATGCTCGGCCGCACGGTCAAGCTCCTGGCGATCTGCGAGCGCGTGGCCGACGACGACGGCGTCGAGTCGGTCTCCGCCCGCGTGCACCCGGTGATGATCCCGCGCAGCCACCAGCTGGCCGGGGTGGGCGGCGCGTTCAACGCCGTCTACGTCGAGGCCGACGCCGCCGGCGAGCTGATGTTCTACGGCCAGGGCGCCGGTGGCGCGCCGACCGCGAGCGCGGTGCTCGGCGACCTCGTCGCGGTGGCCCGCAACCTGGTCGCCGGCGGCCGCGGGCCGCGCGAGTCCGCGCACGCGGCGCTGCCGGTGCGGCCGATGGGCCAGACGCCGACCCGGTACCACGTAAGCCTTTCCGTGGCCGACCGCGCCGGTGTGCTCGCCCAGGTGGCGCAGGCGTTCGCCGGGCACGGGGTGAGCATCGCGGCCGTCCGGCAGAGCGACGTCGGCGACCGCGCGAGCCTGGTCGTGGTGACCCACCAGGCCCCGGACGCGGCCTTGCAGTCCACTGTGGACGAGATCGCCAAGCTCGACGTCGTCCACGAAGTCGTCAGCGTGATGCGGGTGGAAGGCGAAGACCAGTGAGCAGTCAACCCTGGCCGGGGATCATCGAGGCGTACCGGGACCGCGTCCCGGTCCCGGACGGGGCGCAGGTCGTCACGCTCGGGGAAGGCAACACGCCGCTGCTGCCCGCGCGGCACCTGTCCGAGCTGACCGGCTGCGAGGTCCACCTCAAGGTCGAGGGCGCGAACCCGACGGGCTCGTTCAAGGACCGCGGCATGACCGTGGCCATCACGCACGCGCTCGCCAGCGGGCTCAAGGCGGTGATCTGCGCGTCGACCGGCAACACGTCCGCCTCGGCCGCGGCCTACGCCGCCCGCGCCGGGCTCACCTGCGCCGTGCTGGTGCCGCAGGGCAAGATCGCGATGGGCAAGCTCGCCCAGGCCGTCCTGCACGGCGCGCGGATCCTGCAGGTCGACGGCAACTTCGACGACTGCCTCGAGCTGGCCCGCAAGACCGCCGCCGACTACCCCGTCACGCTGGTCAACTCGGTCAACCCGGTGCGCATCGCCGGCCAGAAGACCGCGGCGTTCGAGATCTGCGACGCGCTGGGCGCGGCGCCGGACATCCACTGCCTCCCGGTCGGCAACGCCGGGAACATCACCGCCTACTGGGCGGGGTATTCGGAGTACGCGGCCGACTCTGTGGTGAAGAACACCCCGCGGATGTTCGGCTTCCAGGCGGCCGGCGCGGCACCGCTGGTGCACGGCGAGCCGGTGGCGGAGCCGGAGACCGTCGCGACAGCGATCCGGATCGGCAGCCCGGCGTCGTGGACCGCCGCGGTGAAGGCGAAGGACTCCTCCGACGGGCTCTTCGAAGCCGTGACGGACGAGAAGATCCTCGAGGCCTACCGGCTGCTGGCCGGGCGCGAGGGCGTGTTCGTCGAGCCGGCGTCGGCCACCAGCGTGGCCGGCCTGCTGGCCACGGCCGCCGACGGCAGGCTGCCGCGCGGCTCGCGCGTGGTCTGCACCGTCACCGGGCACGGCCTGAAGGACCCGCAGACGGCCCTGGCGGGCAACGTCGAGGTCGAACCCCTCGCGGTGGACCCCACGGCGGTCGCGGCGGCGCTGGACCTGCGGTGACCGGCGGTTTCAAGGTCACCGTCCCGGCGTCGACGGCGAACCTCGGGCCGGGCTTCGACGCCTTCGGCATGGCCTTGGGCCTGCACGACGTCGTCGAGGTGCGGGTCATCGACGCCGGGCTCAAGGTCGAGGTCATCGACGCCGGCGCGGGCGGGGTCGAGGACGTCCCCACCGACGAGACCCACCTCGTCGTGCGCGCCATCCGGCGGACCTGCGCGCACCTCGGCGTCGAGCCGCCGGGCCTGCACCTGCGCTGCTACAACGCGATCCCGCACGCGCGGGGGCTCGGCTCGTCGGCGGCCGCGGTGGTGTCCGGCGTCGCCGCCGGGTACGCCCTCGCGGGCCGCGAGATCGACGCCTTCGAGGCCCTGCAGCTGGCCGCCGGCTTCGAAGGCCATGCTGACAACGCCGCGGCGAGCCTGGTCGGCGGCCTCGTCGTGGCCTGGTGCGAAGGCTCGGAGTTCCACGCCGAGCGGCTCGCGCCGCACCCGTCGATCCGGCCGGTCGTGGCGGTGCCGTCGGTGCGCTCGGCCACCGCGACCACGCGCGGCCTGCTGCCGGCGACCGTGCCGCACGCCGACGCCGCGCACAACGCCGGCCGCGCCGCGCTGGCCGTGCACGCCCTGACGGCGAAGCCGGAGCTGCTGCTCGCGGCCACCGAAGACCGCCTGCACCAGCACTACCGGGCTCCCGCGTACCCGGCGAGCGGGGAGCTGGTGGCGACGCTGCGTACACGCGGGGTCGCCGCCGCGGTCTCCGGAGCGGGTCCGACGGTGCTCGCGCTGACCACGACGGGAATATTGCCGCCAGGGGTCGACGTTGAGGGCTTCGACGTCTTCGAGCTGCCCGTGGATCTCGCGGGAGTGCAGGTTGCGGCTCAGTAAAGGCTGGGTCACGTGCTCGCCGCCCCGCCCGCCACGCGGGGGGTGGTTGTTGCACCCGGCACCGGCGCGGTCTACCCTCGGGGGCGTTCGATCACCGTGCGTTTCCGCACCCGATGCCGGTCTCCGGATCGCATCCTTCGTTGATCCGCCGAATCCGCACCGCCTGGCAAGCGGGGTAACGCGGAGGAACGTAGGCGGGTTTCCGGTTTCGGCGGTGCCGAATTCCGTGTCCTCCGAATGGAGGACGCAAACCCCTGTGGTGGAGGCGCTCCAGCTGTGTTTCGCACGGCCGAAGAGCTCATCTCCCGTATCGGGGGGCAGATACGCCGGTTCGCGATCAGAAGCGAGCGGCAGTCCGCTGATCCGCCTGGAGGCGTGGATCGGTCAGGAAGGACATGTGTGAGCAACACCGATCTTTTGAGCGACGTGGGTAGCAGCGCCGCGGAGTCGAACGGCACCACCCCCGCTCCCAAGAAGACGGTCGGCGGGTTGACCGGGAAGACCGTGGCGGAACTGCGTTCGCTGGCTGGGGAGCTCGGCGTCGGTGAGACGACGGGCATGCGCAAGGGCGATCTGATCGCCGCGATCCGTGAGCGTCAGGGCAAGTCGCGCAAGCGTCCGGCCGCCGAGACGCTGCCCCTCGAGGGCGTCGGCGAGCCGCCGAAGGCGGCCGCGCCGAAGGCCAAGGCCGAGGCGCCCGCGGCGCCGGCCGAGACCGCGCCGAAGGCCGAGGCCTCGGTGGCGAGCGCCCCGGCCGTGGAGGCCCCGCCGCAGGCCGAGCGCCCGCAGCAGGACAAGCAGGACGGCCAGCAGGGCCAGGACGGCCAGCCCGAGGAGGGCGGCCGCGGCCGGCGTCGTCGCGGCTCGAACCGCGCCGCCGGGTCGCCCGACGGCCAGCAGGGCGGTGACCGCCAGCAGAGCGGCGACCGTCAGCAGGGTGACCGTCAGGCCGGTGGGGACCGTCAGCAGGGCGACCGCCAGCAGGGGCAGGGTGGCGGCGGCAACCGCGACCAGCAGCGCCAGGGCGGCGGCCGCAACGACAACCGCCAGGACGGCAACCGTCAGCGCAACCAGCAGGACGGCGGCAGCCGCGGTGGCCAGGACAACCGCGACAACCGTGACAACCGCGCCCAGCAGCCGGACGACGACGAGGAAGGCGGCCGTCGCGGCCGTCGCTTCCGCGACCGTCGCCGCCGGGGCAGTGGCGGCGGCCAGCGTGACGGCGGTTCGCCGGACACCGAGATCCGCGAGGACGACGTCCTGCTGCCCGTCGCGGGCATCCTGGACGTGCTCGACAACTACGCGTTCGTGCGGACTTCCGGCTACCTCGCCGGCCCGAACGACGTGTACGTCTCGCTTTCGCTGGTCCGCAAGTACGGCCTGCGCCGCGGTGACGCCATCACCGGCGTCGTGCGCCAGCCGCGTGACGGCGAGCAGCAGCGGCAGAAGTTCAACCCGCTGGTGCGCGTCGACTCGATCAACGGCCTGGAGCCGGACGAGGCCAAGCGCCGCCCCGACTTCACCAAGCTGACCCCGCTGTACCCGAACGAGCGGCTGCGCCTCGAGACCGAGTCGCACAAGCTCACGACCCGCGTGATCGACCTGATCATGCCGGTCGGCAAGGGGCAGCGCGCCCTGATCGTGTCGCCGCCGAAGGCCGGTAAGACCACGATCATGCAGGACATCGCGAACGCGATCTCGACGAACAACCCCGAGTGCCACCTGATGGTCGTCCTGGTCGACGAGCGTCCGGAAGAGGTCACGGACATGCAGCGCTCGGTGAAGGGCGAGGTCATCGCCTCGACCTTCGACCGGCCGCCGGCGGACCACACCTCGGTCGCGGAGCTGTCGATCGAGCGGGCCAAGCGCCTGGTCGAGATGGGCCACGACGTCGTCGTGTTGCTCGACTCGATCACGCGTCTCGGCCGCGCGTACAACCTGGCGGCCCCGGCGTCCGGCCGGATCCTGTCCGGTGGTGTCGACTCGACCGCGCTCTACCCGCCGAAGCGGTTCCTCGGCGCGGCGCGCAACATCGAGAACGGCGGCTCGCTGACCATCTTCGCCACGGCGATGGTGGAGACCGGGTCGACGATGGACACGGTCATCTTCGAAGAGTTCAAGGGCACCGGTAACGCGGAGCTCAAGCTCGACCGCAAGATCGCCGAGCGCCGCGTGTTCCCGGCCGTCGACGTCAACCCGTCCGGTACCCGCAAGGACGAGCTCCTGCTGAACCCGGACGAGCTCGCCGTGACCGTGAAGCTGAGCCGGGTGCTGCACGCGCTCGACTCGCAGCAGGCCATCGACCTGCTGATCTCGCGGCTGCGCAAGACGAAGACGAACGTCGAGTTCCTGATGCAGGTGTCCAAGACCGCCCTCGGCGGCGGCGAGGACGACTGAACGTGCTCATCGGAGGCCTCCCCGCCACCCGCGGGGAGGCCTCCGGCGCGTTCGGAATACCTGGTCAGCGGGGTGCGTTCCAGTGATCGTCAGCCCGTCTGGCAGAATTACCCGCTGAAGTCCGGCACCGGTTCACCCCGCGAGAACGACTGGGGACCCGGAGCCAACGAGAGAGGACACCATGAAGAGCGGTATTCACCCCGAGTACGTGGTCACAGCCGTGAACTGCGACTGCGGAAACAGCTTCACCACGCGCAGCACCAAGACCAGTGGCGACATCCACGTCGAGATCTGCTCGAACTGCCACCCGTTCTACACGGGCAAGCAGAAGATCATGGACACCGGTGGCCGGGTCGCGCGCTTCGAGGCTCGCTACGGCAAGCGTCAGAAGAAGGACGCCGACGCCAAGTAGCTTTTTCCACGGCGCCCACCCGCACGCGCGGGTGGGCGCCGTTCTTTGTGCGGAACCGGGCTGAGAGGTGGCAGAGGTGGATTCGAGCTCGCTCAAGGGGCTGCTCGCCGAACACGCGGAGCTGGAGACCCAGCTCGCGGACCCGGCGGTGCACGCCGACCAGGCGCGCGCCCGCAAGCTCGGCCGCCGCTACGCCGAGCTGACGCCGGTGGTGCGGGCCGTCCAGGACCTGGACACCGTCCGCGACGACCTCGCGGCCGCGCGGGAGATGGCTTCGGAGGACGCGGAGTTCGCCGCCGAGGCCGAGGAGCTGAGCGCGCGGATCCCCGATCTCGAGTCGAAGCTCACCGAGCTGCTGCTGCCGCGCGACCCGTACGACGGCTCCGACGTCGTGATGGAGATCAAGTCCGGCGAAGGCGGCGAAGAGTCGGCCCTGTTCGCCGGCGACCTGCTGCGGATGTACCTGCGCTACGCCGAGCGCCACGGCTGGAAGGCCGAGGTCCTCGACTCGGTGGACTCCGACCTGGGCGGCTTCAAGGACGTCACGCTGTCGATCAAGACGAAGTCGGCGGTCGTCGACGGCGTCTGGTCGCGCCTGAAGTTCGAGGGCGGCGTGCACCGCGTCCAGCGCGTGCCCGCGACCGAGTCGCAGGGCCGGATCCACACGTCGGCGTCCGGCGTCCTGATCTACCCGGAGCCGGAGGAGGTCGAGGTCGAGATCGACCCGAACGACCTCCGCATCGACGTCTTCCGGTCCTCGGGCCCGGGCGGCCAGAGCGTCAACACGACCGACTCGGCGGTCCGGATCACGCACCTGCCGACCGGCATCGTCGTGTCGTGCCAGAACGAGAAGTCCCAGATCCAGAACCGCGCGCGGGCCCTGCAGGTGCTGCAGGCCCGGCTGCAGGCGATCGCGGAGGAGGAGGCGGCGGCGAAGGCGTCCGACGCCCGTCGTTCGCAGGTCCGGACGGTGGACCGCTCGGAGCGGATCCGGACGTACAACTTCCCGGAGAACCGGATCTCCGACCACCGCGTCAACTACAAGGCGTACAACCTGGACCAGGTCCTGGACGGCGACCTGGACGGCGTGCTGGACGCGCTGGCGACGGCGGACCGCGAAGAGCGCCTGGCCGCTTCGGCGGGCTGAGCCGCCCCACGGCGGCCCAGCCC
Organism: Amycolatopsis sp. NPDC005961; assembly: GCF_040629235.1. Classification (NCBI taxonomy): domain Bacteria; kingdom Bacillati; phylum Actinomycetota; class Actinomycetes; order Pseudonocardiales; family Pseudonocardiaceae; genus Amycolatopsis; species Amycolatopsis sp. NPDC005961. The sequence goes on along the minus strand of NZ_JBEXVF010000085.1, from coordinate 30,289 downwards.
GGGCGGATCAGCCGCAGGCGACCGGGCCGGCCGAGGCGCGGAACTGGTTGACCGAGCCGCTGCCCAGCGAGAGGTTGCCGGACAAGTAGATGCACTTGCCGGCGGTGCCGGTGAGCAGCACTCCGCCCGCGTACTCGTGGTAGGGACCGGAGTCGGTCACCGGAGTACTTCCACATGCTGACCGAAATCGAGCGCGCGGGCGCCCCGTCGCTGGTGACCTTCGCGCAGTTGGTGCCACCGTTCGCGCTGGAGTACCACAGGCGCAGCGTGCCGGCCTGGTCGCCGAGCTGGTTCTTCAGCGGCTTGGGCAAGCCGTCCTTGTGGAGTTCCGTGCCCGGGCACGTCGGTACCGGCTGCGGTGGTCGCCTGCGCGGCGGGCGCCACGACGATCCCATCGGGAAGCAGGAACGGTTTAGCGGACGCCGGGCTTCTCCGGCTCGCGGAAGGCCTCGAAGACCTCGGTCGCCGGCTCCTCGTCCGGGGCCACTTCGGACGCGGGCTCGGGCTGCGCCGGCTTCGGGAACAGGCTGAGCACCGCGAACACGAATGCCAAGAACGTCGGGAACAGCGTCAGCAGCTGGTGCTTCACGCCCTCGACGCCCTCACCGAGCGCCGACAGCCCGAACTGGCCCACCGCGAACAGCAGCAGGAAGAACACGACGACGCCGTACTCGCGCTTGCGGCGCCGGAATGCCCGCACACCGGCCCAGCCGATCAGCAGCCAGAACGGCACCAGCACGAACAGCCCCAGCGGCGCCGCGAGCTTCGACAGCCCGGAGAACACCGGCACCCGGTACTCCTGGGCCATCTTCTCGAACCCCGCCGACTCGGCGAAGCTGCCCAGCCGGGCCGGGCGCGCCGTCAGCGTGTCGGTCGCGCCCTGCTGGAGGATCTGCAGCGTGCGCGTCGGGTGGGCCGCGTAGTACTGGACGACGTTGCGGCGGCTGATCTTGTCGCGGAAGCCGTTGTAGTCCGCGTCCGTCCACGGGTGCGCCGCCCACCAGCCGGTGCCGATGAACTTCTTCGCGCTCGGCGGCAGGCCCAGCGCCGCCAGGTCGGCGTCCGTGTCGTGCTTGCCGTCCACGATGCTGTCGAACACCACGTGGTACATGTTCGCTTCGCGGTACTCGGCGTTGGCCGGGTCGCCGTGGGACTGCACCGCCGCCGTCCCCGCGCCCACGACCACCAGCACGCCCAGCGGCAGCAGCCAGCGCCCCCAGCCGCGCTTGCCCACCGGCCGGATCAGCGCGAGCGCCACCACGAACAGCGGGATCAGCAGCAGCGTCTGCGACTTCGCGTTGATGCCGATCAGCGCGCCCACCACGGTCAGCGCGGCGCCCCAGTACCGCCACGCGCCCGTGCGGTTCATCAGCAGCAGCCCGCCGGCCATCAGCAGCATTCCCACGAACCCGGCGCCCTCGCTGAGCACCGACGCGAAGTAGCCGAAGAAGGCCGAATCGGCCATCACGAGCAGCAGCAGCACCGCCGCGATGACGCGGTTGCGGGTGCTCAGCTCCAGGCCGAGGACCGTGGCCGCGATGCCGGCGGCGATGAGCACGCACGTGATCGCGCCGAGGACCAGCAGGTTGAGCTCCGCCGACGAGCCGAGCACCTTGCCCAGCTTGCTCGCGAACCAGTCGAGCCACGCCTGGCTCGAGATGTAGTCGCTCTTGCAGGCCGAACCCGGCCCGTAGCTGAAGTGCACGTAGAACTCGGAGCTGAGCTCCGGGTGCCGGCCGCCGAGGTCGCACAGCAGGCGCCAGCCGTCGCCGTTGTCGGCCATCCCGACCGGCCTCGGCACCAGGAACCGGAGCAGCAGAACGCCCAAGGAAAGGACGAAGACACCCAGGCCGAAGCGCAGTTCACGGAATCGCACTCGGAACAGCGTACGAGATCACGCAGAGTCGACCGGCGCCGCACCGGGAATGGGCGAAACCGGACGGTGGCGGAACACCACGTAGTGGTAGAGCAGGTAGTTCCAGAACAGCCCGACGACGATGGCCGCGCCCTTCGGCACCAGCAGGTTGACGCCCGGGAAAAGGTGGCTCACCAGCGTGATGACGCCGAACTGGAGCACCCAGAGCCCGAACGCCGTCACGCCGAAGAACAGCAGGGCCTGCCGGCGGATGTCGCCGTCCTTCGCGCGGAACGTGAAGTTCCGGTTCAGCGTGAACGACAGCAGCATGCCCGCCGTCGTCGAGATGAAGTTGGCGACGAACGTCGGCACGCCGAGCGTCGCCAGCAGCGCGTACCCCAGCGCGTCGACGAGCGTGTTGCCGATCCCGACGATCCCGAAGCGCACCTGCGTGGCCGTGACGAACCTCATCGGGCGGCGCTCCGGCGGTCTTCGCCCGCTTCGGCGGCCGACGGGACACCCGTGCGCACCGACGCCACCGTGTACAGCGGCCGGTTCTGGACCTGCGAATACGTGCGGCCGATGTAGCTGCCGAGCACGCCCAGCATGATGATCTGGATGCCGCCGAGGAAGAACATCGCGATGGTGATGAACGCCCAGCCGGGCACCGCCGTCTCCGGCGCGAACAGCTTCACGCCGACGACGTAGAGCACGCCGAGGAAGCTCAGCATCGAGATGAGGTACCCCATCCGCGTGATCATCCGCAGCGGCGTCGTCGAGAACCCGAGGATGCCGTCGGCGGCGAAGCGCAGCATCTTCGTCAGCGGGTAGCCGGTGACGCCGGCGTGGCGCTGGTCGCGGTCGAACAGCACCGCCGTCTGCCGGAACCCGACGTAGCTGACGAGGCCGCGCAGGAACCGGTCGCGCTCGCGGTACTTGCGCAGCTCGTCGACGACCTTGCGGTCGACCAGGCGGAAGTCGCCGGTGTTCTTCGGGATCTCGACCGCGGCCATCTTCTGGAGGAACCAGTAGAAGGCACTCGCGGTGAACCGCTTGAACGGCGAATCCCGGCGCGAGCGGCGCTGCGCGTAGACGACCTCGTAGCCCTCTTCCCACTTCTCGAGCAGCTCGAGGGCGACCCGCGGCGGGTCCTGCAGGTCGCTGTCCATGATGACGGTGGCGTCGGCGTCCACCAGGTCGAGCCCGGCGGTGACGGCCATCTGGTGCCCGAAGTTGCGGGACAGCTCCACGACCGTGACGCGGGGGTCGCGCGCGCCCAGCTCGGTGAGCCGGTCCAGGGAGGCGTCGCGGCTGCCGTCGTCGACGTAGATGAAGCTGAAGTCGTACCGCCCGGCCAGGGGCGCGGTGACCTCGTCGACCGTGCGGTGCAGCAGGTCGATGTTCGCTTCCTCGTTGTAGATGGGGAAGATGAACGCGACCCGGCGGCGCGGGGTCGGATCGGTCGGCACTGGCGCTCCCGGGGGTCGGCGTCTCGGGCATCGGTGGAGATCGGCGACGCCCCGGCCAGGATATCCGCGCGGGCCGGCACCGGAAGCTTCCCCGTGCGGATCCATTCTGGCGGTGAGCCGTGTTTCGTGGCTGTTTGTCATGCTCGTGACGAGGCCTCGATACGCTGGACGGCGTGGGACCGGCGCGTGTCCTGACAGGGGAGTTCCGCCTGGTGTGCCAGGCTTGACGAGGTGAAGGACGACGAGTGAATCGGCAGCCGCTGCGCCTGGCCATCATCGAGGCCACCCGGATTCTCGACCGCGCCGGCGTCGCCTCGCCGCGGTTCGACGCCGAGGTGATCGCGGCGCACGTGCTGGGGGTCGAACGCGGCAGGCTGCCGATGGTGCCGCTGGTCGACCCACCGGTGATCGAGGCCATCGGCCAGCTCGTCCAGCAGCGCGCGAAGCGGATCCCGCTGCAGTACCTGACCGGCTGGGCGGCGCTCGGGGACATCACGGTGGCGGTCGGCGCGGGGGTGTTCGTGCCGCGGCCGGAGACCGAGCTGCTGCTCGAATGGGGCGTCAAGTTCCTGCAGGGGCGCGAGTTCCCGGTGGTGGTGGACCTGTGCACCGGTTCGGGGGCGCTGGCGCTGGCGGTGGCCAACGCCCGGCCGGACGCGGTGGTGTACGCGGTGGACGTCGACCCGCAGGCGCTGGCCTGGGCGCGCCACAACGCCGACGTCCACGCGGACGCGGGCAACACCCCGATCCGCCTGTACTCGGGTGACATCGGCGACCCGACGATGTTCGCCGAGCTCGACGGCCTGGTCGACCTGGTGCTGTGCAACCCGCCGTACGTCCCGGAGGGAACCCCGGTGCCCCCGGAGGTCGCGGAGCACGACCCCCCGCGCGCGGTGTTCGCTGAGGAGAGCGGCCTGGCGGTGATCCGCCACGCGATCGCGGCGGGCGCGAGGTTGCTGCGCCCGGGAGGCGGACTGGCGATCGAGCACGACGACACGCACGGATCGGCGGTTCCGGCGCTGGTCCGCGCCCGACGGGTGCTGACGGGCGTCGAGGACCACGCCGACCTGACGGGGCGGGCCCGGTTCGTCACGGCTCGCCGGTTGGGCTGAGCAGGCCGTCCGGGAGACCCTAAAGCAGCCCCCGCCACTCCCAGGGGGCGTCCCTATGTGGTTGTCAAGCCGCGGCAGGCGCCGGAACCACGTTGGGGTGGCGGTGGTGGGTGCCGTTGCGGAGCATGGCGTAGAGGACGTCGCAGCGGCGGCGGGCGTTACGACGAGACCTACCAAGCGCTGGTGGCCGTGTCCCTATCAGCGGTCCCTCGATGCCACCGGACCCGATGACACCACTCCCGGATCATGCGTGCGACTGGGGGCGTCGGTCATGCCGGGCCTGGTGACCACAACTCCCTGGTCGGGAGCCACGAAAAAGGAACGGGGGCGTCCCCGGCTCCAGCGTATCGGCCCCCACCGCCGAAGAACCGCGAAAGCCGCCGCTGCGGCCCCGTTGTCCACAACCTGACCAGGCTGTGGACAACGAGGCCGTCACGCTCAGAAGCCGAACGCCGTGCAGCTCGCCGTCGCGGTCTTCGACGGGTCGCTCACCGATGTCGCCGTCAGCTTCACCCGAGCCGCCAGGTCACCGCCCGCCCCGCGCTTCGCGTACGCCGGCACCTTCACGTGCCCGCCGAACTTCGCCGTGGCCAGCTCGTTCGGCAGCCGGACCTCCCAGCCTCGGGCGTCCGTCGACACGCTCAGCCGGTACGTGTCCGTGTCGTACGGTGCCTGCGCTCCCCGGGCCGCACCCGTGTTGAGCAGGCCGAAGTCGCAGGTCGCGAGGCCGCCGCGGGCGAACGCCGGCAGCGCCGGGGTCAGCGCCGTGCCTCGGGCCTGGCTGCCCGCGCCGTCCAGCGAGGCCACCGTCACCGTGTACGACAGCACGCCGCGACGATCCCGCGCCAGGTCGGTGATCAGGAACCGCAGCCGGTTCGCCTGGTCGGTGTACTCGTACGGGCTCGACGCCTCGGTGCCCGCCTTGAACAGCGCGTCGTTGAGCTGCCGGTAGTCACCGATGGTGATCTTCACCGGCGTTCCGTCCGGCTTGGTGTAGTCGGTGATGCCGATGTCCTGCGGGTTCGCGTCGATCACCCAGTCGAAGGGCGCGTTGTCCTTGTTCTTCGTCTTGGTGATCATGACGCCGGAGTCCGGGGCGAAGGAGTCCGCGCCCATCCGGTCGACGACCTCGACCGTGTAGTTGTCGTAGCCGCCGCCGTCGCAGAACGGGTCCTTCGCGCGGTCGCACTTCGGCGCCTTGTCCCCGCCGGTGAGCTTGATGTTCAGGCCCGTGAACGCTCCCGGCTGCGCCTCCGTCTCCCGCGCGGTCAGGCGGGCCGACACCGGACCGGACGTCGCCAGCGCGTTGCGGTCCAGCTGCAGGACGTCCGCCGGGTCGACGATGCCGAGCTTCAGCTTGTTGCGCAGCTGGTGCTGGGCACCCATCGAACTGCCCTGCGTCGCCGGGATCTGCCAGCGCGTGTGCGGGCCGCCGGGCCCGTTGAACGTGCCGCGCGACAACATGTCCCACGGCCCGCTGTAGCTGCGGGACGGCGGCACGCCGAACGGGTTGTTGTAGTTGTCGCCGATGCCCAGGATGTGGCTGAACTCGTGGGCGTAGGTCGACTGGCCGGAGCTTTCGGCCTGCACCGAGCTGCCGTCCTGCGCGTTCGGCCAGATGCTCGCGGCCGACTTCCACGACGTCCACGGCACGTACCGCGTCGCCGCGTAGTTGGGCAGGTCGTGGTTCGGCGGGCCGAACGCGTCCGGCACGTTCTCCTTCGCGCCGAACTTCATCTCGCCGAACTCCTGCCAGGTCGAGCTCTCGTCCTGGCCGGCGGAGAGGTAGAAGACGAAGTCGAACTGGTTCGCGGTGTCGCCGACGTCGGCGCGCCAGGCGTCGCCGGCGTCCTTGCGGATGTCGCGGGTGCAGTTCGCGCCCGGCGGGCAGGCGCTCGGCTGGAACTCCATGCCGTACTCGTAGGACTGCCCGGGCATCCGGTACGGCCCGAACGCGGTCAGCTGGACGCCGAACCGGCCGCCGGAGTCCTCCATCCAGTACTCGTTGATGGTGTGCCCGTTGTTGAGCGCCTCGGGCTTGTTGAGGAAGTCCTGGTAGTACTGCGCGACGGTCGCGCGCGGGAGGCCGGCGGCGGTCGGCGCGGGGTTGCCGAACACGGTCGAGTGCGCGGGCTGCGTGACGACGAAGTCCTGGTCGGGGTAGTCGGCGAGGACGACGGCGCCCTTGAAGGTGCGCTGAGTGGGCTTGAGCGACGGGTCGGCCCAGTTCGTGCCGGGCACCTTCTTGTAGTCGGACCACGTCATGTGGTCCTGGTTCTCCCAGTGCGCGGCGTCGATCGGGGCCGGCCAGCCGCGGGTCAGGGGCTCGGCGGCGGCGGTGCCGGTGCCGAGCCCGGTGAGGACGGTGACCGCGGCGAGCAGGGCGAGCGCTTTCGAGGTTCTGGGGCGCATCTGCGGCTCCTTCACTGGGAACCCACGGGGGTGGTGGTTCCCAGTGATCGACCGTATTGAGCCACGCTGTCCCGGTTCTGCCTCGGGGCGAGGTTTACCCGCTTGCCCCACGACGAAAGTCGGGCGGGTGTGTGTGACGCGGCGAACGCCCGCTCCGGCGACCGGACTACTCTTGGCGCTCATGAGCGTGGTCTACGACTGCAGCAAGCGGGAGTCCCGGGCCGACGGGCTGTCGGCGGCCGCCGGGGCGGTGCGGTCGAGCAGGCTGGTCGTCCTGCCGACCGACACGGTCTACGGCATCGGCGCCGACGCGTTCGACGCGGGCGCCGTCCAGGCGCTGCTGCGCGCGAAGAACCGCGGCCCGGACATGCCGGTCGGCGTGCTCGTCGGCTCGTGGTCCACTGTGGACGGTCTGGTGCTCGGCGTGCCCCCGCAGGCCCGTGCGCTCATCGAAGCGTTCTGGCCCGGCGATCTGTCCATCGTGCTCCCGCACGCGCCGAGTCTGCAGTGGAACCTCGGCGACGCCCGCGGCACCGTGATGCTCCGGATGCCGCTGCACCCGGTGGCGCTGGAGCTGCTGCGCGACGTCGGCCCGATGGCCGTGTCGAGCGCGAACGTCTCGGGCCGCCCGCCGGCCAGCACCGCGCAGGAGGCGCAGGAGCAGCTCGGCGACTCGGTCGCGGTGTACCTCGACGGCGGGTCGAGCGGCGAGGCCGTCGCGTCGAGCATCGTGGACCTCACCGGCACCGAGCCGGTGGTGCTGCGAGAAGGCGCCGTGGGCAAGGACGCCATCGCGGAGGTGCTCGGTGTTCCCGCGGAATCGTTGGCGTGAAGCCGGATCAAGGCGCCGGGCGCGGCACGATAGCGTGTCGCGGGTGACCCCGACCCCGCGAGCGTGACGCACCCGTGCCGCCCACATCCGGTCTTCTCCCCATCCGGGAATACATCCTCGTCGCGCTGACCGCGGCGGCGGTGACCTACCTGCTCACCGGCGTCGTGCGCCGGCTCGCGATCCGCGTCGGCGCGATCGCCAACCCGCGTGCGCGCGACGTCCACGTCGCCCCCATCCCGCGGATGGGCGGGATCGGCATCTTCCTCGGCGTCGCGGGCGCGATGGGCCTGGCCCACCAGCTGCCCGCGCTGTCGCACGGCTTCGACGCCTCGTTCGACTCGGTCGGCGTGCTGCTCGCGGCCGGGGTCATCTCGCTGATCGGCGCGCTCGACGACCGGTTCGAGCTGGACGCCTGGACGAAGCTGGCCGGCCAGGTCATGTGCGCCGGGATCCTGGTCATCTTCGGCGTGCAGTGGGTGTCGTTCTGGGTGCCGTGGGGCGGCAGCGGCGACTCGTTCGGCTCGGTGCTCGTGCTCGACAAGAACCAGGGCGCGCTGCTCACCGTCGTGATGGTCGTGGTGATGGTCAACGCGATGAACTTCGTCGACGGCCTCGACGGGCTGGCCGGCGGCCTCGGGTTCATCGCGGCGGCGGCGACGTGCGCGTTCTCCCTCGGCCTGCTCGACAGCTCGGGCGGCGACGTCGGCACGTACCCGCCGGCTCTGATCGCGGCCACGCTCGCCGGAGCGTGTCTGGGGTTCCTGCCGTACAACTTCCAGCCCGCGAAGATCTTCATGGGCGATTCCGGCTCGATGATGATCGGCCTGATGCTCGCGGGCGCGACGACGTCCGCGTCCGGGCGCGTGCCGTACCCGCAGTTCAGCGGCAAGGACGCGATCGCGCTGCTGTCGCCGCTGGTGGTCGTGGCGGCGGTGCTGTTCGTGCCGCTGCTGGACCTGATCATGGCGGTCATCCGCCGCACCCGCCGCGGCGAAAGCCCGTTCGCGGCGGACAAGATGCACCTGCACCACCGCCTGCTGGAGATCGGGCACTCCCAGCGCCGCGCGGTGCTGCTGATCTACTTGTGGGCCGGGATCCTGGCGTTCGGCGCGGTCTCGGTGACCCTGTTCGACGACGCGGCGGCGCTGTGGATCATCGGGATCGGGCTGGTGCTGGCGGTGGTGGTCTCGATCGTCCCCCGCCTGCGTTCGCGCAACCAGCCGGGGACCTGACCGGCCGCGTTCTCTACACTCGGAAGCCGAACCGAGCAGGGAGCAGGCCGTGAGCGAGACCGAAACGCCCGAGCAGGAGAACCCGCACGCCAAGGTGGTGCTGCAGGCCGCCCGCGCGATGACGAAGGCTTCGCTGCTCGTCACGCCGCCCGCGGTGATCGTCTGCATCGCGCTCTTCAGCATCCTCAAGGGCATGCCCGGCTTCCTGGGCTCGCTCGTCGGTGGCGTGCTCGCCATGCTCGCGTCGCTGTCCACGCTCGGCATGATGCGGTTCAGCGCCGGCCAGGACCCGATGTTCGTCATGGTCATCGCGCTCGGCGGCTACGTCGTGAAGGTCGTCCTGCTGTTCGGGGCGCTGACCCTGCTGAAGGGCGTCACCGCGCTGCACCCGATGTCGCTCGGCATCACCATGATCGTGGCCATCATGGTCGCCGCCGCGGCCGAGTTCGCCGCCTTCCGCAAGACCAAGATCCCGACGATCATCCCCTCCTGACGACCGTCCGTTTTGTCGTGACCTTCCGTTACTCACGGTGAATCGGGCTGCGGCCGCCCGGGTGTGACTGGGGCCACAGACATGCGCTTTCGTGCGTGCCCCGGGACCGCGCCGAAGCTGCCGCCTGCACCGTTGCGCATCCGGTCCCTCCCGGGCCCGGACCAGGGTCCCGGGTCGACCCGGGACTTAGGTCCTGGGCTGATCGGTTGGTATGGAGTACGCCTGTACGGCACTGATTGACCTGCTGGTATGGTCCGCGTGAAGGGTGGCGGCCTCGGCTGCACGCTCCCTAAGACGAACCGCGATCAGCAGTGTGGCGACCGTGTAGTTCCGCCTCTCCGCCGCTGGTCCGAAGTAGACCGCAGGGCAGTGTTCACGCGAGACAACCCCGTGTGCAGAACGTGAAGCCGTGTTCATCGCACAGTGGGGCAGCCGCCTCCGGCGTCCCGATGCGTATCGGGTACGTTAAGTCCAGATCGTGACGATTCCCCCGGCGGAGTGAACGCCGGCCGGGAGAACCGGAAGGAGCCCAGTGGGCGCGCTGGTATTGGCCGAGGGTGCTGTGTTCGCACCGCCCGGCGCCGAAAGCTTCGAGTTGCCGGCGTTGTTCGGCGGAGTCACCAAGCCGATGCTGCTCGTCGTGCTCTCGGTGGTCATCATCGCGACGTACTTCCTGCTCGCGACCCGCAAGCTTCAGGTCGTACCCGGCAAGGGGCAGTTCGTCGCCGAGTCCATCTACGACTTCAGCCGCAACAACATCGCGCGCGAACAGATCGGCTCGAAGGACTTCAAGCGGTATGTGCCGCTCGTTTTTTCGTTGTTCACTTTCGTACTGGTGAACAACCTCTACGGGATCATCCCGTTGCTCCAGTTCCCGACCATGGCGCGATTCGGTTTCCCGGTCGCTCTGGCGGTCCTCGTCGTCTACCCGGTGTACCACTACGCGGGCTTCAAGAAGCACGGCTTCGCCGGCTACTTCAAGAAGGAACTCGCGCCCCCGGGTGTGCCGAAGGCGGTGCTCCCGCTCTTCTCGCTGATCGAGTTCGCGGAGAAGTTCTTCCTGAACCCGCTGACGCTCGCCATCCGTGTCTTCGCCGCCATGTTCGCCGGTCACCTGATCCTGGCGGTGTTCACGCTCGGCGGCACGTTCCTGCTGACCGAGACGTCGAGCTGGGCGCTCAAGCCGGTTTCGCTCGTGGCCTGGATCTTCGCCATCGGGATGACCTTCCTCGAGGCCTTCATCCAGGTCCTGCAGGCCTACATCTTCGCCCTGCTTTCGGCGGGGTACATCGGCGCCGCGCTGGCGTCGGAGCACTGAGAACACAAGCCCCCGATCCACGCGAGCGCGTGGACCGAAGTGAAGGGAAACGCACGTGAGCAACATCGTTCTGGCCCAGGCCGCCGCCGAGCAGGCCGCCAACATCAACCCCGGCCTCGCCGCCATCGGTTACGGCCTGGGCGCGATCGGCCCGGGCATCGGTGTGGGTTTGATCTTCGCCGCCGTCATCAACGGCACCGCGCGTCAGCCGGAGGCCCAGGGCAAGCTGCAGGGCATCGGCTTCTCGACCTTCGTGCTGACCGAGGTTCTGGCCCTGATCGGCATCGTCATCTACTTCATCGCCTCCGCCGCCTGAGTCAGCAGCTCATCGCTTAAGGAGACGCCGTGCTGAAGAGTGCAATGCTCCTCGCCGCAGAAGGCGAGACGCACAACCCGATCATCCCCGACATCTCGGAGCTGATCCTCGGCATCGTCGCCTTCCTGATCCTGCTGTTCATCCTCAAGAAGTACGTCGTCCCTCGCTTCGAGGCCGCGTACGACGAGCGTGCGCAGAAGATCGAGGGTGGCATCGAGAAGGCCGAGAAGGCTCAGGCCGAAGCCGAAGACGCGCTCGCGAAGTACCGGGCGCAGCTGCAGGAAGCCCGTAGCGAGGCCGCGAAGATCCGCGACGACGCCCGGCTCGAAGCCGAGCAGATCAAGGCGGAGCTGCGGGCCGACGCGGAAGCCGAGTCCCAGCGGATCATCGCCCAGGGCCAGGCTCAGCTGCAGGCTCAGAAGGCGCAGATCATCGCCGAGCTGCGGGCCGACATGGGCCGCAACGCCGTGGAGCTGGCCAGCCGCATCGTTGGTGAGTCGCTCGAAGACGAGGCGCGCCGTCGTGGCACCGTCGACCGGTTCCTCGCGGAGCTGGACACCGCCGGTGCCGCTGGTGGAGCGGGGAAGTAGACCGGAATGACGCTGCATGCTGCGAGCCGTGAAGCGCTCGGCCTCGCCGAGGAACGCCTCGGCGAGGTTCTGGCCGACGCAGGAGCCGACTCCGCCACGGTCGGCGACGAGCTGCTCTCGGTCGTCGACCTGCTGGACCGGGAGAGCGGCCTGCGCCGGGCGGTGAGCGACGCTTCGACGACACCGGAGGCGCGCGCCGCGCTGGTGCGCCGGCTGTTCGACGGCAAGCTGTCCGAACCGGCCTTGAAGGTGCTCGACGCCGTGGCGGGCAGCCGCTGGTCCAGCCCTCGTCAGCTGGTCGACGGGCTCGAGTCGCTCGGTCACTCCGCGCTGCTCACCGCGGCCGAGAAGACCGGCAACATCGACACCGTCGAGACCCAGCTGTTCCAGGTCTCGCGGGTCGTCGCCAACCACCCGGAGCTCGAGACGGCGCTCGCGGACCTGGCCGCTCCGGCGGAGGCCAAGCGGACGCTGGTGCGCGGGCTGTTCGCCGACAAGGTGGACGTGGTCACCGAGACCCTCGTCGAGCAGGTCGTCCGCCGGGCCAAGGGCCGCGGCGTCGGCGCCGGGCTCGACGCGCTGGTCAAGCTGGCCGCGGACCGCCGTGAGCGCTCGGTCGCCTACGTGACCAGCGCGAGCGCCCTGACCGACGAGCAGGCCGCCCGGCTGGGCGCGAAGCTGAACGACATCTACGGGCGGTCGATCGCACTGCACGTCGAGGTCGACCCCGGTCTCGGCGGCGGGCTCGTCGTCCGCGTCGGCGACGAGGTCATCGACGGGAGCGCGGCGGGTCGGCTGGCGGCCCTGCGCAGGCGGCTGGCCCGGGCATAGCTCCAGGTCACACAAGACTTTGCATACTGGCAAGAACGAAGCGAGAGCGGGAAAGACATGGCCGAGCTGACGATCTCCTCGGATGAGATCCGTAGCGCGATCGAGAACTACGTCTCGAGTTACGCCCCGGACGTGAGCCGGGAAGAAGTTGGCGTCGTGATCGACGCGGGTGACGGTATCGCCCACGTCGAGGGCCTCCCCTCGGCCATGGCCAACGAGCTGCTCGAGTTCCCCGGCGGCGTCCTGGGCGTCGCACTGAACCTGGACGCGCGCTCCATCGGTGCCGCGATCCTCGGCGACTTCGAAAGCATCGAAGAGGGCCAGCAGGTCAAGCGCACCGGCCAGGTCCTGTCCGTGCCGGTCGGCGACGGCTACCTCGGCCGGGTCGTCAACCCGCTGGGCGCCCCGATCGACGGTCTCGGCGACATCGAGACCACCGACCGCCGCCCGCTGGAGGTCAAGGCCGCTTCGGTGGTCGAGCGCCAGCCGGTGTCGGAGCCGCTGCAGACCGGCATCACCGCCATCGACGCGATGACCCCGATCGGCCGCGGCCAGCGCCAGCTGATCATCGGTGACCGCAAGACGGGCAAGACCGCCGTCGCCGTGGACACGATCATCAACCAGAAGGCCAACTGGGAGACCGGCGACCCGAAGAAGCAGGTTCGCTGCATCTACGTCGCGATCGGCCAGAAGGGCTCCACGATCGCCGCGGTCAAGAAGTCCCTCGAGGACTCGGGCGCGATGGAGTACACCACCATCGTCGCCGCCCCGGCTTCGGACTCCGCCGGCTTCAAGTGGATCGCGCCGTACACCGGCTCGGCCATCGGCCAGCACTGGATGTACGAGGGCAAGCACGTCCTCATCGTGTTCGACGACCTGACCAAGCAGGCCGACGCGTACCGCGCGATCTCGCTGCTGCTGCGCCGCCCGCCGGGCCGCGAGGCGTTCCCCGGCGACGTCTTCTACTTGCACTCCCGTCTCCTCGAGCGGTGCGCCAAGCTCTCGGACGAGCTGGGTGCCGGGTCGCTGACCGGGCTGCCGATCATCGAGACGAAGGCCAACGACGTGTCGGCCTACATCCCGACGAACGTCATCTCGATCACCGACGGCCAGTGCTTCTTCCAGTCGGACCTCTTCAACGCCGGTCAGCGCCCGGCCATCGACGTGGGCATCTCGGTGTCCCGCGTGGGTGGTGCCGCGCAGGTCAAGGCGATGAAGAACGTTTCGGGCTCGCTCCGGATCGACCTGTCGCAGTACCGCGAGCTGGAGGCGTTCGCCGCCTTCGCTTCGGACCTCGACGACGCTTCGAAGGCGCAGCTCGAGCGCGGTGCCCGGCTGTACGAGGTGCTCAAGCAGCCGCAGTACTCGCCGGTCCCGGTCGAGGAGCAGGTCTGCACGGTGTGGCTGGGCACGAACGGCCACTACGACTCGGTCCCGACCGAGGACGTGCGCCGGTTCAACCACGAGTTCCTCGACTCGGCCCGCCGCAAGCACGCCGACATCCTGGGCGCGATCCGCGACACCGGGAAGTTCGAGGACGAGACGGCCGAGAAGCTGGTCGCCGCGGTGAACGAGTTCAAGAAGGAGTTCACCACGTCCGAGGGCAAGTCCCTCGTCGAGGCGGACGCCGACGCCATGGACGCCGACAAGGTCGGGCACGAGACCGTCAAGGTCAACAAGCCCGCCCCGAAGAAGTGAGCTGATAGCTCATGGCCGCACAACTCCGGGAACTCCGGTCGCGCATCAAGGCGACCAAGTCGATCGGCAAGATCACCAAGGCGATGGAGCTCATCGCCACCGCGCGCATCACCAAGGCGCGGGCGAAGGTCGCCGCTTCCCGGCCGTACGCCGACGAGATCACCAAGGTGCTCTCGGCGCTGGCCGGTGCGGCGGCCAACCTCGACCACCCCATGCTGGTCGAGCGCCCGAACCCGAAGCGGGCCGCTGTCCTGGTCGTGACCAGTGACAAGGGCCAGTGCGGTGGCTACAACTCCAACGTGCTGCGCGCGACCGAAGAGCTGCTCGCCCTGCTCCGCTCCGAGGGCAAGGAAGCGCAGGTCTACGTCACCGGCAACAAGGGCCTGAACTACTACCGGTTCCGCAACCGCGACGTGGTGGACGGCTGGACGGGCTTCTCCGACCAGCCGACCTACACCGCGGCGGTGGAGGCGGGCGAGGCCCTCGTCCGGTCGTTCATGGCCGGCGTCGACGACGAGCACGGCAACACCGACGGTATCGAGGGTGTCGACGAGATCCACATCGTCTACACCGAGTTCGTGTCGATGCTGACGCAGCGCCCGACCGCCAAGCGCGTCGCGCCGCTCGAGGTCGAGTACTCCGAGGGCGAAGAGGAGAAGCCCGCCGGGCTGCTCCCCAGCTACGAGTTCGAGCCGAGTGCCGACAAGCTGCTGGACGCGCTCCTGCCGAAGTACATCAACACGCGGCTCTACGCGGCGCTGCTCGAGTCCGCGGCGTCCGAGCTGGCCGCCCGCCGGACGGCGATGAAGGCCGCGTCGGACAACGCGAACGACCTGGTCGGCAACCTGACGCGGGAGATGAACCAGGCCCGCCAGGCCCAGATCACCCAGGAGATCTCCGAAATCGTCGGTGGCGCGAACGCGCTCACCGCAGCAGGAAGTGATGATTGATGACCAGTACTGAAGCCCCGCGCGCCAAGGGGCGCATCGTGTCGGTGACCGGTCCGGTCGTCGACGTCGAGTTCCCGCGCGGTTCCGTGCCCGACCAGTTCAACGCGCTCAAGGTCGAGATCGAGTTCGAGCAGCTGCGCAAGACGGTGACCCTCGAGGTCGCCAGCCACCTGGGCGACAACCTCGTCCGCACCATCTCGCTCCAGCCGCAGGACGGCCTGGTCCGGGGCGCCGAGGTCACCGACACCGGCAAGCCGATCACCGTGCCGGTGGGCGACAAGGTCAAGGGCCACGTCTACAACGCGCTCGGCGAGTGCCTCGACGAGCCCGGCTACGGCGACGACCTCGAGCGCTGGGGCATCCACCGCAACCCGCCTTCCTTCGACCAGCTCGAAGGCAAGACGGAGATGCTGGAGACCGGCCTGAAGGTCGTCGACCTGCTCACCCCGTACGTCCAGGGTGGCAAGATCGGCCTGTTCGGCGGGGCCGGCGTCGGCAAGACGGTGCTCATCAAGGAGATGATCACCCGTGTCGCCCGGAACTTCGGTGGTACGTCGGTGTTCGCCGGGGTCGGCGAGCGCACCCGTGAGGGCAACGACCTCTTCCTGGAGATGAGCGAAGACGGCGTCATCAACGACACCGCCCTCGTGTTCGGCCAGATGGACGAGCCGCCGGGCACGCGCATGCGCGTCGCCCTGTCCGCGCTGACCATGGCGGAGTACTTCCGCGATGTGCAGAACCAGGACGTGCTGCTGTTCATCGACAACATCTTCCGGTTCACCCAGGCCGGTTCCGAGGTGTCGACCCTGCTGGGCCGCATGCCTTCGGCCGTGGGTTACCAGCCGACGCTGGCCGACGAGATGGGTCAGCTGCAGGAGCGGATCACCTCGACCCGGGGCCGGTCGATCACCTCGATGCAGGCGATCTACGTCCCCGCGGACGACTACACCGACCCGGCCCCGGCCGCGACGTTCGCCCACCTGGACGCCACCACCGAGCTCTCGCGTGGTGTCTTCCAGAAGGGCATCTTCCCGGCGGTGGACCCGCTGGCGTCGACGTCGACGATCCTCGACCCGGCCATCGTCGGCGAGGATCACTACCGGGTGGCTTCCGAGGTCATCCGGATCCTGCAGAAGTACAAGGAACTGCAGGACATCATCGCGATCCTCGGTATGGACGAGCTCTCGGAAGAGGACAAGCTCACCGTTCAGCGCGCGCGCCGCATCGAGCGGTTCCTGTCGCAGAACATGCTGGTCGCCGAGGCGTTCACGCAGATCCCGGGCTCGACGGTGCCGCTCTCGGAGACCATCGAGTCGTTCGACCGCATCTCGAAGGGTGACTTCGACCACTACCCGGAGCAGGCGTTCCTGGGTATCGGTGGCCTCGAGGACCTCGAGAAGAAGTACAAGGAAATCACCAAGAAGTGACTCCGTGAGCACGGCGGGGGCAGTGTCCACTGTGGATGCGCGCCCCCGCCGTTCTCGTAGTCGACGACAGACCTATTACACTCGGTGGTAACACCCCGAGCGAAGGAGTGCTACGTGGCTGAGATGTCCGTGGAGCTGGTGGCCGTCGAGCGCCGTCTCTGGTCGGGTACCGCCACTTTCGTGGTGGCCCAGACCACCGAGGGTGAGATCGGCGTCATGGCCGGCCACGAACCCGTGCTCGGGCAGCTCGTCGAAGGTGGCGTCGTCAAGGTGACGACCACCGACGGCGAGACGGTCTGCGCGGCCGTGCACGGTGGATTCCTCTCCGTGACCGGTACCGGGGTGAGCATTCTCGCCGAGAGCGCCGAGCTGTCCGACGAAATCGACGTCGACGCGGCGAAGGCGGCACTGAGCGCCGACGACGAGACCGAGCGGACGAGGGCCACGGCCCAGCTCCGCGCGGCAGGTCAGTCGGCCTGAGCGGGAGACGGGCAGGAGCCGGGCCGTGAAGATCACCGTGGTGGTAGCCGGGCTCCTGATCGTGCTCGCCGTGCTGGTCGCCTGGTACGGCCAGCGGTGGATCCGGATGCGCCGCGGCGGGGGCGTGAGCGTCGCGCTGCGGTGGCGTCCCGACGCCGCGCGGTCCAGCTGGCACCTGGGGCTGGGCCGCTACGAGGGCGACGAGTTCGTCTGGTACCGCGTGTGGAGCCTGCGGACCGGCCCGGACCGCGTCTTCCAGCGCGAAAGCATGCAGATCGCCGACCGGCGCGACCCGTCCGGGACCGAGGCCTACGCCGTTCCCGAGGGCTCGACCGTGCTGCGCTGCGAGTCGGAGACCCAGGAGGCGATCGAGATCGCCATGGGGCCGGGCGCGCTGACCGGGTTTCTTTCGTGGCTCGAATCCGCCCCGCCCGGGCGACGCCTTCCGCGCGCGTCCTGACCTGTTTGTCTCGCTGTGTTGTCTCGCTGTGTTTGTCTCAAACTGGGACAGCCACGGCTTCCGATTTGGCCTACGGTTGAGCGCATGATCTTCATCGTCGTCAAGTTCCCGGTCAAGCCCGAGCATGCGGAAAACTGGCCGGAAATCGTCGCCGACTACACCCGGAACACCCGCGCCGAGGACGGCAACCGGTTCTTCGAGTGGTCCCGCAGCCTCGAGGACAAGAACACCTACGTCCTGGTCGAGGGTTTCGAGGGCCAAGACGCCGCGGTCGCGCACGTCGGCTCCGACCACTTCAAGTGGGCGGTCGCGAACCTGGGCGCCTACATCAGCGACAACCCGCAGATCATCAACGTCCAGGATGCCTCCGACTGGGGCCCGATGGCCGAGATCTCGCCCCACTAAACTGGGGTTCGTGACCCTCGTCGAGATCCCCGGCTCCAAGTCCGTCACCGCCCGCGGCCTGTTCCTGGCCGCCGCCGCGAACGGCACCACGACCCTCGGCCGTCCGCTGCACTCGGACGACACCGAAGGCTTCGCCGAGGGACTCGTCAAGCTCGGCTACCGCGTCGACCGGCAACCGGGCGCGTGGACGATCGAGGGGCGCCCGTCGGGTCCGGGCGTCGCTTCGGCCGACGTCTTCTGCCGCGACGGCGCCACGACGGCCCGGTTCCTGCCCGCGCTGGCCGCGGCCGGCACCGGGACGTTCCACTTCGACGCGTCCGACCAGATGCGCCGGCGCCCGCTCGGCCCGCTGACCGACGCACTGCAGGAGCTGGGTGTCGACCTGTCCTTCGAGGGCGAGCCGGGCCACCACCCGCTGACGATCCGCGCGAACGGCGTCAAGGGCGGTCCGCTGACCCTCGACGCGGGGCTGTCGTCCCAGTTCCTGACGGCGTTGCTGCTGCTCGGGCCGTTGACGGCGGAGGGACTGCGGATCACGGTGACGGACCTGGTCTCGGTGCCGTACGTCGAGATCACGCTGGAGATGATGCGGCGCTTCGGCGTCGACGTCCGGCGCGAGGGCAAGACGTTCGTGGTGCCGGCGCAGCCGTACCAGGCGTGCGAGTACCCGGTGGAGCCGGACGCGTCGACGGCCAGCTACTTCCTGGCCGCGGCGGCGGTCACGGGCCGCACGGTGACCATTCCGGGCCTCGGCTCGTCCGCCCTGCAGGGCGACGTGAAGTTCGCCGACGTGCTGCGGGAGATGGGCGCGCACGTCGAGCTGACCGAGGACTCGGTGACGGTCGCGGGCCCGTCGGACGGCCTGCGCGGCGTCACGGTGAACATGCGCGACATCTCGGACACTGTCCCGACACTGGCGGCGATCGCGCCGTTCGCTTCGGGCCCGGTGCGCATCGAGGACGTCTACAACACGCGCATCAAGGAGTGCGACCGGCTCGACGCTTGCGAGGAGAACCTGCGCGCGATGGGCATCGCCGTCGAGACCGGCCGGGACTGGATCGAGATCCAGCCGGGGGAGCCCACCGGCGCGCTGGTCAAGTGCCGGCGCGACCACCGGATCGCGATGGCGTTCAGCATCACGGGCCTGCGGACGCCGGGCATCACCCTGGACGACCCGGAGTGCGTGAAGAAGACGTTCCCCGGCTTCCACCAGGCGCTGGGATCGCTGCGGGAGAGCTGGGGGATCTAGGGCTGCCCGCCCGGCTGCCACAGCACGTCACCCTCGGGGTTCGCCAGCCGGGCGAGGATGAACAGCAGGTCCGACAACCGGTTCAGGTACTTCACCGCGATCGGGTTGGTCGTTTCCGGCTCGGCCTCGTGCAGCGCCCACGCGCTTCGCTCCGCGCGCCGCGACACCGTGCGCGCCTGGTGCAGGAACGCCGCACCCGGCGTCCCGCCCGGCAGGATGAACGACGTCAGCTTCGGCAGGCGTTCGTTGAACTCGTCGCACCAGCCTTCGAGCCGCTCGACGTACTTCTCGGTGATGCGCAGCGGCGGGTACGGCGGGTCGTCGGAAATCGGCAGGCACAGGTCCGCGCCGACGTCGAAGAGATCGTTCTGCACCGCACGCAGCACGTCGGTGACCTCGGCGGGCAGGGCGCCCATCGCGATCGCCAGGCCCAGCACCGAGTTCGTCTCGTCCGTGTCGGCGTACGCGCCCAGGCGGGGGGACGTCTTGGGCACGCGGGACCCGTCGCCGAGCGCGGTCGTGCCGCTGTCGCCGACCTTCGTGTAGACGCGGTTGATGCGAACGACCATGAACCCACCATAGCGGCCCCCGCCCGGGCCGAATCCGGGCGAGAGGGCATGATTGGCGGCCATGAGCGAGCACTTCGACGTGCATGGCGGAGCCCGGCTGGTCGGCGAGGTCGACGTGGTCGGCGCGAAGAACAGCGTGCTGAAGCTGATGGCCGCGGCCCTGCTGGCCGAGGGCACCACGACCATCACGAACTGCCCGCAGATCCTGGACGTCCCGCTGATGGGCGACGTGCTGCGGAGCGTCGGGTGCGAGGTCGTCATCGAGGGCGACACCGCCACCATCACGACGCCGGCCGAGCTGTCGCACCGCGCGGACTCGGCCGCGATGGGCAAGCTGCGCGCGTCCGTCTGCGTGCTGGGCCCGCTGGTCGGGCGGCTGAAGCAGGCCGTCGTGGCGCTGCCGGGCGGCGACGCGATCGGCTCGCGCCCGCTGGACATGCACCAGAACGGCCTGCGCAAGCTGGGCGCGACGAGCACGATCGAGCACGGCTGCGTCGTCGCGAAGGCCGAGACGCTGGTCGGCGCGCAGATCTGGCTGGACTTCCCGAGCGTCGGCGCGACCGAGAACATCCTGATGGCGGCCGTGCTGGCCGAGGGCACCACGGTCATCGACAACTGCGCGCGCGAGCCCGAGATCGTCGACATCTGCACGATGCTGACCGAGATGGGCGCGAAGATCGAGGGCGCCGGCACGTCGACGCTGACCGTCCACGGCGTGGAGCAGCTGCACCCGACCGAGCACAGCGTGATCGGCGACCGGATCGTCGGCGCGACCTGGGCGTTCGCCGCGTCGATGACCCGCGGCGACATCACCGTCCGCGGCGTCAACCCGCACCACCTCGACCTGGTGCTGAACAAGCTGCAGCTGGCCGGCGCGGACGTCGAGACGTTCGGGGACAAGGGTTTCCGCGTGGTCCAGCCCGAGCGCCCGAAGGCGGTCGACTGGGTGACGCTGCCGTACCCCGGCTTCGCGACCGACCTGCAGCCGTTCGCGGTGGCGCTCTCGGCGGTGTCCGAGGGCACGTCGATGATCACGGAGAACGTCTACGAGGCGCGCTTCCGGTTCATCGAAGAGATGATCCGCCTCTCCGGCGACGCGCGCACGGACGGCCACCACGCGGTGGTCCGCGGCGTGAAGGCGCTGTCGAGCGCGCCGGTCTGGGCGTCCGACATCCGCGCGGGCGCCGGCCTGGTGCTGGCCGGCCTGTGCGCGGACGGGGTCACCGAGGTCTGGGATGTCTTCCACATCGACCGCGGCTACCCGCACTTCGTCGAGAACCTGAACCGCCTGGGCGCCAACATCGAGCGCGTCGCGGGCGAACCGGCCCGGACGTGAGTCACCCGCCCTGCGCGCCCAGTGCGCGCAGGGCGAACTCCACCAGCCGGTCCACGTAGTCCGGCTCCGCTTCCGCGAGGCGGACCACCAGGCGCCAGTAGATCGGCGCCGCCAGGATGTCGAGCGCCAGTTCCATGTCCAGGTCCTCGGCCAGCTCGCCGCGCGCGATCGCGCGGCGCAGCATCGCCTCGCCGACCTCGCGGCGGGGGCCGCCGATGGCCTCGCGCAGGCCGCGGCCGCGGTCCGGCTTGCGGGCGTCCTCCGCGACCAGGTCCGGCAGGATCCGGGAAAACAGCGGGTGCGTCAGCCAGTCGATCAGGGCCTGCATCGTTTCGCGCAGGTCTCCGCGCAGCGAACCCGTGTCGACCTCCGCCGCGCGGCTCACGCTGAAGTCCGTCACCACGGACGCGATCATCTGCTCCTTGGACACCCACCGCCGGTACAGCGCGCTCTTGCCGACGCCGGCGCGTTTCGCCACGGCTTCCATCGACAGCCGCCCGTAGCCCTGCTCGGCGAGTTCCCACATGACGGCGTCGGAGATCGCCTGCGTGACCTCGGGCTGGAGGACCGCTGCGCCGGTCGGGGTGCGTGCCATGGGCGCAGTGTAGCGGGTGGACGGGACGGTACCGTCCCGTCTAGAGTTACGTCGGGACGGTACCGTATCGTCCACATGTTCAAGGAGGCTCCGATGGAGCTGCGCGACCTCGTCGACCACGGGATCGACTTGCTGCTGAAGCACGACATGTCCGGGTTCGCCGGGCTCTGGGCCGAGGACGGCGTCCTCGAGTTCCCGTTCGCCGGCCCGGGCTACCCGAAGCGCGTGGAAGGCCGTGAGGCGATCACCGAGTACCTGCGCGACTACCCGAACCTGCTGGACATCCGCGAGGTCGTCGCGAAGACCGTGCACGAAACGACCGACCCGGCCGTGGTCGTCGCCGAGTTCACGGTCGCCGGGGTCGTGGTGGCCACCGGGAAGCCGTACGAGCTGTCGTACATCGCGGTGATCACCGTCGAAGACGGCGAAATCCGGCACTACCGCGACTATTGGAGCCCGCTCGCCGCGGCCGAGGTCCTCGGCGGCGTCGAAGAGCTGACGGCGGCCTTCGGTGGCTGACGTCCTGGTCCTCGGCGGTACCGGGACGACCGGGCGCCGGGTCGTCGCGGGCCTGCGTGCCGCGGGGTTCGCGGCGCGGGCGGCCACGCGCAAGCCGGGCGAGCCCGGTCAGGTCCGGTTCGAGTGGGCCGACCGCTCGACCCACGCCGGCGCACTGCGCGACGTCTCCGCGGTGTACCTGCTGGCACCGATCGGCGAGGCCGAGCCCGTGGGCCTGGTCGAGCCGTTCCTCGACGACGCTCTCGCCGCCGGCGTCCGCCGGGTCGTCCTGCTCAGCTCGTCGGCCGTCACGGCGGACACGCCCGGGCTCGGCGACCTGCCGCGGCTGGTGCGCGAGGCGCCGGAGTGGGCCGTGCTGCGGCCGTCCTGGTTCATGCAGAACTTCACCGGCGAGCACCTGGTCGCCCAGGGGGTGCACGACGGCGAGATCGTCACCGCCACCGGGGACGCGCGGGTCGCGTTCGTCGACGCCGGCGACATCGCGGCGGTCGCCGTCCGCGCGCTGACCGACCCCGAACCGCACAACACCGAACACGTGCTCACCGGTCCCGATGCGTTGAGCTATTCCGAAGCCGCATCGATCATCGCCGCGCGCACCGGGCGCCCGGTGCGGCACCGCGCGGTGAGCACCGCCGAATTCGCGGCCCGCGTGAGCGCGTCCGGGATCCCGGCGGAGTTCGCCGCCGTGCTCGCCGCCCTCGACGAGGACATCCGGCGCGGTGCCGAAGACCGCGTCACCCCGGCCGTCGAAGAGGTCACCGGCCGGCCCGCCCGCCCGTTCGAAACCTTCGTGGAGGAGGAGATCCGATGAAGCAGATCATGTTCACCGAAGACCCGCAGTTCTGGTTCGAGACCCTGCGCCTGTTCGGTCACTCGTCCTACGGCGGTTCGGACTTCGGCGAGGTCGTCGCGGCGGCGTCGACCGTGACGGCCGGCGACTACGACAGCTGGCACGACGCCTACCGCGCCCTGGCCGACCGGCTCTACGCCGAGGCCGCGGACGCCGGGCCGATCACCGCGCGGGACCTGCTGCTGCGCGCGTCGACGTACTACTTCTCGTCGGAGTTCTTCCTCCACGGCGACCCGGCCGACCCGCGCATCGCGGCGGCCTACGACCGCAGCGTCGAGTGCTTCCGGCGCGCGGGTGTCGCGGAACCGGTCGAAATCCCTTACGAGGGAACGGTTCTGCAGGGGTACTTCTACCGCGCGCCGGGCGAGGGGCCGAAGCCGGTGCTGATCATCCACAGCGGTTTCGACGGCAGCGCCGAGGAATGCCACTTCATGGGTGCGGCGACCGGAGCGGAGCGCGGCTACCACGTGCTGACGTTCGACGGCCCGGGCCAGCCGAGCGCGATCCGGCGCGACAAGCTGGTGTTCCGGCCGGACTGGGAGCACGTCGTCACGCCGGTGGTGGACTTCGCGCTGGGACTCGACGGCGTCGACGCGTCGCGGATCGCGCTGATGGGCATCAGCCTCGGTGGCGTGCTCGCCCCGCGCGCGGCCGCGTTCGAACCCCGGCTGGCGGCGGTCGTCGCGGTGGACGGTGTGTACGACGCGGGTTCGGCGGTGACTTCGCTGCTGCCGTGGCCGCGCGAAGAGATCGTCCGGCGGGCGAACGCCCCGGAGGACGCGGAGTTCGACGCGATCCTCGCCGCGGGCCGCGAAGCCAGCCCGACGCTGCGCTGGGCGTGCGACCACGGCCGGTACGTCCTGGGCGCGGCGACCGACCGCGAGTTCATCGCGAAGTACCTCGAGTACACGCTGGAGGACGGCATCGCGGAGAAGATCACCTGCCCGACGCTCGTGTGCGAGGCGGCGGACGACCTGTTCTTCGGCGGGGAGACCGAAACCGAGCCGCGCCGGCTGTACGACCACCTGAACGCACCGAAGACGCTGATGACGTTCACCGCGGAGGAAGGCGCGGACGCGCACTGCCACGTCGGCGCCCAGCGGCTCGCGGCCGGCCGGATCTACGACTGGCTGGACCGGACGCTCTAGCCTTCGACGGCGAGCGCGGCCCCGAAGCCGAGCAGGGCGGCGCCGGTGATCCCGTCGAGAGTCCGGCGGACCCGGCGTCGCCGCAGCCACCCGCGCACCCGGTGCACGAACAGCAACAGCAGCACCTGCCACACCACGCCGAGCGCCGCGACCGTGTAGGCCAGCAGGAGCGAATCGGCGAAGGTCGACGCCGGCGTGAGGAACTGCGGCAGCACCGACAGGTACAGCACGATCACCTTGGGGTTGGTGATGTTCGACAGGAACCCCTCCCGGAACCGGCGTCCCCGCGTGCCGCGAGCGCGGCGGACGTCGTCGAGGGCTTCGTAGTTCCCGCGCCAAGCGCCGCGCAAAGCCTGGACCCCCAGGAAGAGCAGGTAGGCCGCGCCCAGCCACTTCACGGTCTCGAACAGGGGCTGGTAGCGCGTGATCACCGCGCCCAGGCCGAGCGCCACCGCCGTGCCCTGCAGGAAGTTCGCGACACTGATGCCCGCGCACGCCCAGCCGCCGCCGCGGGCGCCGCCGGTCAGGGCGTTCTTCAGCACCACCATGGTGTCCGGACCCGGCATCATCGCCAGGAACGCCATCATCCCGGCGAAGCCGAGGTAGGTGCTCAACGTCATCAGGACTCCAGGGCGAGGGCGGCGCCGAACCCGAGCAGCGCGGTGCCGGTGACGCCGTCCAGCGTACGGCGCACCCGGCGGCGGCCCAGCCATGCGCGGACGCGGTGCACGAACACCAGCAGCACCAGCAGCCACAGGCCGCCGAGCACCGCGACGGTGTAGGCCAGCACCAGCGAGTCCCCGATGCTCGACCGCGGGGTCAGGAACTGCGGCAGCACGGACAGGTACAGCACCAGCACCTTCGGGTTCGTGATGTTGGAGAGGAACCCCTCGCGGAAGCGCCGGAACCCGCTCGCTTTACGGCGTTGCGTGTTCTCGACGACGTCGTAGTTCCCGCGGAAAGCCCCGCGCAGCGCCTGGAAGCCGAGGAAGACGAGGTAGGCCGCACCGACCCACTTGAGCGCGAGGAACACCGGCTGCGACCGTGCGATGAGCACGCCCAGCCCGAGCGCCGCGGCGCTGCCTTGGACGGCGTTGCCGGCGAAGATGCCGAGCGACGCGAGCAGCCCGCCGCGGAACCCGCCGGAGAGCGCGTTCTTGAGCATCACCATCGTGTCCGGGCCCGGCGCGAGCACGATCAGCACCACGATGAGCAGGTAACTTCCGTAAGCACTCCACGTCACGGCTGCCCACGCTAATCGAGGGGTACCGGTGCGGTCTCGCGGATTTCCGTCACATCGCCGGCCTTGCGGGCACGGAGCGTGCGCGGGTGCGTACAGCGCGCTCGAGGCTCGGCGGGAGTGGTCTCCGCAGAGTAGTGTTCGGCCATGTCAGCAGGGGAAATCGAGCTTTTGCCCGGTGAGCGCGTGCTCTGGGCGGGAGAGCCGGTCCAGCGCCCGTTCTACGTCGCCGCGGACGGGGTGATCGCCCCTGCCGGACTCATCGTCACCGTCGCCGCGCTCTGGTTCCTGCTCGCGAAGCAGCCCAGCGGAGGTGCCATGGCCGGGGCCGTCGTGGTGCTGGTGATCGGCTTGTACGGCGCGGTCGGCCGGTCCGCCGTCCGGTACCTCGCGCTCGGGCGCACCACCTACGCCGTGACGGACAGCCGGGTCATCGCGCGGTCCGGGCTGTTCCGGCAGAAGGAACGCGCGAGCGAGCTGGCCGGGCTCCCGGCGCCGGTCCTCAAGCCGGGGCCGTCCCGCGCCGGCACCATCACCTTCGGACCGGGCGCGGTGACGCTGATGGGCGTCGGCGAGCCCAAGCGCGTCCGCGACCTGCTCACCAAGGCCATCGACGAGGCCAAGGCGCGTCAGGCGCCGCCGGAAACCGGCACTTCGGCCGCCTGAAGGCAACCGGCACGGCCTTCCGGAGCGTCAGCCCGGCAAAGACGACCGGGGAGAGTGCAGTGGATGAGCCGATCATCGTCCTGGAGCCGGGTGAGTGGCTGCTGTGGTCGGGCCGGCCGCAGCGGGTCGTCCCGACCGGCCTGGAGTGGTTCCGCCTCGTCTTCGGCACCGTCCCGGCGGCGGTGTTCGCCGTCGTCACCTTTCCGGGCGGCTTGACGCTCGTCGTCCTGGCGCTCGCCGCCGTCTGGGGGCCGGTGCTCTGGCGGCTGTGGACGACGCATCGCGCGGTGTACGCGGTGACCGATCAGCGGGTCGTCGTGGCCGACCGCGTCTCGGGCTACACCCGCACGTGGATGGACTTGACCACCCCGGTCACCTCCCCCGGCCGCGGCGGCCTCGGCAAGCTCACCTTCCACCCGCCGGTCGTCACGGTGGACATCTTCGGCTTCGGCTTGCCGAGCCGGAACCAGCAGCGCCCGATCGTCCTGTTCGCCGTGCCGGACGCCGGGGGCCTTCGCGACCTGATCGTGCAGGCGCAGGACGCGGACTGAGTCACCCGGACGTGTCCGATTGCACTGCCACCATAAGTTACCGATCGGTACACTCAGCGAAACGTCCACCGCCGGAGGTGCCCAGTGCCGTACCCAACGGACCGCGAGCGAGACCGACCGTGGGTGATGCGGACCTACGCGGGCCACTCCTCGGCGGCCGCGTCGAACGAGCTCTACCGGCGCAACCTCGCCAAGGGCCAGACCGGCCTCTCGGTCGCCTTCGACCTGCCGACCCAGACCGGCTACGACCCGGACCACCAGCTCAGCCGCGGTGAGGTCGGCAAGGTCGGCGTGCCCGTGTCGCACATCGGCGACATGCGGCGGCTCTTCGACGGCATCCCGCTCGCCGAGGCGAACACGTCGATGACGATCAACGCGCCCGCCATGTGGCTGCTCGCGCTGTACGTCTCCGTGGCGCGCGAGCAGGCCGAGGCCGAGGGCCGCGACGTGGACGAAGTCCTGGCGAAGCTCACCGGGACCACGCAGAACGACATCATCAAGGAGTACCTGTCCCGCGGGACCTACATCTTCCCTCCCGGGCCGAGCCTGCGGCTGATCACCGACATGATCGCGTGGACCGTGCACCACGTGCCGAAGTGGAACCCGATCAACATCTGCAGCTACCACCTGCAGGAAGCCGGCGCGACGCCGACGCAGGAGGTCGCCTACGCACTGTGTACCGCGATCGCCGTGCTCGACGCCGTGCGCGACTCCGGGCAGGTCGACGCGGCCGACATGGCGAAGGTCGTCGCGCGGATCTCGTTCTTCGTCAACGCCGGGGTGCGGTTCGTCGAGGAGATGTCCAAGATGCGCGCGTTCACCGCGCTCTGGGACGAGCTCACCCGGGACCGTTACGGCGTAACGGATCCGAAGGCGCGCCGCCTGCGCTACGGCGTCCAGGTCAACTCGCTCGGGCTCACCGAAGCCCAGCCGGAGAACAACGTCCAGCGGATCGTGCTGGAGATGCTCGCGGTGTCGCTTTCGCGCGGCGCCCGCGCCCGCGCGATCCAGCTGCCCGCCTGGAACGAGGCGCTCGGCCTGCCCCGGCCGTGGGACCAGCAGTGGGCGCTGCGGATGCAGCAGGTGCTCGCGTTCGAGACGGACCTGCTGGAGTACGAGGACATCTTCGACGGCTCGCACGTCATCCAGGCCAAGGTCGACGAGATCATGACCGGTGCGCGGGAGGAGATCGCCCGCGTGCAGGACCTCGGCGGCGCGGTCGCCGCGGTCGAGAGCGGCTACATGAAGTCGCAGCTGGTCGGTTCGCTCGCCGAGTACCGGCGGGGCATGGAAAACGGCGAGCGGATCCTGGTCGGCGTCAACAAGTTCGAAACGACCGAGCCGTCGCCGCTGCAGGCCGAAGGCGCGAAGGCGATCGAGACGATCGACCCCGCCGTCGAGAAGGCCGCCGTCAGCGCGATCGAGGAGTGGCGCACCCAGCGCGACGACGCCGCCGTCGAACGGTCACTGGCCACGCTGAAGGAACGCGCGCGGACCACGGAAAACCTCTTCGAAGCCACTGTGGACTGTGCGCGGGCCGGCGTGACCACCGGCGAGTGGTCCGGCGCGCTGCGCGAGGTGTTCGGCGAATACCGGGCGCCCACCGGGGTTTCCGCGGCCGCGGCGGGCGGCGGGGGCGACCCGGAGATCGAGCGGGTGCGCGAACGCGTCCGCGCCACCGAAGCGGAACTGGGCGAGCGGTTGCGGATCCTGGTCGGCAAGCCGGGTCTCGACGGGCACTCCAACGGCGCCGAGCAGGTCGCCGTCCGGGCGCGCGACGTCGGCTTCGAGGTCGTCTACCAGGGCATCCGGCTGACGCCCGAGCAGATCGTCGCGGCCGCGGTGCAGGAGGGCGTGCACGTCGTCGGGCTGTCGGTGCTCTCCGGTTCGCACCTGGAGGTCGTCCCGCACGTCGTCGACGGCCTGCGTGCCGCGGGTGCGGGCGACGTCCCGGTGATCGTCGGCGGCATCATCCCGCCGGACGACGCCGCGCTGCTGACCGAGCGCGGCATCGCCCGCGTGTTCACGCCGAAGGACTACGAGCTGACCGGGATCATGGACGGCATCGTCTCGCTGATCCGGGAGCGCAACGGCCTCAGCTGAGGCCGGCCAGGATCTCCTTCGTGGACTTCACGGTGGCGAACTGGTTCGCCAGGTTCGCCGCCGTGACGCGGTACAGCTCGTCGGCGGTGACGACGTCGCCGTCCACGCCCGGCAGGTCGAACGTGAACGTCGCGTCGAGCGCGAAAGTCACGTCGTAGCCCAGGTTCCCGCCCATCCGCGCGGTGGTTTCGCAGCAGAAGTTCGTCTGGATCCCGGCCAGGACGAAGCTCGTGATGCCGCGCTTGCGCAGCCACGTGTCGAGGTCGACGTCGCCGATGAAGGCCGAGTTGACCTGCTTGCCGAACACGAGGTCCGGGCGGGCGCCGTCGAGTTCGGGCTTGAAGTCGTTGCCGGGCTGGCCGGGCCGCAGCGGCGAGTCCGGCCCGGTCGAGTCGTGGTGCACGAGTACGACCGGGAGCCGCCGCTCCTGCCACGCGTCGAGCAGGGCCTTCATGTTCGCCTCCGCGCCGGGGTTGTTGCGCGGGCCCCAGACGGGCTCGTCGAACCCGCGCTGGACGTCGATCAGGATCAGTGCCGTTTCGGTCATGACGTCGAGTTTCGCGGGTTTCTGGCGCTCAGGGGAGTGGCAGAAGACGCGCGATGCGGTACTTTCCTGCCATGCGCACGATCGGCGTTCTGCTCCTGCCGGGCACCCGGATGTTCGACCTCGCGGTGATCGGCGAGGTCTGGGGCCAGGACCGGACCGACAGCGGGATCGGCCCGTTCGCCCTGCGGTTGTGCAGCCAGGGCCGGGTCCGCACCGCCGTCTCGCCGTTCGGCGACGTCGCGGCGACGCACGGGCTGACCGGCCTCGACGGCTGCGACCTCGTCCTGGCGCCGGGCCGCGACGACCCGCTCGCGCCGGTGCCGTCCGCGGCCGTCACCGCGCTGCGCCGGGCGCACCGGGACGGCCGGACGGTCGCGGGGCTGTGCTCCGGCGCGTTCACGCTGGCCGCGGCCGGCCTGCTCGACGGCCGTCCGGCGACGACGCACTGGCGCGACTTCGACGCCTTGACCCGCGTCGCGCCGCGGGCGGACCTCCAGCGTGACGTGCTCTACACCGACGACGACGGCGTCCTGACCTCTGCGGGCGTCGTCGGCGGCCTCGACCTGTGCCTGTACCTGGTCCGCCGCGACCACGGCGCGGACGTCGCCGCCGCCCTCGCACGGCGGCTGGTGATGCCGCCGGCGCGTGAAGGCGGGCAGCGGCAGTACGTCGACAGTCCGGTGCCTTCCGCCACGCAGCCCGGATTGTCGTCCACAATGGACTGGGCGATGGCGCGGCTCGGTTCCGGCATCGGGGTCGAGGACCTCGTCGGGCACGCGCGGATGAGCGAACGGACGTTCCACCGCGAGTTCGCCGCGGCGACCGGGGTGACGCCGGGGCGCTGGCTGCGCGTGCAGCGCGTCCGGCTCGCGCAGCGCCTGCTGGAGACGACGGCGCTGCCGGTCGAGCGGGTCGCCGAGCGATCGGGGCTGGGTACGGCGGCCAACCTGCGACGACGGATGCGCGCCGAGGTGGGCGTCGGCCCGGACAGTTACCGGCGCACTTTCCGGTCCGGAAGGGCTACGGTCGGGGAATG
>NZ_JBEXVF010000084.1:0-38754 GCF_040629235.1 Amycolatopsis sp. NPDC005961 | reverse complement strand
GTCGCGTGATCGTCTTGGAGTCGGCGCAGGACATCTCGCAGGAGCTCTCCGACGCGGTGGCGTCCTACCTGAAGGACCCGGCGGACGCAGAACACTGTTTCTCACTCACGACGCTCGGCGACCAGCTTCTCCAGGTCCGCGACCAGCTCGGCCGGGGTCGGCTGGGCCAGCGCGAGGTCGCGCAGTCGGCGCGCGTTGGCCGTGAACTCCGGTTCCCCGACCAGCCGGGCCACCGCGGACCGCAGGTCGCCGGCGGTGAAGCCGTTGTGGGTGAACAACAGTCCCGCGCCCTCGTCGACGAGCCGCTGCGGACGCAGGAGGTGGTCGGCGATCGGCGTGGTCACCGTCAGCTGCGGGACGCCGGCCACCAGCGCCGCGCCGTAGCTGCCGAAGCCGCCGTGGTGCACGATCGCCGCGCAGCTCGGCAGCACCGTGTGCAGCGCGACCGACTCGACGACCCGGACGTTGGCCGGGACCTCGTCCAGGGCCTTGCGCTGCTCGGGCACCAGCGCCGCGATCACTTCGATGTCCAAAGTGGACAGGGCGGCCAGTATCTCCGGGATCGAGACGTAGTCGCCGCCGAACGCGTCCGTGTTGGACGACCCCAGGGTCAGGCACACCCGCGGCCGGGACGGCGGTTCGCGCAGCCAGTCCCACACCACCGCGCGGCCGTTGTAGGGCACGTGCCGCACCGGCAGCCGGCGGACGCCGGAGCGCGCGCCGAGCGACTCCGGCAGCGGGTCGATGGTCGCCTGGCCGGTGACGAGCTCCTCGTCGAAGCCGACGCCGAACGGGCGTCCGGTCAGCTCGAGCCAGTCGTAGAGCGGGTCTTCTTGCTCCTCGGCGGGCTGTTCGGCCATCACCTGCAGGAACGTCGCGCGCATGGCGCACCAGACGTCGGCCCAGCACAGCTGCCGCACGTGCGCGGCGCCGCAGGCCTTCGCCGCGATCGCTCCGGCGTAGGTCAGCGCGTCCCAGACGACCAGGTCGGGCTGCCACTCCCGGGCGTGGGCGACCAGGTCCCCGACCATGTCGTCGTTGTAGATGGCGAACCCGGCCCACACGGTGAAGGTGTAGCGCTGGTGCAGCGCCTCCCAGGTGTGCGACGCCGGGTCCGTGTCGTTCCAGTTCGCGATGTCGGCTTCCTGGGCGTCGCGGTTCTGCTTCATGCCCTCGTGCATCGTGTTGTCCACGCCGACCGGCACCGCGGTCAAGCCGGTGCCGGTCACGACGTCGGTGAACCCCGGCGACGCGGCCACCCGCACCTCGTGCCCGGCCGCGACGAGCGCCCAGGCGGCCGGGACCATGCAGTACAGGTGGGACTTCTCGTCCAGCGTCACGAACAACACGCGCACGGGAGCACCTTTCAGTGTGGTTACCGGCGACCGGAGAGCTTGCCCGCGAGCCGCGCGGAGATCAGCCGCAGCACCTCGGGCTGGTGGTCGGCGAGGAAGAAGTGCCCGCCGGCGAACACCTTCAGCTCGAACTCGCCGTCGGTGTGGTCCTCCCACGCGCGGGCCTCGGCCAGGGTGGTCTTCGGGTCGGCGTCGCCGGTCAGCACGGTGACCGGCGTGGCCAGCTTCGGTCCCGGCTGCTTGACGTAGGTCTCCGCGGCCTTGTAGTCGTTGCGGATCGCGGGCAGCGCCATCCGCAGGATCTCCTCGTCGCCCAGCACGGCCGCGTTGGTGCCGCCGAGCTTGCGCATCTCGGCGATCACGCCGTCGTCGTCGAGCTTGTGCACGGACTCGTCGCGGCGGCACGCGGGCGCCCGCCGGCCGGACGCGAACAGGTGCAACGGCGTCACGCCCGCCTGTTCCAGCCGACTGGCGACCTCGAAGCCGAGCGTCGCGCCCATGCTGTGGCCGAACAGCGCGAACGGCCTGCGCGTCCGCTCGGCCAGGACTTCGACGACCCGGTCCGCGAGTTCGGGGAGGTTGTCGATCCCGGGTTCGAGCCGACGGTCCTGGCGGCCCGGGTACTGCACGGACAGGACCTCGACCGAGCGGCCGAGCCCGGCGGACATCGGGAAGTAGAAGCTGGCCGAGCCGCCCGCGTGCGGCAGGCAGAACAGCTGGACGGCGCCCTCGTCCGCGTCGTGGTAGCGGCGGAGCCACAGCTCCGGGTTCTCAGTCATGCGTGAACTCCGTCCTCAGGGTGGTGCCGAGCCAGCCGCGCACGGTCTCGGCGGTGGTGGCGGCGTGGTCTTCGACCATGGTGAAGTGGTTGCCCGGGACGTCGACGACGAAGTCCGCGGTGTCCCAGTGCGTCTGCCACTCCTCGGGGGCGAGCCGCCCGTCGGCGACCGGCGGCTCGGACGAGCGGACGAGCAGGAGCGGCACCGACAGCTTGGCGGGCTCCCAGCCGGCCATGAGCCGGAAGTACCAGCTCATCGCCGACAGCCGGGCGACGTCCATCGGCGCGAACACCTCTTCGCGGTCGAACATGCCGCCGAACAGCTCGTCGCGGAACCGGTCCAGCGGCGAGTCCTCGCGCGGCAGGTAGCTGTCGAGCAGCACGACGGCCAGCGGCGGCGTGCCCCGCTCTTCGAGCAGCTCGGCGGCGGCGTGCGCGAGCATCCCGCCCGAGGACGACCCGAGCAGCACGAACGGCTCGCCGTCGGCCACGCGCAGCACCGAGTCCGCCTGGACCTCGGCGACCGCGCGGACGCTGGTCGGCAGCGCCTCGCCCTTGACGAACCCCGGCGCCGGCAGCGCGTGCACGTCCAGGTCACCGCGGAACGGCGAGGCGAACCGGGCGTACTGGTGCACCCCGGCCAGTGCCACGTACGAGCTGAAGCAGATGAGCTTCGGCGCGCGCTCCCCGGCGGCCAGCTGCACCGACCCCGGCCGCTCGGTCAGGTCGGCGGCCGCGTCGAAGGTGGGCCGCAGCAGCGCCGCGTTCTGCAGCAGCTCGAAGCCCTCCTTCATCTTGCCGAGTTCGCAAGCCGTGCGGAACAACGCGCTGAGCGTCTCGCCGGAGTCCACAGTGGATGTCGTCACCGCGGCGACGTTCAGCTCGGTCCGCAGGTGCGCGGCCAGGTCTTCCGGCGCGGGGAAGTCGAAGACCAGCGTCGGTGGCAGCCGCAGGCCGGTCGACGCGCCGAGGACGTTGCGCAGCTCGACCGCGGTCAGCGAGTCGAAGCCCGCGACGAGGAACCCGACGTCCGGCCGCACGGCCTCTGGGCCGGCGTGCCCCAGCACCGTGGCCGCGGTGGCCCGGACCAGGTCCAGCAGGATCACCTGCTGGTCCCGCTCCGGTTTCCCGGCCAGCGCGGCGCGCAGGGCGGCCTCGCCGGATACCGGGGCGGCGGCCGACGCGGCTCGTCTCACCGGCCGAACGAGTCCCTTGAGGACGGACGCGACCTGGCCGGTCATCGCCGTGAGGTCCAGTTTCGCCGGGACCAGCGCGGGTTCGGCGAGCGAGGTCGCGGTGTCGAACAACGCCAGCCCCTGCTCGACCGGCAGCGCGTGGACGCCGCCGCGTGACATCCGCTTCCGGTCGGACGCGTCGAGCGCGGAGCTCATCCCGGTCTCCCACAGGCCCCAGGCCAGCGCCTGGGCGGGCAGGCCGCGGGCGGCCCGGTGGGTGGCGAGCGCGTCGAGGAAGGCGTTCGCCGCGGCGTAGTTGCCCTGGCCGGGCCCGCCGAAGGTGGCCGACACCGAGGAGAAGAGCACGAACGCCGAGAGGTTCCGGTCCGCGGTCAGCTCGTGCAGGTGCCAGGCGGCGTCGACCTTGGGCCGCAGCACGGCGTCCATCCGCGCCGGCGTGAGGGAGGAGAGGACGCCGTCGTCGAGCACGCCGGCCGCGTGCACGACCGCGGCGAGGTCGGGAACGTCCGCCAGCAGCTCGGCGAGCGCGGCCCGGTCCGCGGTATCGCACGCGGCGAGCCGGACGTCCGCACCCAGTTCGATCAGCTCGGCCCGCAGTTCGGCGGCCCCGGGCGCGGTTTCGCCGCTGCGGCTGGTCAGCACCAGCCGCCGGACGCCGTGCGCGGTGACCAGGTGCCGCGCCAGCACGCGCCCCAGGCTGCCGGTGGCGCCGGTGAGCAGCACCGTGCCATCGGGACCGAAGGGCCGCTTGCCGGTGGCGGCCTCGGTGGTGGCGCGGGTCAGCCGGGCCGCCAGCAGCGCCCCCTCGCGGATCGCGAGCTGGGGCTCGTCGGCGAGGATCGCGGCCGGCAGGGCCGCGGCGGACTCGGCGTGGTCGTCGAGGTCGATCAGGCGGACGCGGCCGGGGTGCTCCGACTGCGCCGAGCGGACCAGGCCCCAGACCGGCGCGCACGCCAGGTCGGGGACGTCGTCGCCCGCCGCTGCCGCCACCGCGCCGCGCGTCACCACCACCAGGCGCGATGCCGCGAACCGCTCGTCGGCCAGCCACTCCTGCAGCAGAGCGAGCACGTCGCGCGCGGCCGCCCGGGCGGCGTCCGGCAGGGTGCCCGCCGCCGGGGTGCGGACCGCCAGCACCGCTTCCGGCACGGCCATGCCGAGCCCGGCCGCCGTGCCGAGCGCGTCGAGGTCCACATAGGACTCGCACGTGACGCCGGCCTCGTCGAGCGACGGCCCGACCTTGAGGTCGTCGGCCCCGACGACCGCCCACCGCCGGGCGGCGGCATCGACCGGCGGTGCGGCGACCGGCCGCCAGTCCAGCCGGAACAGCGACTCCGGCGCCTTCCGGGCCGGCCGCACCGCCCCGGCGGCCAGCGGACGCAGCACCAGCGCGTCGACCGACGCCACCGGCCGACCGGCCGGGTCGGCCAGGCTCAGCCGCACCGTGTCGTGGCCGTTCGGGGTGACCGTGACCCGGACCGCGGTCGCGCCGCTCGCGTGCAGCGTCACCCCGCTCCAGGAGAACGGGAGGTAGTTCCGGCCCGCCCACTCGGCGACCGTGCCGAGCACGTGCAGCGACGCGTCCAGCAGCGCCGGGTGCAGGCCGGACCGGCTCGCGTCCGCGTGCTCCTCGGGCCGCAGCGCCACCTCGGAGTGCACCTCGTCGCCGAGCCGCCAGGCCGCGCGCAGTCCCTGGAAGGCCGGGCCGTAGCCGAACCCGCCGTCCGGACCGCCGGTGTAGAGGCCGTCGAGCTCCAGGGGCTCGGCCCCGGCCGGCGGCCACTCCGTCAGGTCCGCGGGGACGGGACCGGGTTCGGCGGTGAGCCGGCCGCTGGCGTGCCGGGTCCACGGCTCGTCGTCGAGTCGCGAGTGGACGGTGACACCCCGCGTGCCCGCCTCGTCCGGTGCGCCGACGACGACCTGCAGCTGGACACCTTCCCGCGCGGGCAGGGGCAACGGCGTCTCGATGACCAGCTCGTCGATGCCGCCCGCGCCGGCCTGCTCGGCCGCGCGCAGGACCAGCTCGACGAACCCGGTGCCGGGGAACAGCGTGCTGCCCGCGACGACGTGGTCGGCGAGCCACGGGTGGATGCGCGGCGAGATCCGGCCGGTGCACACCACGGTGTCGTCTTCGGCGTTCGTGACCGACGCGCCGAGCAGCGGGTGGTCGGGGCGGTCGAGGCCCGCCATCGTGACGTCACCGGCCGGCGTCAGGGAGAACTCGGGCCAGAACCGCTCGTGCTGGAAGGCGTACGTCGGCAGCTCCACCGGCTCGCCGGGTCCGCCGAGGACGGTCCCCCAGTCCACTGTGGAGCCGCTGACGTGCAGTTTGGCCAGCGCGTTCAGCAGTTCGCGCGGTTCATCGCGGTCCTTGCGCAGCAGCGCGATGGTCAGTGCGTCGACGGTGGACGCGGCCATCGCGGTGAGGACGCCGTCCGGGCCCAGCTCCACGAACCGGGTCACGCCCAGCCCGGCGAGGGTGGTGACGGCGTCGGCGAACCGGACCGTCCCCCGCGCCTGGCGCAGCCAGTACTCCGGCGAGGTCAGGTCGGTCGCGGGCTCGCCGGTCAGCGTCGAGACGATCGGAATGGCGGGCGGCGCGAATGTCACTGCGCCGAGGACCCGGCCGAAGTCCGCGAGCATCGCGTCCATCGCCGGCGAGTGGAAGGCGTGCGAGACGCGCAGACGCCGGGTCTTGCGCCCGGCCCAGTGCCGTTCGACTTCCAGAACGCCGTCTTCGGCGCCGGAGACGACCACTGCCGCCGGGCCGTTGACCGCGGCCAGCTCGACGCCGGGGGGCAGCGTCGGAACGACTTCGGCTTCGGTCGCCTCGATCGCGAGCATCGCGCCCCCGGCGGGCAGCGCCTGCATCAGGCGGCCCCGCGCGGCGACGACCGCGCAGGCGTCGGGTAGCGACCACACGCCCGCGACGTGCGCGGCGGCCAGTTCGCCGATCGAGTGCCCGGCGAGCCGGTCGGGGCGGACGCCCCAGGACTCCAGGAGCCGGAACAGCGCCACTTCGACCGCAAACAGCGCGGGCTGGGTGTACCCCGTCCGGTCGAGGAGGTCGGTGTCGATGACGTCCAGGATCGGCCGGTCGAGGTGCGTGTCGAACTCGGCGCACACCTCGGCGAAGGCCTCGGCGAACACCGGGAACTCGCGGCGCAGCCCGGCGCCCATGCCGAGCCGCTGCGCGCCCTGGCCGGTGAACAGGAACGCGGTGCCGCCCTCGGCGCGCACGCCCGTGCTGACGCCGGGCGCCGGACGGCCGGCGGCGACGGCGGCCAAGCCCCTGATCAGCTCCTCGCGGTCGGCGCCCACGACGACCGCGCGGTGGGCGAAGACCGTGCGAGCGGCCAGTGCCGTGCCGATCTCGGCGTCGTGGACCGCGAGGTGGCTCAGCAGCCGTTCGGCCTGATCCCGCAGAGCTTCCGGGGAGTGCCCCGACACCGACCACGCCGTCACCGCGGCACTTTCACGGGAAAGTGCCGCGGGCGCCTCGGGTGGGGCTTCGATGATGACGTGGGCGTTCGTGCCGCTCACCCCGAACGAGGACACGCCCGCGCGGCGCACGTGTCCGGCGTCCGGCCATGGCACAGACTCCGCCAGCAGCCGCACGGAACCCTCGGCCCAGTCCACATGGGACGAAGGCACGTCTGCGTGCAGAGTCCGCGGCAGCAGGCCGTGCCGCAGGGCCAGCACCACCTTGATGACGCCGGCGACGCCCGCGGCCGCCTGGGTGTGGCCCAGGTTGGACTTGATCGATCCCAGCCACAGTGGACGGTCCCGGTCCCGGCCGTAGGTGGCGATCAGCGCCTGGGCTTCGATCGGGTCGCCCAGCGAGGTCCCGGTGCCGTGAGCCTCGACGGCGTCCACATCGGACGGTTCGAGGCCCGCGTTCGCCAGCGCCGCCCGGATCACCCGCTGCTGCGAAGGACCGTTCGGCGCGGTTAGCCCGTTCGACGCGCCGTCCTGGTTCACCGCACTGCCGCGCACGACCGCGAGCACCGGGTGGCCGTGGCGGCGCGCGTCGGAAAGCCGTTCCAGCACGAGCATCCCGGAGCCTTCGCCCCAGCCGGTGCCGTTCGCGTCGTCGGAGAAGGCGCGGCACCGGCCGTCCGGCGACAGGCCCCGCTGGCGGCTGAACTCGACGAACGAGCCCGGCGTCGACAGCACGGTGACCCCGCCGGCGAGCACGAGCGAGCACTCCCCCGTGCGCAGGGCCTGGATCGCCCAGTGCAGGGCGACCAGCGACGACGAGCACGCCGTGTCCACGGTGACGGCCGGGCCTTCGAGCCCGAGCGCGTAGGAGATCCGGCCCGAGAGCACGGAAGCGGCGTTGCCGGTGCCGAGGTAGCCTTCGGCGCTCTTCGGCGACAGCGCGAGCAGGGCCGGGTAGTCCTGGCCGTTGGTGCCGGCGAACACGCCGACCGGCTGTCCTCGCAGCGACTCCGGGTCGATGCCGGCGCGTTCGAGGGCTTCCCAGGACGTCTCGAGCAGCAGCCGCTGCTGCGGGTCCATGGCGAGGGCTTCCCGGGGCGAGATCCCGAAGAAGGCCGGGTCGAACAACGCGGCGTCGTCGAGGAAACCGCCTTCGCGGGCGTACGACGTGCCTTCGCTGTCGGGGTCCGGGTCGTAGAGCGCGTCGAGGTCCCAGCCGCGGTCGGCCGGGAAGCCGCCGATCGCGTCACGGCCTTCGGCGAGCAGCGTCCACAGCTCGTCGGGCGTGTGGACGCCGCCGGGGAACCGGCAGGCCATCGACACGATCGCGATCGGCTCGTCGTCGGTCCGGGCGGTGCCGGTGACCGGCGCCGCGGGTCCCGCGTCTCCGGCCAGGTGCGTGGCCAGGGCTTTCGGGGTGGCGTAGTCGTAGATCAGCGTCGCGGGCAGCCGCTGCCCGGTGGCCGCGACGAGCCGGTTGCGGAGTTCGACGGCGGTCAGCGAGTCGAAGCCGAGGTCCTTGAACGCCCGGTCCGGCTCGACGGCCGCCGCGTTCGCGTAGCCGAGCACCAGCGCCACGGCGGTGCGGACGACGTCGAGCACGTCGGCCGGCCGGTCGGTGGCGGGCTCGGCGACCGGCCGCGGCGGGACGAGCCCGGCGAACACCGATGGCAGGACCGGGGCGGCGCCGAGCACGGCGAAGTCGAACCGGATCGGCAGCACCGCGGGCTCCCCGGCGCGACAGGCCGCGTCGAACAGCTGCAGACCCTCCACAGTGGACAGCGGGATCATGCCGGTGGCGCCCAGCCGGCGGCGGTCGCGCCCGGCGAGCGTGCCGGTCATGCCCCCGGCCTGCTCCCAGAGGCCCCAGCCGAGCGCGAGCGCCGGCAGTCCGTGGTCGCGGCGGTGGCGGGCCAGCGCGTCGAGCCAGACGTTGGCCGCCGCGTAGTTCGCCTGCCCGGCCGGGCCGAGCGTGCCGGAGATCGAGGAGAACACGACGAACGCGGTCAGGTCGGCGCCGGCGGTCAGCTCGTGCAGGTTCGTGACGGCGTCGATCTTGGGCCGCAGCACGGTGTCCAGGCGCTCGGGGGTCAGCGCGGACACGACGCCGTCGTCGAGGACCCCGGCGACGTGGACGACGCCGGTCAGCGGCCGGTCCGCCGGGATGGTGCCCAGCAGGGCGGCGAGCGCGGCGCGGTCGGCGGCGTCGCAGGCCGCGACGACCGGTTCCGCGCCCAGCTCGGTGAGGTCGGCGACCAGCTCGGCCACTCCGTCGGCGTCAGGACCGCGGCGGCTGGCCAGCAGCAGGTGGCGCACCCCGTACCGGGTGACCAGGTGGCGGGCGACGAGTCCGCCCAGCGCCCCGGTGCCGCCGGTGATGAGCACCGTCCCTTCCGGACCGAAGGACGCGGACGGGCCGGGCTCGGCCGAGGTCAGCTTGGCCAGGCGCGCCACGCGGATCTCGCCGTCGCGCAGCAGGAACTGGGATTCGCCGGTCGCGAGCGCGGCGGGCAGCAGCCGCGCGGCCGCCGGGTCGTCGGCGTCGGCGAGCACGAACCGGCCGGGGTTCTCGGCCGCGGCCGAGCGCACCAGACCCCACACCGGGGCCTGCGCGAGGTCGGACACTCCGTCGGCGACGGCGGCGTTCTGCGTCAGCACCACCAGCGTCCGGCCGTCGAAGCGCTCGTCGGCCAGCCAGGACTGCACGAGGTGCAGCGCGCGTCGAGCCGCCTCCCCGGGCGTGTCGCACCGGAACGGGGCGACGAGGACGTCGGGCAGCGCGCCCGCCTCCGCGACGCCGTCGAGGTCGGGGTGGCAGGCCAGCGCGCCCAGCTCGGCGAACAGGGCGGCGCCCAGCTCGCGGTGACCGGAGCCGAGCACGGCCCAGGCCGCCGGGACCGGCTCCCCCGCGGCGACCGGCACCCAGTCGAGCTTGAGCAGGCTGTCGCGGGTGGCGCCGCCGACCGGACGCGGCAGCTCCGGCCAGTAGGTCTCGCGCTGGAAGGCGTAGGTCGGGAGTGCGCACGCCCGCACGCTGGGGAACAACTCACCCCAGTGCGTCCGCGTGCCGCGGACGTACATCGTCGCGACGGCGGCCAGCGCGGTCCGGACCTCGTCGCGGTCCTTGCGCAGCAGCGACGTGGCCGTCGCACCGGGCAGGCACTCCTCGGTCATGGCGGCGAGGACGCCGTGCGGCCCGAGTTCCAGGAACCGGGTGGTCCCGAGGTCCGCGAGCGCCGCCACGGCGGTGGCGAACCGGACCGGCTCCCGGACCTGCCGCACCCAGTAGTCCGGGGTGGTCAGCTCGTCGGTCACCGGCGTCCCGGTCACCGTCGAGACGATCGGGAGCCGCGGCCTGGCGTAGGTGATCCGCGCCGCGACCTCGGCGAACTCGGCCAGCATCGGGTCCATCAGCGGGGAGTGGAAGGCGTGGGAGACGGTGAGCCGCCGGGTCCGGCGGCCGAGCGCGGCGAAGTGCCGCTCGATCTCACCGGCGGCCGCGTCCTCACCGGATACGACGACGGAGTCCGGGCCGTTGACCGCCGCCAGCGAAACGGCGCCGGTGAGCAGCGGCGTGACCTCGTCCTCGGTGGCCTGGACGGCGACCATCGCCCCGCCGCCCGGGAGGGCCTGCATCAGCCGTCCGCGCGCCGCGACCAGCTCGGCGGCGTCGGCGAGGGAGAACACGCCCGCGACGTGCGCGGCCGCCAGCTCGCCGATGGAGTGCCCGGCGAGGTGGTCGGGGGTCACGCCCCAGGACTCCAGGAGCCGGAACAGCGCGACCTCGACCGCGAACAGCGCGGGCTGGGTGTGCGCCGTCTCGTCGAGCGCGTCGCCCGACCGGACCACTGTCTTCAGTGGACGGTCGAGGTGCCGGTCGAACTCCGCGCAGACCTCGTCGAAGGCGTTCGCGTAGGCCGGGAACCGCTCGTACAGCTCGCTGCCCATGCCGGCCCGCTGGGCGCCCTGGCCGGTGAACAGGAACGCCGTCAGCCCTTCGGCGACCGTGCCGCGGACGAGTCCGGGCACCTCGTTGCCCTTCGCGAGCGCGCGCACGCCGTCGGCCAGTTCGGCCGCGTCACCGATCAGCACGGCCCGGTGTTCGAAGACCGAGCGGGTCGTGGCGAGCGCCCGCCCGATCGCGGCCGGATCGCCGTCGACCCCGGCCAGGCGGGCGGCTTGGGCGCGGAGCGCGGCCTCCGACCGTCCGGAAAGGACCCACGGCACGACCGGCGGCGCGGGTTCGTTTTCCGGCGCGGCTTCTTCGACCGGGGGCGCCGCCAGGAGCACGTGCGCGTTGGTGCCGCTGACGCCGAACGCCGAGACGCCCGCGCGGCGCACCCGACCGTCCGCGGGCCACGGGACCGGCTCGGTCAGCACGCGGACGTCGCCCGCCGACCAGTCCACCCGGGACGTCGGCCGGTCCACGTGCAGGGTCTTCGGCAGGACGCCGTTGCGCAGCGCGAGGGCCATCTTGATGACCCCGGCGACGCCGGCGGCGGCCTGGGTGTGCCCGAGGTTCGACTTGATCGAGCCGAGCCACAGCGGGCGGCCCGCCGGCCGGTGCTCGCCGTAGGTGGACAGGAGGGCCTGCGCCTCGATCGGGTCGCCCAGCGACGTCCCGGTGCCGTGCGCTTCGACGGCGTCCACATCGGACGGAGAGAGACCGGCGTCGGCGAGCGCGGCGCGGATGACGCGTTGCTGCGACGGGCCGTTCGGGGCGGTGAGGCCGTTGGACGCGCCGTCGGAGTTGATCGCCGAGCCCGCGACGATCGCGAGCACGGGGTGGCCGTGACGCCGGGCGTCGGACAGCCGTTCCAGCAGCACGACACCGGCGCCCTCGCCCCAGCCGGTGCCGTCGGCACCGTCGGCGAACGCCTTGCACCGGCCGTCCGCGGCCAAGCCCTGCTGCCGGCTGAATCCGATGAACGCCCCGGGCGTCGTCATGACCGTGACGCCGCCGGCGAGCGCCAGCTCGCACTCCCCCTCGCGCAGCGCGTGCGCCGCCCAGTGCAGCGCGACCAGCGATGACGAGCACGCCGTGTCGACCGTGACGGCCGGGCCCTCCAGGCCGAGCGCGTAGGAGATCCGTCCGGAAAGGACACTCGCGGCGTTGCCGGTGCTCTCGTAGCCGTCGCCGACGCCGGGGGCGAGGCTGAGCAGTCCCGGGTAGTCCTGGCCGTTGGTCCCGGCGAACACACCGACCGGTGCACCCTTGAGGGACTGCGGGTCGATCCCGGCGCGTTCCAGGGCTTCCCAGGACGTCTCGAGGAGCAGCCGCTGCTGCGGGTCCATGGCGAGGGCCTCGCGGGGCGAGATCCCGAAGAACGCCGCGTCGAACGCGCCCGCGTCGCGGACGAACCCGCCCTGGTCGACGTAGCTCGTGCCCGGGTGCTCGGGGTCCGGGTGGTAGACGGCGTCGAGGTCCCAGCCGCGGTCGTCCGGGAAGCCCGTCAGCGTGTCGGTGCCGGTTTCGAGCACCCGCCAGAGGTCCTCGGGCGTCTCGACGCCGCCGGGGAGCCGGCACGCCATCGCCACGATGGCGATCGGCTCAGGCGTCGCGGATTCGGCTTCCCGCAAGCGTTCCCGGGTCTCGTGCAGGTCGGCGGTGACCTTGCGCA
Organism: Amycolatopsis sp. NPDC005961; assembly: GCF_040629235.1. Classification (NCBI taxonomy): domain Bacteria; kingdom Bacillati; phylum Actinomycetota; class Actinomycetes; order Pseudonocardiales; family Pseudonocardiaceae; genus Amycolatopsis; species Amycolatopsis sp. NPDC005961. The sequence continues at coordinate 26,366 of NZ_JBEXVF010000084.1, read as the reverse complement.
GGTACCCGAGCAGCTTCTCCTCGTTCACGTCGCACCCCGCCCGCCGGCGAACCCGCGCGTCACGCGAGTCCCAGCTCGTTGTCGATGAAGTCGAAGATCTCGGTTTCGCTGGCCGTCTCGAGCTTCTGCCGCGTGTTCTCCGCCGGGCCCGTGCCCAGCCGGCTCAGCAACGCCTGCAGCCGGGTGGTGATCCGGGTGCCGGCGAGCTGCTCGGCGGTCAGCCCGGCGAAGGCCGCTTCGATCCGGTCCAGCTCGGCCTCGGCCGCCGCGGCCGGGTCGGCCGGACCGAGTTCGCGGCCGAGGTACCGCGCCAGCGCCGCCGGGTTCGCGTAGTCGAACCCGAGCGTCGCGGGCAGGGGCAGCCCCGTGGCGGCGGCGAGCCCGTTGCGCAGCTCGACCGCGGTGAGCGAGTCGAGGCCCAGCTCCTTGAACGCGAGCCCGGGATCCACTGTGGACGGGCCGGCGTAACCGAGCACGGCGGCGACCTCGGCGCGCACCAGGTCGAGCAGCGCACGCTCCCGCTCGGGCCCGGTCAGCGCGTCCAGCTTCGCGCGGATGTCCGGCGTCTCCACCGTGGTGCGCGCCCGCCGCGCCTCGGGCAGGTCGTCGAGGAGCCGGCCGCCGCGGACGGTGGTGGCGAACACCGCCCAGTCGACGTCCGCCACGGCGATGGCGGGCGCGCCGCCGATCGCCCGGTGCAGGGCCGCGGTGGCCAGGTCCGCGGCCAGCGGACGGATCCCGCCGCGTTCGGCGCGGGCACTGTGGCCGTCGGCCATGCCCGAGCCGGCCCAGGGGCCCCAGGCGATCGAGGTCGCGGGCAGGCCGAGACCGGCCCGGTGCTCGGCGAGCGCGTCCAGGACGGCGTTGGCCGCGACGTAGCTGCCCTGCCCGGCCGCACCGAGGGTGGCGGCGAGGGAGGAGAACAGCACGAACGCCGAGAGGTCGCGGGTGCGCGTCAGCTCGTGGAGGTTGAGCGCGGAGTCCACTTTGGCCTGGAGGACGGTCGAAAGCCGGTGCGGCGTCAGGGAGCCCAGGACGCCGTCGTCGAGGACACCGGCGGCGTGCACGACGGCGTCGAGGCCGGGCAGCGAGTCGAGGAGCGCGGCGGCGGCATCGCGATCGGCGAAGTCGCAGGCGGCGATGGTCACCTTGGTACCGAGGGCGCTGAGTTCGGCTTCCAGCTCGGCGGCCCCGGGCGCGGCGGGACCACGCCGTCCGGCGAGCACGACGTGCGGCGCACCGGTGCGCGCCAGCCACCGGGCGACCTCGGCGCCCAGCGCACCGGTGCCGCCGGTGACGAGGACGGGGCCGGTCGGGGCCCAGGGTTCGGCGGGCGCCTCGACCGGGGCGCGCACGAGCCGCCGCGCGAAGGTGCCGGAGGGGCGGATCGCGAGCTGGTCTTCACCATCGGTGTCGGCGAGGGCGGCGACGAGCCGGGTCAGCTCGGGTTCGCCGGGCTCCGCGCGCAGATCGGCCAGGCCACCCCAGCGATCGGGGTGTTCCAGCGCGGCGGTCCGCCCGAGCCCCCAGACCCCGGCGGCCAGCGGCTGCGCGAGGGTTTCGGTCCCGACGGCGACGGCGCCGGTGGTGACCGACCAGAGCGGCGCGTCGAGGCCCGCGTCGCCGAGGGCTTGGAGGAGGGTGGTGCTCAGCGCGAGGCCGAGGGGTACGGACGGCCGGCCCGGGGTGGCGTGGACGGCGAGGCCCAGCAGAGAGAGGACCCCGGTGACCTGGCCAACGCCGAGCAGCTCGGCCGCGACAGCATCTCGGTCCGGCTCTCCCAGTGTCATCGGCACCGGCTCGGCTCCGGCCTCCACCAACGCCGGGAGCACCGCCTTGACCAGCGGTTCCTCGTCGTATCCGGCGGGAATCGCCACGAGCCAGCGACCCGGCAGCCCCACCGGCGGCCGGTCCGGGATCGGGCGCCACGTCACCCGGTACTGCTTGCTGTCCGCCGGTGCCGCGACCGGGACCAGGGGCTCCGGCCAGAACACCTGGCGCTCGAACGGGTAAGTCGGGAGCGCGATGGTCCGGCTCCCGGACACCACCGGCGCCCAGTCCACGGTGTGCCCGCTGACGTGCAGGTTCGCCAATGCCAGCAACGCCGTCGCGCGTTCCGGCCGGTCCTTGCGCAGCATCGGGGTGGCTCCCGTCAGGGCGCTCAGCGTCCCGTCCGGGCCCAGCTCGACCAGCCGCGTCACCCCGGACTCCCGCAGCGTCGACACGGCGTCGGCGAACCGCACCGGCTCGCGCACCTGCCGGACCCAGTACTCCGGATCCGTGAAGTCGGCGTCGGGAGTCACCGTGGACACGACGGGGATGCGCGGCTCGGCGTACCCGATCCCCCGCGCCACCTCGGCGAACTCCTCCAGCATCGCGTCCATATGAGCCGAGTGAAACGCATGCGAGACCCGCAAAACCCTAGACTTCACGCCGCGCGCGGTCAGCTCGGCGGCGATCTCGGCCACCACGTCCGCGTCCCCGGACAGCACCGTGGCCAGCGGCCCGTTCACCGCCGCCAGGTCCGCCCGCCCCGCCGCGACCTCGAGAACGTCCTGCTCGGCGGCCTGCACGGCGAGCATCGCGCCGCCACCGGGCAGGGCCTGCATGAGGCTCGCCCGCGCCGCGACCAGCTTGCCCGCGTCCTCCAGGGAGAACACCCCGGCGACGTGCGCCGCCGCCAGCTCGCCGATCGAGTGCCCGGCCAGGTACTCCGGCCGCACGCCCCACGACTCGAGCAAGCGGAACAGCGCGACCTCGAGGGCGAACAGCGCCGGCTGCGTGTAGCCGGTCTCGTCCAGTGGCGCGGCGTCGCCGAACACGACGTCCCGCAGCGGCCGGTCCAGCGCGATGTCCACCACCGCGCACACCGCGTCGAACGCGTCCGCGAACACCGGGAACCGTGCGTACAGCTCGGCCCCCATCCCGGCGCGCTGCGACCCCTGACCGGCGAACAGCAGGCCGGTCGCCCCGTCGCCGGCCTGCCCGATGACGACGCCGGGGTGCTTCGTGCCCCAGGCGACCGCGGCCAGCCCGGCGAGCAAGTCGCCCGTCACGACCGCCCGGTGGTCGAACACCGCCCGGGCCGCCAGTGACCGGCCGACGTCGGCCAGGTCGACCTCCGACGCGGAGACGAACTCCAGGAGACGCGCGGCCTGAGCGCGCAGCACCGCCGCCGACCGGCCCGAAAGCGGCCAGACGACGTCCGGCCCCGGAGCGTCCGCCGCTTCGCGGGCGGGCGGCTCCTCGACGATGACGTGGGCGTTCGTCCCGCTGAACCCGAACGACGACACCCCCGCGCGGCGTGGCCGCTCCGAACGCGGCCAAGGAGTGGCCGAGGTCAGCAGCGCCACCGCGCCGCTGTCCCAGTCGACGTGCCGCGACGGCCGGTCCGCGTGCAGCGTCTTCGGCAGCACGCCGTGCTCCAGCGCGAGGACCATCTTGATGACGCCGGCGATCCCGGCCGCGGCCTGCGTGTGTCCGATGTTGGACTTCAGCGAACCCAGCCACAACGGCCGCTCGCGGTCCCGGCCGTAGGTCGCCAGCACCGCCTGCGCCTCGATCGGGTCACCCAGCGCGGTACCGGTGCCGTGCGCCTCGACGGCGTCCACATCGGACGGTGCCAGGCCCGCGTTCGCCAGCGCCGCCCGGATCACCCGCTGCTGCGAGGGCCCGTTCGGGGCGGTGAGACCGTTGGACGCGCCGTCCTGGTTCATCGCCGAGCCGCGCAGCACGGCGAGCACCGGGTGCCCGAGCCGCCGCGCGTCCGACAGCCGCTCGACCAGCACGACGCCGGCGCCTTCGCCCCAGCCCGTGCCGTCGGCCTCGTCGGCGAAGGCCTTGCACCGGCCGTCCGCCGCGAGCCCGCCTTGCCGCGAGAACTCGACGAACGCGCCGGGGGTCGCCATCACCGTCACGCCGCCGGCCAGCGCCATCGCGCACTCGCCCGAGCGCACCGACTGCGCGGCCAGGTGCAGCGCGACCAGCGAAGCCGAGCACGCCGTGTCCACGGTGACCGCCGGGCCGCCGAGACCCAGCACGTACGACACCCGGCCCGACACGACCGAAGCCGCGTTCCCGGTGCCGACGAACCCGCCGAAGTCCTCGCCGGAACCCGCGAGCACGGCCGGGTAGTCCTGCCCGTTGGTGCCGAGGAAAACGCCGACGTCCGGGCCGCCGGCCGGGTCGACGCCCGCGCGTTCGAGGGTCTCCCAGGCGGTTTCCAGGACGAGCCGCTGCTGCGGGTCCATCGCGAGGGCCTCCCGCGGCGAGATGCCGAAGAAGGCCGGATCGAACTCCGTGACGCCGTCGACGAACGCACCCGCGCCCGTGACGACCCCGGCCGCCGCGAGACCCGCGACGTCCCAGTGCCGGTCGGCGGGGAAGCCCGAAACGGCGTCACCGCCGGAGACCAGCAGCTCCCACAGGTCCTCCGGGGACCGCACGCCGCCGGGGAACCGGCAGCCCATCGCCACCACGACGATCGGGTCCTCGGTGGACGCCGCCGCGCGCTCGACGACCGGCGCTTCGTCCGTCGTACCCGCGAGGTGCGCGGCCAGGTCGGCGGCCGTCGGGTAGTCGTAGATCAGCGTCGCCGGCAGGTCCGCGCCGGTGGCCGCGCCGAGCCGGTTGCGGAGTTCGACGGCGGTCAGCGAGTCGAACCCGAGATCCTTGAACGACTTGTCCGCGGCGACCTCCTCGGGGTAGCCGAGCACCGCGGCGACCTGGCGCCGCACCAGCGTCAGCATGTCCACATCGGACAGCTCCGCCACCGGGGCACCAGCCGCCTCGGGAAGCTCGGCCAGCAGCCGGCTCGCCCGCACGGCGGTGAGCGCGGGACCGTAGACCGGCCAGGCGACGTCGGCGAGCGCGACCGCGACGTCACCGGCGCCCAGTGCACGGTCCAATGCGGACAGGGCGAGGACCGGGTTCAGTGGCGAGAGACCGCCGCGCCGCAGCCGGTCGCGGACCCCATCGTCGGCGGCCATTCCGGCGTCGGCCCACGGGCCCCAGGCCAGCGAGGTCGCCGGAAGCCCACGGGCCCGGCGGTACGCGGCGAGCGCGTCGAGGTAGGCGTTGGCGGCGGCGTAGTTGCCCTGTCCGGCCGAGCCGACGGTGCCGGCCAGCGACGAGAACAGCACGAACGCCGAAAGGTCCCGCTCCGCGGTGGCCTCGTGCAGCACCCGGGCGGAGGTCGCCTTGGCGCGCAGCACGCGATCGAGTTTTTCGGGGGTGAGCCCGTCGAGCACGCCGTCGTCGAGCACGCCCGCCGCGTGGACCACGGCGGTCAGGTCCGGCAGGGAGTCCACGAGTGCGGTGACCGCGTCCCGGTCGGTGCAGTCGCAGGCCACGACCGTGACCTCGGGCATGGCCGGTTCGGCCGCCGCCGGGCCGCGACGGCTGGCCAGCACGACGCGGGACGCGCCCCGCTCGACCGCCCAGCGCGCCAGGTGGCCGCCGAGCGCGCCGGTACCGCCGGTGATCAGCACGGTGCCGGTGACCATCCACTCGGGACATCCGGCAGGCAGCGGTGCCCGCACGAGCCGCCGGGCGAAGACGCCGGACGGCCGGATGGCGACCTCGTCCTCGGCACCGTCGGCGAGCACTCCGCACAGCCGGTCGAGGCCGCGTTCGTCGAGCTGTTCCGGCAGGTCGATCAGGCCGCCCCAGCGGCGGGGGTGTTCGACCGCGGCGGATCGGCCGAGGCCCCACACCTGCGCCTGCTCCGGGTGTTCGAGGGGGTCGGATCGGCCGGTGGAGACCGCGCCGCGGGTCGCGCACCACAGCGGCGCGGACCAGCCGAGTGTGCCGAGGGCCTGCACCAGCGCGAGGGCGTCGTCGACCGCCAGCAGCGAAAGGACACCGGCGGGTTCGTCTCCCGGCAGAGCGGCACCGACCGGGACGTGCAGCACGTCCGCGCCCCGGTCGCGCAGGCCCTCGACCACGTCGTCGGTCCCGTCGCCCACCACGAGCCAGCGGCCGGACAATCGGGTCGCACTGGTCCCGGTGACCGGCCGCCAGCCGATCCGGTAGCGCCAGCCGTCCACTGTGGACTCTTCGTGGTGACGGCGACGCCAGGCGGCCAGCGCGGGGACGACGTCACTCAGCGGTGTCTCCGAAGGCACGTCGAGCGCACTGGTCAAGGCGGCGAGGTCTTCGCGCTCGACCGCCGACCAGAACTGCTCCGCGCCGGGGTCCACGACCTCGGCGGACTCCGGCGAGGTGAGCCAGAACCGCTCGCGCTGGAAGGCGTACGTCGGCAGGTCGACGCGGCGGGCGCCGTCGAGCAACGCGGTCCAGGCGGGCGTTCCGCCCCGCACGTACAGCTCGGCCAGCGCGGCCAGGACCGACTCCCGCTCATCGCGCCCGGAGCGCAGCGTCGCCACGACCGGCACGCCCGCCATCCCGGCGAGGGTCCCGTCCGGGCCGACCTCGACGAACCGCGCGGCACCCCGGCCTTCCAGGGCCGCCATGCGGTCGGCGAACCGGACCGGCTCGCGCACGTGCCGCACCCAGTACTCCGGGTCGGTCAGGTCGGCGGGTCCGCCGGTGACGATCGGGATCTTCGGCGCCGAGAACGTCAGCCCGGACACCACCTGGCGGAACTCGGCCAGCATCGGCTCCATCAGCACCGAGTGGAAGGCGTGCGACACGGCGAGCCGCTTGGTCTTGCGCCCGCGGGCAGCCAGTTCGGCCGCGGCCGCGAGCACCGCGTCCTCATCGCCGGACAGCACGACGGAGCCGGGCGCGTTGACCGCGGCCAGGTTCACCCGCTCGCCCAGCAGCGGGGCGACCTCGGCTTCGGTGGCCTGCACGGCGACCATCGCCCCACCGGCCGGGAGAGCTTGCATCAGCCGGGCGCGCGCGGCGACGAGCTTGCAGGCGTCGGCCAGCGAGAGGATCCCGGCGACGTGCGCCGCGGCCACCTCGCCGATGGAGTGCCCGGCCAGGAAGTCCGGCCGCGCGCCCCAGGACTCCAGCAGCCGGAACAACGCCACCTCGACGGCGAACAGCGCGGGCTGCGTGTAGCCGGTGTCGTTCAGGGACTCGCCTGAGATCGCTTCGGCCAGGGGAAAGTCGAACTCCGCGCACACCGCGTCGAACGCCGACGCGAACACCGGGAACTCGCGGCGCAGCCCGGTTCCCATGCCGATCCGCTGGGATCCCTGCCCGGAGAACAGGAACGCGAGCTTGCCGGGCTTGCCCGCCACGCCGTCCACAAGGGACGCGGCGGGCGCGTCCGCGGCCAGCGCGTCCAGGGCCGTCGCCGCCGCCTCGGCGTCGGCGGCCAGCACGACCGCCCGGTGCTCGAACGCCGACCGCCCGGTGGCCAGCGACCACGCGGTGTCGGCGAGCGGCAGGCCCGCCGCCAGGTGGTCACGCAGCCGGGCAGCCTGCTCCAGCAAGGCCTCGCGGGACCGCGCCGACAGCGCGAGCGGGACCAGTCCGCCGGTCGTGGCCGCCGGTTCGGTCACCTGGTCGTAGCTCTCCAGGATCACGTGCGCGTTGGTCCCGCTGATCCCGAACGACGAAACGCCGGCGCGGCGCGGAGTCTCTCCCGCCGGCCACGAAACGTTCTCGGTGAGCAGTTCGACCGCCCCGGCCGTCCAGTCGATGTGGGGCGACGGCGCGTCGACGTGCACCGTGCGCGGCAGCAGCTCGTGCCGCATGGCGAGGACCATCTTGATCACCCCGGCCACGCCCGCGGCGGCCTGGGTGTGGCCGATGTTCGACTTGACCGAGCCGAGCCGGAGCGGCCGGTCGCGGTCCTGGCCGTAGGTCGCCAGCAGCGCGTGCGCCTCGATCGGGTCGCCGAGCGTGGTGCCGGTGCCGTGCGCCTCGACGGCGTCCACTTCGGACGGTTCGAGTCCCGCGCTCGCCAGCGCGGCCCGGATCGCCTGCTGCTGCGCCGGGCCGTTGGGGGCGGTGAGGCCGTTGGACGCGCCGTCGGAGTTGACCGCGGAGCCGCGGACCACGGCCAGCACGGGGTGGCCGTTGGCGAGGGCGTCGGACAGCTTCTCGACCAGGACGAGCCCGACGCCCTCGGACCAGCCGGTGCCGTCGGCGGCGGCCGCGAAGGGCTTGCACCGCCCGTCGGGCGCGAGCCCGCGCTGGCGGCTGAACTCGAGGAACATGCCGGGCGTCGACATGACGGTCACGCCGCCGACGAGCGCGAGCGAGCACTCGCCGCGCCGCAGTGCCTGGGCAGCCCAGTGCAGCGCGACCAGCGACGACGAGCACGCGGTGTCCACCGTGACGGCCGGGCCCTTGAGCCCGAGCTGGTAGGCGACCCGGCCGGAGATGACCGCGGTCGAGTTGCCGGTGAGCAGGTGCCCTTCGACGCCGTCGGGCAGCGCGGTCAGGCCGGAGCCGTAGCCGGTCGACGTGCCGCCGACGAAGACACCCGCTTTCGTGCCGCGCAACGACAGCGGGTCGATCCCGGCGCGTTCGATGGTCTCCCACGCCGTTTCGAGCAGCAGCCGCTGCTGCGGGTCGGTGGCCAGCGCCTCACGGGGGCTCATCCCGAAGAAGCCGGGGTCGAACTCGGCCGCGTCGTAGACGAACCCGCCCTCGCGGACGTAGCTGGTGCCCGCCTGCCCGGCGTCGCCGGAGTACAGCGCCGCGGGCCAGCCGCGGTCGGTCGGGAAGCCGGACATGCCGTCGCCGCCCGCGGCCAGCAGCTGCCACAGCTGTTCGGGGGTGCGCACGCCACCGGGGAACCGGCAGCCCAGGCCGATCACCGCGACCGGCTCGGCCTCCCGGTCCTCGACCTCGCGCACCCGCTGGTTCGCCGCCCTCAGGTCGGTGGTGACCTTCTTGAGGTAGTCGAGCAGCTTCTTCTCGTTGTCGGAGGTCACGCCCCGAACTCCTTGTCGATCAGGTCGAACAGCTCGTCGGCGGACGCGGCCGCGACGTCGTCCGGCTGTGGTTCTTCGGGGGTGGTGCCGGTCCACCACGCGAGCAGGCTCCGCAGCCGCTCGGTGATCTCCTCGCGGCCCTCGTAGCCCTCGGGCAGCGACGCGAGGGAACCGCGCAGGTCGTCGACCAGGCCGTTCGCGCTCGGCGCCGGCGGCGCGACGGCTTCGAGCAGGTAGCCCGCCAGCTCGGCGACGGTCGGGTAGTCGAACACCAGCGTCGCGGGCAGCCGCTTCCCGGCGACCGCGCCGAGCCGGTTGCGCAGCTCGACCGCGGTGAGCGAGTCGAAGCCCAGCTCGCTGAACGCCTTGCCGGCGTCGATGTCCACTGTGGACGCGTGCCCGAGCACGGCGGCGACCTGGCCGGTCACCAGCTCCACCACGAGGTCCTCGCGGTCGGCGACCGGCGTCGCGGCCAGCCGCTCGGCCAGGCCGGCCGGTTCGGCCTTCGCCGCGGACGCGACCGCGCGCCGCGCCGGGGCGCTGACGAGCCCCCGGAACAGCGGGGCCACCGCGCCCGACGACGCCAGCGCGGCGGTGTCGACCCGCATCGGCACCACCGCCGCCTCGCCGGCGGCCACGCCCGCGTTGAGCAGGGCGAGGCCGAGCTCGGCCGACAGCGGCAGCAGCCCGGCGCGGGCCATCCGGCCGAGATCCGTCTCGGTCAGCCCGCTGGTCATGCCGACGGCGGCCGACCACGGGCCCCACGCCAGGGCCACCGCGGGCAGCCCGAGGGCGTGCCGGTGGGTGGCGAAGGCGTCCACGAAAGCGTTTGCGGCCGCGTAGTTCGCCTGTCCCGCGCCGCCGAACAGGCCGGCGGCTCCGGAGAACAGCACGAACGCGGTGAGGTCGGCGTGCCGGGTCAGCTCGTCGAGGTGCACCGCGGCGTCGACCTTGGGCCGCAGCACCTTGTCGAGGCGGGCGGCGTCCAGCGAGCCGACGACGCCGTCGTCGAGCACCCCGGCGGTGTGCATGACCGCCCGCAGCGGGTGCTCGGCGGGGATGCCGCCGAGCAGCGCGGCCAGTGCGTCGCGGTCGGCCGCGTCGCAGGCCGCGACGGTGACGGTCGCGCCCAGCCCGGTCAGCTCGTCCCGCAGCTCGGCGGCCCCGTCGGCGGCGAGGCCGCGACGGCTGGTGAGCAGCAGGTGCCGCGCGCCGTGCTCGGTGACCAGGTGCCGGGCCAGCAGCCCGCCCAGGCCACCGGTGCCGCCGGTGATCAGGACCGTGCCCTCCGGGTCGAGCGGCGCGGGCACGGTCAGCACGACCTTGCCGACGTGCTTGGCCTGCTGGAGGTGCTTGAACGCCGCGGGCGCGCGGTGGACGTCCCACGCGGTGACCGGGATCGGCCGCAGCACGCCGCGGCCGAGCAGGTCGAGAACCTCCCGCAGCATCTCGGCGATCCGGTCGGGACCGGCCTCGATGAGGTCGAACGCCTGGTACGCGACACCCGGGTGAGCCGCGGCGACCTCGGCGGGGACCCGGACGTCGGTCTTGCCCATCTCCAGGAACCGGCCACCGCGTGGCAGGAGCCGCAGCGACGCGTCGACGAAGTCCCCGGCCAGCGAATCCAGCACGACGTCGACGCCGCGGCCCTCGGTGGCCGCGAGGAACCGGTCCTCGAAGTCGAGGGTCCGCGAGGACGCGATCCGGTCGTCGGCGAGGCCGTGTTCACGCAGCGCGTCCCACTTGCCGGCGCCCGCGGTGCCGAACACGTCGGCGCCGAGGTGCTTCGCGAGCTGGACCGCGGCCATGCCGACGCCGCCCGCGGCCGCATGGACCAGCACCGTCTCCCCCGCCTGCACGCGACCGAGGTCGACCAGCGCGTAGTAGGCGGTGAGGAACACGATCGGCACGGACGCCGCTTCGGCGAACGACCAGCCGTCCGGGACGCGGGCGACGAGCCGCTGGTCGGCGACGGCGAGGGGCCCGAACGCGCCGGGGAACATGCCGAGCACCCGGTCACCGACGGCGAGCCCGGTGACACCCGGGCCGACCTCGGTGACGACGCCGGCGCCTTCCAGGCCCATCGCCCCGGCCTCGCCGGGGTACATGCCGAGGGCGTTGAGGACGTCGCGGAAGTTGACGCCCGCCGCGCGGACGGCGATCCGCACGTGGCCGTCCGGCAGCGGCCCCGCGACCTCGGGGCACGGCAGCAGGGTGAGGTTCTCCAGGGTGCCCTTGTCGACGATGTCGAGCCGCCAGTGCCCGTCCTTCGGGGCGCTGAGCACGCCGCCGGCCGTTTCGGCGCGGACCAGCCGGGCCGCGTGCGGTTCACCGTCGCGAAGGGACAGTTGCGGTTCTCCGGTGGCGAGCGCGGCCGGCACCGCGCCGTAGGACGCTTCCTCGCCGTCGACGTCCACCAGCAGGAACCGGTCCGGGTTCTCGGCCTGGGCCGAGCGGACCAGGCCCCAGACGGCGGCGTTGGCCAGGTCGGTCACCTCGCCGCGGTGCGCCACCGCGCCGGAGGTGACGAACACCAGCTTCGCGCCTTCCAGGGCTTCTTCGGCCAGCCAGCGCTGCACGATGGCCAGCGCCGATCCGGTGGCCGCCCGCACCTCGCCGGGCAAGTCCGTCGCGCGGCCCGGCACGAGCGGCGCGAAGACGACCTCGGGGGGCGTGCCGCCTTCGGCGAGCAGCGCGTCGATGTCCACATAGGACTTCAAGGGGCCGGACGTCCCGAGCTGGACGCCGAGCTTGTGCTGGTCCGGACCGAGGACGGCCCACGTTCCGGTGTCCGGTTCGGACCCGGGGTCCAGCGGGATCCAGTCCACTTGGAACAGCGAGTCGCGCAGTCGGCTGGGCTCGGTCGCCAGCTGGTCGGCGGACACCTGGCGCATGGCCAGAGAGTCCACCGTCGCGACCGGGTGGCCCGACGGATCGGCGATGGTCAGCGCCAGTGCGTCCGACCCGGCCAGGCTGAGCTTGACGCGCAGGGCGTCGGCGCCGGACGCGTGCAGGGTGACTCCCGACCAGGAGAACGGGAGCCTGCTCTGCCCGGACCCGGCCAGGGGCAGGTAGAGCAGCGCCTGCAGGGCCGCGTCGAGCAGGGCCGGGTGCAGGCCGAAGCGGCGCGCGTCGTCGCGAGCCAATTCGGGCAGCGCGATCTCGGCGAACACGTCGTCACCGTGGCGCCAGGCGGCGGTCAGCCCGCGGAAGGCATCACCGTAGGCGAACCCGCCCGCCGCGTACGTTTCGTAGAAGTCTTCCACGGCAAGGGGTTCCGCCTGCGCGGGCGGCCACTCGGCCAGCGGTTCGCCGGGCTCCCCGGCTCCGACGGCGAGCAGGCCGGTGGCGTGCTGGACCCAGTCCTCGGTGCCTTCGATCCGCGAGTACGCACTGAAGGTGCGCGTCCCGTCCTCGCCAGGTGCGCCGACCGAGCACTGCAGCTGGACGCCGCCGCGCTCGGGCAGCACCAGCGGTGCCGCCAGCGTCAGCTCCTCCACGCGGGCGCAGCCGGCCTGGTCCGCGGCGCGGACGGCCAGCTCCAGGAACGCGGTGCCCGGCAGGAGGACCTGGCCCATGACCTCGTGCCCGGCCAGCCACGGGTGCGTGGACAGCGCGAGCCTGCTGGTGAAGAGCAGCTCGTCGGAGCCCGCCACGGAGACCGACGCGCCGAGCAGCGGGTGGTCGACCGCGGTGAGGCCGGCGGCGGTGACGTCGCCGAGCGGCATGCCGGACAGGTGCGGCCAGAAGCGCTGGTACTGGAACGCGTACGTCGGCAAGTCGACCCGGCGCGCGTCCGTTCCGGCGAACACGGCCGTCCACTCGGGACTCTGCCCGTGGACGTGCAGCTCGCCGACGGCGGCCAGCACGCTGACCCGCTCGTCGCGGCCCTTGCGCAGGGTCGGGATCGCGACGGCCGCGTCGACCATCGGCGTGAGAACGGCGTCCGGCCCGATCTCGACGAACCGGTTGACGCCCAGACCCCGCAGGGTCGTGAGGGCGTCGGCGAACCGCACGGCCGCGCGCACCTGGCCGACCCAGTACTCCGGCGTGACCACGGACGCGACCGCACCGGTCACCGTGGACACGATCGGCAGGGCCGGTTCGGCGTAGGTGATCTGCTCGGCCACCTTCGCGAACTCGGCCAGCATCGGATCCATCAGTGGCGAATGGAACGCGTGGGACACCGTGAGCCGCTTGGTCTTGCGGCCCAGCGCGGTGAAGTGCCGCTCGATTCCGTCCAGGTCGTCGCCGGAGACCACGACGGACGTCGGCCCGTTGATCGCGGCGATGCTCACCCTGTCCGTGAGCAGCGGCGTGACCTCGTCCTCGGTGGCGGACACCGCCAGCATCCCGCCACCCCGGGGGAGAGCCTGCATCAGGCGGCCGCGCGCGGCGACCAGGCGGCACGCGTCGGCGAGGGAGAACACCCCGGCGACGTGCGCGGCCGCCAGTTCGCCGATCGAGTGCCCGGCCAGGTACTCCGGCCGCACGCCCCACGACTCCAGCAGGCGGAACAGCGCCACCTCGACCGCGAACAGCGCCGGCTGGGTGTAGCCGGTCTCGTTCAGCAGGTCCTCGTCGCCGAAGACGACGTCGGCCAGCGGCCGGTCCAGCTCGGTGTCGAAGTGCGCGCACACCGCGTCGAACGCCTCGGCGTACACCGGGTACGCGTCGTACAGCTCGCGGCCCATGCCGAGCCGCTGCGCGCCCTGCCCGGTGAACAGGAACCCGATCCGGCCCTCACTTACCGGGCCGGGGAGGGGTCCGTCGGCGAGGTCGCGCAGACCCCGCAGCAGTTCCCCGGAGTCGCTGCCGACCACGACCGCGCGGTGCTCGAACGCGGTCCGGCCGGTGGCGAGGGACCAGCCGACGTCGGCCGGCCGCTCGTCGGTGAGGTGGTCGGCCAGCTGCGCGGCCTGGGCCCGCAGCGCCGCCTCGGACCGTCCCGAAAGGACCCACGGCACCGGACCGGACCACGTCGGTTCGGCCGGAGCGGGTTCTTCGGGGGCCTGCTCGACGATCACGTGCGCGTTGGTCCCGCTGACGCCGAACGACGAGATCCCGGCGCGACGCGGGTGCCCGTTCGGCGCCCATGCGACGGCGTCGGACAGCAGCCGCACGTCGCCCGCGGTCCAGTCCACATGGGACGAGGGGACGTCGGCGTGCAGCGTCTTCGGCAGCAGGTCGTGTCCCAGTGACAGGACCATCTTCATGATCCCGGCCGCGCCGGCGGCGGCCTGCGTGTGCCCGAGGTTGGACTTGACCGACCCGAGCCACAGCGGCCGGTCGCGGTCCTGCCCGTAGGTGGCGAGGACGGCCTGCGCCTCGATCGGGTCGCCGAGCACCGTGCCGGTGCCGTGCGCCTCGACGGCGTCCACTTCGGACGCGCGTAGCCCGGCGTCGGCCAGCGCCGCGCGGATGACCCGCTGCTGCGACGGCCCGTTCGGGGCGGTGAGGCCGTTCGACGCGCCGTCCTGGTTGACCGCGCTGCCGCGGACCAGCGCGAGCACCGGGTGTCCGTTGCGGCGCGCGTCGGACAGCCGCTCGAGAAGCACCATGCCGGCGCCCTCGCCCCAGCCGGTGCCGTCGGCGTCGTCGGAGAATGCCTTGCAGCGGCCGTCGAGCGCGAGGCCGCGCTGGCGGCTGAACTGGATGAACCCGGACGGCGTCGACATGATCGTGACGCCGCCCGCCAGTGCGAGGGAGCACTCCCCCGACCGCAGCGCCCGCGTGGCCAGGTGCACCGCGACCAGGGAGGACGAGCACGCCGTGTCGACCGTGACGGCCGGGCCTTCGAGGCCGAGCGCGTAGGAGATGCGGCCGGACACCACGGATCCCGCGTTGCCGGTCATGGTGTAGCCCTCGACGCCTTCGTCGTCGCCGAGCGCGAGCAGCGGGGTGTAGTCCTGCCCGTTGGAGCCGGCGAACACGCCGACCGGGCCGCCGCGCAGCGACGCCGCGTCGATCCCGGCGCGTTCGATGGCCTCCCAGGCCGTTTCGAGCAGCAGGCGCTGCTGGGGGTCCATGGCCAGGGCTTCGCGCGGGTTGATGCCGAAGAACGCGGCGTCGAACCCGCTGGCGCCGTCGAGGAACCCGCCGCGGCGGGTGTAGGACGTGCCCTGGTGGTCGGGGTCGGGATCGTAGAGCGCGTCGAGGTCCCAGCCGCGGTCGTCGGGGAAGTCGGTGATCGCGTCGGCGCCGCCGGAGAGCAGCGCCCACAGGTCCTCCGGCGAGCGCACGCCGCCGGGGAAGCGGCAGGCCATCGAGACGATGGCGATCGGGTCGTCTTCGACGGCCTTCGGTGCGACGTCCACTGTGGACGTCGTCTCGGCCGGTTCGCCCAGCTCGCCCTTGAGGTGCGTGACCAGGGCGGTCGTCGTCGGGTAGTCGAAGATCAGCGTCGCGGGCAGCTTGAGCCCGGTGGCCGCGGACAGGCGGTTGCGGAGGTCGACCGCGGTGAGCGAGTCGAACCCGAGGTCGGTGAACGCCCGGTTCGACTCGACCTCGCCCGGCCCGCCGTACCCGAGGACGCCGGCGACCTGGGTGCGGACGAACTCGAGCACGTCGCGCTCGCTCAGCCCCCCGGCCGGGGTGCTCTCCCCCGCGGCCTCGATCGCCGCGAGGGCCTCGGGGATGCCGAGCAGCAGCGGGCTCGGCCGGACCGCGGTGAACGACGGCACGTACCGCGCCCAGTCGACGCCCGCCACGGTCAGCGTCGTCTCGCCGTGGTCGAGGGCCTGCTGCAGCGCCGAGATCGCCAGCTCCGGGTCGAGCGCGTGGATGCCACCGAGCCGCTGCCGTTCGGCGACGGCGGTGGCGTCGGCCATGCCGGTGTCGGCCCACGGGCCCCAGGAGATCGAGGTCGCGGCCAGCCCGAGCGAGCGCCGGTGGTCGGCGAGCGCGTCGAGGTAGGCGTTGGCGGCGGCGTAGTTGCCCTGGCCCGGGCCGCCCCAGACACCCGCCGTCGAGGCGAAGGAGACGAACGCCGACAGGTCGAGGTCCTTGGTCAGCTCGTGCAGGTGGAACGCGGCGAGCGCCTTGGGCTTGAGCACGCCGGCGAGGCGGTCCGGGGTGAGCGCGGACAGCACGCCGTCGTCGAGGACACCGGCCGTGTGGATGACGGCGTTCACCGGGTGCTCGGCCAGCAGCGCGGCCACGGCGTCGCGGTCGCCGACGTCGCAGGCCACGACGGTGGCGTGCGTGCCGAGCGCGGCGAGTTCGTCGCACAGCTCGGTCGCGCCCGGGGCGTCCGCGCCACGACGGCCGGTGAGCACCAGCCGTTCGGCGCCGCGGCCGGCGAGCCAGCGGGCGACCTTCGCACCCAGCGCGCCGGTACCGCCGGTGACCAGCACCGTGCCGTCCGGCGTCCACTCGCGGTCCGGCGTTGCCGAACCGAGCGGTGACCGCAGAAGCCTCCGGGCGAAGACGCCGGACGCGCGGACGGCGACCTGGTCTTCGTCCGTCGCCATCGCGGCGACCACGCGGGCGACCGCGCGGTCGTCGAGGTCGGCGGGCAGGTCGAGCAGACCGCCCCAGCGGCCGGGGTGTTCGAGCGCGGCGACCCGGCCGAGGCCCCACACTGGCGCCTGGGCCGGGTTGCGGAGCCCGTCGGCCTTGCCGGTCGACACGGCGCCGCGGGTGAACGTCCACAAGGGAGCGTCGATCTCGCGGTCGCCGAGCGCCTGGATCAGCGTGACGGTGTCGACGAGCCCGCGGTAGGACTCGTCGGTGCCGAGCAGCGACACGATCCCCGCCGGTTCGACCTCCCCGAGCCGCTCCGCCAGTGCGGCGCGATCGATACCGGATTCGACCTCGACGGTGACGGTCTCGGCCCCGAAGCGGTCCAGGGGAAGAGGGTCGCCGCCCGGGCGGCGGACGACCAGCCAGGTCCCGTCGAGACGCGGAGAGCTGTCGACGGTGACCGGCTGCCAGCCGACGCGGTACCGCCAGTTGTCCACTGTGGACTCTTCGCGGCGTTGCCTGCGGTAGGCGGCGAGCGCGGGCAGCAGGCCCTCGACGGCTCCCGCGTCGATTCCGAGCGTCTTCGCCAGCTCGCCGGCGTCGTCGCGTTCGACGGCCGACCAGAACCCGGCGTCGGCGGCGTCCGAGGCCGCGGCGACGTCACCCGGGCCGGGCAGCGTCGGCCAGTAACGCTGACGCTGGAACGGATACGTCGGCAGGTCCACCATGGACCCGGTCAACGCGAAGTCTACGTCTACGCCGCGCGCCCACAGCTCACCGGCCGACGTCAGGAAGCGGGCGAGACCGCCTTCGTCACGGCGCAGGGAGCCCGTGACGACGACGTCGTCGAGGGTCCCGGCGATCGCGGTGCCCAGCACGGGGTGCGCGCTGGACTCGACGAACACGCCGAAGCCCTGCTCGCCGAGCGCTTCGGTGGCGGGCGCGAACAGCACGCGCTGCCGCAGGTTCCGGTACCAGTACGCGGCGGTCAGCTCGGTGGTGTCGAGCCAGTCGCCGGTGACGGTCGAATAGAACGGGATCCGCGCTTCTCCCGGGGAGACCGGTGCCAGCACTTCCAGCAGCTCGGCCTCGATCGCCTCGACGTGCGCGGAGTGCGACGCGTAGTCGACCTGGACCTTGCGGGCCCGGACGCCGTCGGCGGCGCAGCGGGCCACCAGCGCGTCGACCTGGTCGGGGTCGCCGGAGACGGTGACCGCGGCCGTCCCGTTCAGCGCGGCGAGGGACAGCCCGGGCGGCAGTGCGATGTCCTCGGCCGGCAGGGCGATCGACGCCATCGCGCCCCGGCCCGCCAGCGACGTCCGGATCACCTGGCTCCGCAGCGCGACGACGCGGGCACCGTCCTCGAGGGACAGTCCGCCGGACACGCAGGCCGCGGCGATCTCGCCCTGGGAGTGCCCGATCACGGCGTCCGGCCGGACGCCGTAGGACTCCCACAGCGCGGCGAGTGAAACCATGACCGCCCAGCACGCCGGCTGCACGACGTCGACGCGCTGGAGGGCCTCGGCGTCGCCCAGGACGTCGGTCAGTTTCCAGTCGACGAAGGGTTCGAGCGCGGCGGCGCACTCGGCGAGCCGCTCGGCGAAGACCGGCGCGGCTTCGGCGAGTTCGAGGGCCATGCCGACCCACTGCGAGCCCTGGCCGGGGAAGACGAACACGGTCTTGCCGGGTGTCCCGGCGACCCCGCGCACGGCGGGATCGGCCAGGCCGGCCAGCAGCGCGTCCCGGTCGGCGCCGACGACGACGGCCCGGTGCTCGAACGCCGACCGCGTGGTGGCCAGCGACGCCGCGACATCGTGAATGTCCTCTGTAGACAGAGTGGTGGCGAGCCGTTCGGCCTGACGCTGCACGGCGTCGGCGGTCCGGCCGGACAGCAGCAGCGGCACCGCGGAATCCGCAGGTGCGGTCGGTTCCGGGGTCTCCTCGGCGAACTGCTCCAGGATCACGTGCGCGTTCGTCCCGCTCATGCCGAACGACGAGACCCCCGCGCGACGCAGGCCGTCGGAGAGCCACGGCCGGGTTTCGGTGAGCAGGCTGACGTCGCCCGCCTCCCAGTCGACGTGCGGCGAGGGGACCTCCGCGTGCAGCGTCTTGGGCAGCACGCCGTGGCGGATGGCCTGGACCATCTTGATCACGCCGCCGACGCCGGAGGCCGCCTGCGCGTGCCCGACGTTGGACTTGAACGACCCCAGGTACACCGGCCGGTCCGCGGGCCGCTCGCGGCCGTAGGTGGCGATGATGGCCTGCGCCTCGATCGGGTCGCCCAGCTTCGTGCCGGTGCCGTGCGCCTCGACGACGTCCACATCGGACGTCGTCAGCCGCGCGTTGGCCAGCGCCCGCCGGATCACCCGCTGCTGCGACGGCCCGTTCGGGGCGGTGAGGCCGTTGGACGCGCCGTCGGAGTTGATCGCGGAGCCCTTGATCACCGCGAGCACGCGGTGGCCGTTGCGCTCGGCGTCGGAAAGCCGTTCCAGCATGAGCATCCCGGCGCCCTCGGCCCAGCTCGCGCCGTCGGCGTCGGCCGAGAAGGGCTTGCTGCGCCCGTCCGCGGCCAGCGCCCGCTGGCGGCTGAACTCGACCAGCGAGACCGGCGTGGACATGACGGTCACGCCGCCGGCGAGGGCGAGCGTGCAGTCGCTCTCCCGCAGCGCCTGGCAGGCCCAGTGGATCGCGACCAGCGACGACGAGCACGCCGTGTCGATCGAGACCGCGGGCCCTTCCAGGCCGAAGGTGTAGGCGACGCGGCCGGAGAGCACGCTCGGCGAGTTGCCGGTGCCGAGGAAGCCCTCGAAGCTGTCGGTCGCGGCGCCGAGGAGGCCGCCGTAGTCCTGGTAGGTGATGCCGGCGAACACGCCGGTGCGGCTGCCGCGCAGCGTGGCCGGGTCGATCCCGGCGCGTTCCATCGACTCCCAGGACACCTCCAGCAGCAGGCGGTGCTGCGGGTCCATGGAGACGGCCTCGCGCGGGCTGATCCCGAAGAAGCCGGGGTCGAACGCGCTCGCGTCGTGCAGGAACCCGCCCTCGCGGGCGTAGCAGGTGCCCGGCGCGTCCGGGTCGGTGTCGTAGAGCGCCTCGAGGTCCCAGCCGCGGTCGGTGGGGAACGGCGAAATCGCGTCGCCGCCCTCGGCGACCAGCCGCCAGAGGTCCTCCGGGTCCGCGATGCCGCCGGGGTAGCGGCAGGCCATGCCGACGATCGCGATCGGCTCGTCAACCCGGGTGACGGCCTCGATGGTCTCTTCTTCTTCCCCGAACAGCTCGGCGTGCAGCGCCTTCGCCAGCGCGACCGGGTTCGGGTGGTCGAAGACCGAGGTCGCGGGCAGCCGCAGACCGGTCACGGTGTTCAGCGCGTTGCGCAGCTGGACGGCGGTCAGCGAGTCGACGCCCAGCTCCTTGAACGCCCGGTCGGCGCCGACCGCCTCCGGCCCGGCGTGGCCGAGCACCAGCGCGGCCTCGGTCCGGACGATCTCGAGGAGGGCCCGGTGCCGGTCGGCCTCGGGCAGCCGGGTGAGCTTCTGGTGCAGCGCGTTGCCCGCGTCGGCGACCGCGGCGACGACCCGGCGGGTCCGGGCCTTCGCCGGGGTGTTCTCGGCGACGCGGAGCGCGCCCCTCGTCCCCAGCAGGCCGAACGCCGGCGGCTCGCCGGGACGGCACGCGAGCGCACTGTGGGCGACCGCTTCGAGCACCGCGGTCTGCGCCGCGACCAGGCCCTCGCCGCCGACGGTGGTCAGCACCACGAGGTCGACGTCCAGCTCGGCGAGGTTGAAGGCGATGTCGGCGCGGTCGCGCAGGTCGGCCGCGCCCTCGGCGAGTCCGATGTGGACGGCCGTGGTCACGTCCGGGAGGTCCCGGAGCGCTCGCGCCAGTTCGTAGCGGTCCGCGGGGTCGCAGGAGATGAGTTCGGCGCCCGGCAGGCCGGCCGCACCGAGCACGACGAGCCGCTGGACGCCCCGGTCTTCGACGAGGTGCCGCGCGACGGCGGCCCCCAGCTCGCCGGACGCCCCGGTGAGCAGCACGGTGCCTTCGGGTTTCCAGGCGTCCGGGGTGACCGCGCTCGTCCGCGGCTCGTAGCCGACGTCGCCGCGGATCGCGAACCGATCCGCGCCGGGCTCGACGGCGGCGCCGTCGACGAGGGCGAACCGTCCGGGGTGCTCGGCCAGCACCGGCTCCACGGCACCCCAGACGGCGGCTTCCACCACGTCGGGGACTTCGCCGCCGGTCACGGCGACCGCGCCTCGGGTGACGAAGACCAGCCGCGACGCGGCGAACCGCGGGTCGGCCAGCCAGGATGTGACGAGCGCCAGCGCCCGCTGCGCCGAAGCCCAGACGGCCCAGGTGGGGTCGTCGGTGTCGGCGGGGCGGCAGGACGCGAACACGACCTCGGGCACCTCATCGGCGGCCGCCAGCTCGGCGAACTCCTGGTAGGTGGGGAGGCCGTCGAGACCGAGGTCACCGATCGCCGCGGCCGGTCGTGAGGGGGAAACCGGGTTGGAACACTGTTTCCCACTCACGACCCACTCGACGCGGCGGTGCGTGGCGGCCGGTGCCGACCGGGTCGCCGGGCGCAGGACCACCGATTCGGCCGTGGCCACGACCTGGCCGGTCGGGTCCGCCAAGGTCAGCTGGACGGCGGTGCCCGTGCGGCGCAGGCGGACGCGCAGCTCGGTCGCGCCCGTCGCGTGCAGGGTCACGCCCGACCACGAGAACGGCAGCATGTCCGGCAGGTCGGCGAACGCCAGCGCGTGCAGCGCCGCGTCGAGCAGCGCCGGGTGCACGCCCCAGCCGTCGACCGAAGTGCCCGCGGGCAGCGCGACCTCGGCGAACACGTCGTCGCCCGCGCGGTACGCGGCGCGCAGCCCCTGGAACGCCGGCCCGTAGGCGAACCCGGCTGCCTCCCGCCGGTCGTAGTAGTCCCCGACCGGCAGCGCGTCAGCGGGCGGCCACTGCGTCAAGGCGTCCGAAGTGGACAGATCGGTGGCCAGGAACCCGGCGGCGTGCCGGACCCAGCCGTCGCCGCGGGTGTGGATGGCGAACGCGCGCCGTCCGGCGCCGTCCGGGGCCTCGACGCGGACCTGCACCGGGACGCCACCGCGCTCGGGCAGGACCAGCGGAGCCTCCAGGACCAGTTCTTCGACCTGGTCGCAGCCGGCCTCGTCGGCCGCGCGCAGCGCCAGCTCCACGAAACCCGCGCCGGGGAACAGGATCTCGCCGTCGACGCGGTGCTCGGCCAGCCAAGGCGTCGTGTCGACGGAAAGCCGGCCGGTGAGCACGACGCTGTCCGCGCCGGCCAGGTCCACGGCCGCACTCAGCAGGCCGTGCCCGGCGTCGGACTGGCCGAGCGACGCGGGGTCGCCGTCGACGTCCGGCACCTCCAGCCAGTACCGCTCGCGCTGGAACGGGTAGGTGGGCAACTCGACGCGCACGCCGTCGTTCAGCACCCGGGCCCACTCGACGCCGCCGCCGTCGACCTGCAGTTCGGCGAGCGCGGAGAACACCGTGCGGGCTTCGGGGCGGTCGGCCCGCAGCACCGGCACGGCGAGAAGATCATCGGAACACTCGGCGACCATCGCGGAGAGGACCCCGGCCGGGCCCAGTTCGAGGAACCGGGTCACGCCGCGCCCGGCCAGGGTGCGGACGCCGTCGGCGAACCGGACGGTGGCACGGACCTGCCGGACCCAGTACTCCGGGTCGCCCAGCTCGGCCGCCGTCGCGAGCGAGCCGGTTACGTTCGACAGCACCGGCACCGTGGGCTCGTGGTAGGTCAGCCCCGCCGCCACGGCGCGGAAGTCGGCGAGCATGCCGTCCATCCGGGCCGAGTGGAACGCGTGGCTCACCCGCAGGCGCCGGGTCTTGTCGAACCTCGCCGCCACCGCGAGCACGGCGTCCTCGTCGCCGGAGAGCACGACCGACGACGGCCCGTTGACCGCGGCCAGCGACACCCCGTCGGTCAGCAGCGGCGCGACCTCGTCCTCGGTGGCCGCGACGGCCACCATCGCCCCGCCCTCGGGCAAGGCCTGCATCAGTCGCGCGCGGGCGGCGACGAGCGTGCACGCGTCCTCGAGCGACAGCACCCCCGCGACGTTCGCGGCGGCCAGTTCGCCGATGGAGTGACCGCCGACGAAGTCGGGCCGTACGCCCCAGTCTTCGAGCAGCCGGTACAGCGCCACCTCGACCGCGAACAGCGCGGGCTGGGTGTACTCGGTCCGGTCCAGCAGCTCGCCGTGCTCGATCACGCCGCGCAGCGGCCGGTCCAGCTCGACGTCGAAGTGCGCGCAGACCGCGTCGAACGCTTCGGCGAATGCCGGGTACTCGCGGTACAGCTCGCGGCCCATGCCGATCCGCTGCGCACCCTGTCCGGTGAACAGGAACGCCGTGCGGCCGGGCGCGGCCGTCCCGCGCACCACCGCGGCGGACTTGCGCCCCTCGGCCAGCGCGGCGAGCCCGGTCCGCAGTGCGGCGTCGTCTTCCGCCAGCACGACGGCGCGGTGTTCGAACGCCGAGCGGGTCGTGGCCAGGGACCAGGCCAGGTCGGCCGGGTCGGTCTCCGGGCGGTCGAGCAGCCGTGCGGCCTGCGCCCGCAGCGCCGCCTCCGACCGGCCGGACAGCGCCACCGGGACGAGCCCGGTGCGCCGCGGCCGCGGCAGGTCGGGCTCGGTCGCGGGAGCCTCTTCGATGATGACGTGGGCGTTGGTGCCGCTGACGCCGAACGCCGAGATCCCGGCCCGGCGCGGACGGTCGTCGGCCGGCCACGGCATCGCTTCGGTGAGCAGCGAGACGCTGCCCGCCGTCCAGTCCACTTCGGACGAAGGCTGCGCGGCGTGGAGGGTCTTCGGGAGCAATCCGCCTTGGAGGGACAGCACCATCTTGATCACGCCGGCGACCCCGGCCGCGGCCTGGGTGTGCCCGAGGTTGGACTTCAGCGAGCCGAGCAGGAGCGGGCGCTCGCGGTCGTGGCCGTACGTGGCCAGCAGGGCGTGCGCCTCGATCGGGTCGCCGAGGCGGGTGCCCGTGCCGTGCCCTTCGACGGCGTCCACATCGGACGGTTCGAGGCCGGCGTCGGCGAGCGCGGCGCGGATCACCCGCTGCTGCGACGGGCCGTTCGGGGCGGTCAGGCCGTTGGACGCGCCGTCGGAGTTCACCGCCGAGCCGCGGACCACGGCGAGCACGGTGTGCCCGAGCCGCTCGGCGTCGGAAAGCCTTTCCAGCACGAGCATGCCGACGCCTTCGGACCAGCCGGTGCCGTCGGCGCCGTCGCCGAACGCCTTGCAGCGGCCGTCCGGCGCGAGGCCGCGCTGCCGGCTGAACTCGACGAACGCGGCGGGGTTGGCCATCACGGCGACGCCGCCGGCCAGCGCCAGCGAGCACTCGCCCGAGCGCAGGGACCGGGCGGCGAGGTGCAACGCGACCAGCGACGACGAGCACGCGGTGTCCAGCGTGACGGCCGGGCCCTCGACGCCGAGGTGGTAGGCGATCCGTCCGGAAAGGACACTGCCCGCGTTGCCGGTGAGCAGGTGCCCGCCGAGGCCCTCGGGGGCTTCGCGCAGACCGGCGGCGTAGCCCGAGACGCCCGCGCCGACGAACACGCCGGACTGGGTGCCGGCCAGCGACCGCGGGTCGATCCCGGCGCGTTCCAGGGCCTCCCAGGAACTTTCGAGCAGCAGTCGCTGCTGCGGGTCGGTGGCCAGCGCCTCGCGCGGGCTCATCTCGAAGAAGGCGGCGTCGAACTCGCCGGCGCCGGTCAGGAAGCCGCCGTCGCGGGAGTAGCTCTTGCCCTCGGCGTCGGGGTCGGGGTCGTAGAGGCCTTCGGCGTCCCAGCCACGGTCCCCGGGCCACGCCGAAATGGCGTCGCCGCCGTCGGCCAGCAGCCGCCACAGCTCCTCCGGCGAGGTGATCCCGCCGGGCAGGCGGCAGCTCATGCCGACGATCGCGATCGGCTCGTCGGCTTCCTGGGCGCGCGGGGCCGGGACGAGCGCGTCGTCCGCGCCGAACAGCTCGCGGCCCAGGAAGTCCGCGAGGACGGTGGCGGACGGGTGGTCGAAGACGAGCGTCGACGGCAGCTTCAGGCCGGTGACCGCGCTCAGGCGGTTGCGCAGCTCGACGGCGGTCAGCGAGTCGAAGCCCAGGTCGCGGAAGGGCCGGTCCACCGCGACGGACGCCGGGTCGGCGTGCCCGAGCGCGGCCGCGGCTTCGCGCTGGACGAGGTCCAGCAGCTCGCGGGCGGACAGCTCCCGGCGCCGGGTGTCCTCGACCGGGACGTCGAGAGCGGCCCGGACCTCGGGCAGGTCGCCGAGCAGCGCGCTGGCGCGGACCGAGGTGAAGCCGGGTGCGAACCGGGCCCAGTCGACGTCGGCGACCGTGACGGCGGTGTCGCCGGACTCCAGAGCCCGGCGCAGGGCGGTGAGCGCCAGTTCCGGGTCCAGGGGCCGGAGGCCGCGGCGGCGCAGGTGGTCTTCCGCGCCTTCGGCGGCCAGCATGCCGCCGCCCGCCCACGGGCCCCAGGCCACCGACGTCGCGGCCAGCCCGGCCGCGCGGCGGCGGTGGGCGAGGCCGTCGAGGTAGGCGTTCGCGGCCGCGTAGGCGCTCTGGCCTCCGCTGCCCCAGACCCCCGCGATCGAGGAGAACAGCACGAAGGCGTCGAGTTCGCGGTCGCCGAGGACGGCGTCGAGGTTCTCGGCACCGGCGAGCTTCGCGGCGGTGTAGCCGGCGAACTCGGCCACGCCGAGCCCGTCGAGCGGGGCGGACTGCGCCACTCCGGCGGCGTGCACGACGGCTCGCAGCCCGTCGATGCCGCCGACCAGCTCGGCGACGGCTTCGCGGTCGGTGACGTCGCAGGCCGCGATGGTCACGGTGACGCCGAGGGCGGTCAGCTCGTCACGCAGCTCCGGCGCGCCGGCGGCGTCAAGACCGCGGCGGCTGGTCAGGACGAGGTGTTCGGCGCCGGTGCGGGCCAGCCGGCGGGCGACCCCGGCGCCGAGCGCCCCGGTCCCGCCGGTGATCAGCACGGTGCCGCGCGGCCGCCAGGACGTGCCGGACGTCGTCGCGGGCGCGCGTTCGAGGCGGGCGGCGAACACCGCGGAGTCGCGGACGGCGACCTGGTCCTCGGTCCCGCCCAGGACGCCCGCCAGCCGGGCGACCGCGCGGTCGTCGAGGACGGCGGGGAGGTCGACCAGGCCGCCCCAGCGGCCGGCGTGTTCGACGGCGGCGGTGCGGCCGAAGCCCCACAGCGCCGCCTGGGCCGCGCTGCGGACCGCGTCGGCGCGACCGACGGAGACCGCGCCCGAGGTGGCGCACCACAACGGCGTGCCGTCGCCGAGCGCCTGCACGAGCTCCAGGGTCGCGGCGAGGCCGACGGTGATCCCGGGTGCGTCCGGCGCGGGACGCTCGTCGAGGGCGAGCAGCGACAGGACACCCGCGTAGTCGCCGTCCAGCGCGCCGGGCAGGTCGCCGGCGCGCACCGGACGGCACTTGATCCCCGCGGTCAACGCGGCCAGCACCGGCGGCTCGACGCCACGCTCCGGGAGGACCAGCAGCCAGGTGCCGGACGTCCCGGTGGGCTTCCCGGTCAGCGGTCGCCAGTTCACGGCGTACCGCCAGTTGTCCACAGTAGACAGTCCGACGCGGTCGCCGTGCCACCGCGCGAGCAGCGGCAGGGCGGTTTCGAGGCCGGTCAGCTCGGCCTCGGGAACGTCCAGGGCCGAGGCGAGCGCGGACAGGTCCGCGGTCTCGACCGCCGACCAGAACTCACCGTCCACTCCGCTCACCGGGGCAGCGGCTTCGGGCGTGCGCGGCCAGTAACGCTCGCGCTGGAAGGGGTAGGTGGGCAGCACGACGAACGACGCCGGGCGCAGCACCGCGGACCAGTCCGGGGCGTGCCCGGCGACGTGCAGGTGGGCCAGCGCGGCGAGCAACGTCCGCTCCTCGGGGCGGTCCTTGCGCAGCGTCGCCGTCGCGGGCAGGGTCTCCTGCGCCGCGCTGTACGACGGCCGGGCCTTCGCCAGGGACGGCGTCGTCCTGGTGACGCTGAACTAC
>NZ_JBEXVF010000083.1:0-38926 GCF_040629235.1 Amycolatopsis sp. NPDC005961 | reverse complement strand
ACCGCACGATCGGCGTTCACGACCAGCTCACCCCGGTGCACCCCACCGTCGAACCCCACGAACGGCAAGCTCACCAACCGCAACTGATCCGGACCGACCGGGCACCCCTCATGCCAGCTCGACCCCAGCCGCTCAGCCGACACCGGCTTGATCACCGCGACATACGGCGGAAGACCACTCCCCGCCGGCGCCGCCAGCTCCACAGTCCGGGCCAGGGCCGCCGGCGCCGGCGTCACACCCGCCAGCACCACCGACAACGCGAACATCAGGACGACAAGAACTCTGGTTCTCGGATTCATGACCACACCACGCTCGGCCCCGCGGCCCGGCTGAGGCGAAGTCGTATTGGTCACAACGGATAAACGCCGTCCCGCCGTCCGGCGTGGTCTCTCTTCCCTCTCGGCCGCGACGGACGGTGGACGACGTGGGCGCTCAGCGGCGCGGGTGCGGGTACTCCGGTGCGCGGTCCTGGAAGGACAGGATCGCGGGGTTGGCGATCGTGCCGTCGCGGATCTCCACCGCGCGCCGGACCGTCTCGTTTTCGTCCCATGTGGACGGTCCGGAAAGGACTGCCCGCAGGTGCGGCAGCAGGGCTTCGCTGATCTCCCAGGTCGCCGAGTTCCACAGGTACGACGGGCTGTGATCGACGCCGTAGTAGGTGAGGCCGTCGCCGATCGGGAACGTCGGCTCGGCGAACGTCGTGGGCCGGGCCCAGCTGAAGCCCATGCCTTCGTCGCAGGAGACGTCGACGACGAGGCTGCCGGGCGTGAACGCGGCGAGGTCCTCCTCGATCAGGAACGTCAGCGGCTCGGCGGTGTTCTGCAGCACGCAGTTGACGACGATGTCGTGCTCGGCGAGGAACCCGGCGAGCGGGACCCGGCCGTGGTCGGTGATCGCGTGGCTGCGGCGCAGGTCGCCCGGGTTGTTCGCGTCGTGGTCGATGTGCACCATCGTCGCGGAGTGGATCGGCGAGCCGACCGCGCTGAGACCGCGCGCGGTGAGGACGTCGACGTCGTGGATCCCGTGGGCGTTCAGCGCGGTCACCGAGCCGCGCGCGGTCGCGCCGAAGCCGATCACCACGGCCCGCAGCCGGCGGCCGTAGTCGCCGGTCGACCCGACCAGCTGCAGCGCGTGCAACACCGAGCAGTACCCGGCCAGCTCGTTGTTCTTGTGGAAGACGTGCAGGCCGAACGAGCCGTCGCGCCGCCAGTGGTTCATCGCCTCGAACGCGATGACCGTCAGCTTCCGGTCGATGGCCAGCTGGGTCAGCTCGACGTCCTGCACGCAGTGCGGCCAGCCCCACAGCACCTGGCCGGACCGCAGCTCGGCGACGTCTTCGTGCAACGGCTTGGCCAGCAGGACGACGTCGCATTCGGCGATGAGCTGCTCGCGCGTGCGCAGCCCGGCGACGTCGGCCGCCAAGCGCTCGTCGGGCACGCCGAAGGGTTCGCCGTAGCCGTGTTCGAGGTAGATGGACTGCCGGAGATCGGCGTCGATCCGGTCGAGGTGGTGCGGGTGGATCGGCAACCGCCGTTCGTTCTCTTTCCGTGAACGCGCGATGACGCCGAGAGTGAGCTGGTGCACAGTGGCCCCTTTGCTAGGTGCCAGTCTTAACACACTCCGCGAAGACGTCGTGTACGCTGGGTGGTGTCCGAGAGCATCTCGAGCGCGAGTCGGAGAACCCGCGCCGTCCTCGGCCCCCTTCCACCCCGTCGGATTTCCACGACGGAGAAGTCGCCCGGCCCGAAGGATCCGGTTGCGGCACGCGAGCACCCTGACGGTGAGCGGCCGTGGCCGGCGCCGGAACCACGCCGCTTCCCGTGGCATCCTCGAAAGGACCCCCCATTACCGCTTCCACAATGGACAGTTCGCTGTTCAGCCACCCCATCGCCGAAGAACCCCGCCCCGGAGCGCTCACCGCGCCCCAGGAAAGCCGGTACGGCAACCTGTTCCGCCAGCCGGTGTACACCCCGGCGCCCTCGGACGACGCGACCGGACCCGCACCGCGCCAGCGCGGCCCGGTGGCCACGTGGGCACCCGACCCGTCCGGCCGCCGCTGACACCGGCCGGCTGAGCCCCTGCCTCGGCTCGGTCGCCGGGGCGACTTCAGCTCTCCAGGGCCGCCGCGGTCAGAGTGAGGTGCCGGACGAGCAGTGCCGCCGCGGAGTCGGCGTCACGGTCCAGAGCCGCCTCCTCCAGGCCGCGATGCTCACCGACGGCGTCCCGTTCGGGCGCCCGCTGCGAAGACCACCGGCGAGCCAGCTCGCTCGCGGCCCACATCCGGTCGAAGGTCTCGAGCAGGGCGGCGTTGCCGCACCCCTCCAGCAGGGTGCGGTGGAACGTCCGGTGCGCCTCGGACCAGGCACCGCTGTAGTACTCGCCCTCGCCCGGCGCGTACGGCTCGGTGCGGGCCAGGCGGTGGTGCGCGGCCCGCACCCGAGCCTCCCAGTCGACGTCGCCGCGCTCGACGGAAAGGCGCAGCACGACCGGTTCCACGGTCCGGCGCGCCTCCGTGATCTCCTGCCAGCGCCGGTCGGAGAACGCCGGGACGGCGAAGCCGCGGTTCGGCAGCCGGTCGGCCAGGCCCTCGCCGACCACCCGCACGAGCGCCTCGCGCACGACGGCCAGGCTTACGCCCTGGTCCCGGGCGAGGTCCTGGGGCTTGAGCGCCTCGCCGGGCGCGTAGTCGCCGCGCATAATCGCGTCCCGCAGGTGTGCGTAGACCTGCTCCGACAGCATCTGAGCCATGGGCACAGCATAGATGTTGACTCAGATAATCGATTATCTGTGCTATCGTCGATGACGTCACTCCTTGGAAGGAACCTCAGATGACCGTCAACGACCCGTTCGCCCGTCTCCCGGAAGCGGCCGCCTTCTCCGTCACCAGCACCTCGGTCGCCGACGGCGCCGCCTGGCCCCTCGAGCAGTGGTCTTCGGGAGTCCCGGGAGGCAAGGACCTCTCGCCGCAGCTGTCCTGGAGCGGCGCACCGGAAGGCACCCGGAGCTACGCCGTCACCGTCTACGACCCCGACGCCCCCACCGGCTCCGGGTTCTGGCACTGGGCGGTCGCCGACATCCCCGCGACCGTCGCCGAGCTATCCGAGGGCGCCGGCGACGCCACCGGCTCCGGCCTACCGGAAAGCGCTTTCCAGCTGCCCAACGACGCCCGCGTGCCGCACTACCTGGGCGCCGCCCCGCCCGCCGGCCACGGACCGCACCGCTACTTCGTCGTGGTGCACGCCCTCGCGGTCGCCTCGATCGGCGTCCCGTCCGACGCAACCCCGGCCGTCCTCGGCTTCACCATGGCGGGCCACATCCTCGGCCGCGCGGTCCTGACCGCCACCGCCGAGACGCCTTCCTGAAGCATCGCGGTTCACCGGCGAGGGCCTCGCGACGCTCACCGAAGACGACACGACGGGCTGCCGCGCTGGTCACCCCGGCGACCTGCGGCACGCGGCTGACGATCGGGTGCCGAAACCCTCCAGGCGTTAGCCCGATCGAGCCACACCTCCTGTCCCGCACCGGGTTTCGCCCGTGCCGGGTGACGCGCGAGCCTCCCGGATCGGCGACCGTGACACGGCCGCCTGATTCCGGAGGATCCGCATGGTGCGAGCTTCGCTCACCGACTTCCCGGCCCACCGTTTCCGCTTGCCCCGGCGAAACCGGGCCGCGGCCGGCGAGCGGCGGGAGCGTCGCTCCCCCCGGCACCCCTTCCGGGGGTTCGCCGATCGCTTCGGCGCGGGTGGGCACCTGCCGCCGGTCCCGTGGCCGCCCGAAGACGACCTCGGTACCGGCGGCGGCTCCCCGCCCCGCGCGCTCGTCGTGCTGCTGGGCGCCGCCGCCGCAGTGGTCGTGCTCGCCGGCGTGCAGGCCGTCGCCTGGTTCGCCGGCCCCGTCTTCCTCGCCCTCGTCGTCGTCATCACCCTCGACCCGATCCGGACCTGGTTGCGGCGCAAGGGACTTCCGCGCTGGCTGACCGTCGCCGTGCTGGCGGCCGCGGTCTACGCGGTCCTGCTCGTCTTCTTCCTCGTCATCGTGGTCTCCGTCGCGCAGCTGTCGGCACTGGTCCCCCACTACGCCGGGCGGCTCGACGAGCTGCTGCACGACGGGCTGGGCGTGCTCGGCCGGTTCGGCGTCGGCGAACCGCAGCTGCGCGCGATGCTCTCGTCCGTCGACGCCGGGAAACTGGTCGGCCTGGCCGGTTCCCTGCTCGCCGGGGTCGGCGGCCTGGTGACCAACCTGGCGTTCTTGCTCGCCCTCCTGCTGTTCCTCAGTGCCGAAACGGCCTGGGCGGGGCAACGCCTCGGCCGGATCGCCCGTGACCGGCCGTGGATTTCGGCTTCCCTGCGGGGTTTCGCGGTCGGCACGCGCCGGTACCTGCTCGTGACGACCGTGTTCGGCGGGCTCGTCGCGGCGCTCGACACGACCGCCCTCGCCCTGCTCGGGATCCCGGGCGCGGCGCTGTGGGGGCTGCTCGCGTTCGTCACCAACTACGTTCCCAACGTGGGCTTCGTGATCGGGGTGGCGCCCCCCGCGTTCATCGCCCTGCTCGACGGCGGCTGGCGCTCCCTGCTCGTGGTGCTCGTCGTGTACGCCGGCCTGAACTTCGTGGTGCAGTCGCTGATCCAGCCGCGGTTCGTCGCCGGCTCGGTCGGTCTGTCCACTTTGGTCACGGTGCTGGCGCTCGTGTTCTGGACCTGGCTGCTGGGCCCGCTCGGCGCGGTCCTCGCCGTGCCGGCGACCCTGCTGGCCAAGGCGCTGCTCGTGGACGTCGACCCGCGGGCCCGCTGGGCCGACGCGCTGCTGTCCGCGCCCCGCCGCGAGGACGAATGATTATCAGGTCAAGCCGTTCTGGCGGGCGACGACGACGGCGGAGCGCCGGTTGTTCACGCCGAGCTTGCCGTAGATGGCCCGCACGTGGGTCTTCACGGTGTTGACCGACACGGTGAGGTCGGACGCGATTTCGTCCAGCGAACGCTGGGAAGGCAGGCTCCGCAGCACCACCTGCTCGCGGTCGGTCAGGCCGCTGGACCGGGTCCGCGGGACGAGCCGGCCACGGACCGCCTGCGCGAACCGGTCCAGCGAGCCGAAGCCGCCCGAGTGGTCGATCAGCAGGTGCCCGACCCGCGGTTCGGCGAGCGCGAACGGCCGCACGAGGCCGTTCGGGCGGGCGAGGGCGAGCGCGCGGTCGAGGGCGTGGAGTGCCTTGGTCCGCCGGTGCGAACGCAGTGCGAGCGCGGTTTCGGCCAGGCACCGGTCGACCGGCGTCGCGGGCAGCACCGCTTTCGCCGAGGCGGTTTCCCGCAGAACCGCTTCCGCCGCATCGGGTTCGTCGGCGGCGAGGTGGGCCCGGACCCGCAGGAGGGCCAGCTCGCCGCTGCCGGGCAGCCGCTCGTGCACCCAGGCGAGCACCTCCGCGGCGTGCAGCCCTTCGCCGAGGACGAGCGCCGCGTGGTACTCCGCGACCGCGCACACCCCGACGACCTCGGGGGGCAGTTCGGCGAGGGCGAGCCGGTGCCGGGCCGCGCGCATGCCCTGCGAGCCCGCGCCCCGGTCGCCGTCGTCGAAGCGCACCATGCCCTCGAAGAACTCGCGGAGCGGTCCCAGCAGCGGCGGGCCCCCGGGCACTTCCGCCGACGTCGCCTGGGCCAGCTCACGGGCCGCGGCGACGGGCTCGGCGCGCATCAGGTCGTCGTAGGCCAGCAGGAGGTGGCACTCGGCCACGCCCGGGGACCGGCGCCAGCCGTGCCGGCGCGCGACGGCCAGCGCGCCCGTGCAGGCGCGCCGCATCGCCGGGTGCTCGCCGTGGAGGGCGGTCGCGACGGCCAGTGCCAGCCGGCTGTGGAGCACGAGGTGGTCGAGCCGCTCGTCGTGAGCCAGGCGCAGGGCTTCCCGCGCCCGGGTGACGGCGTGCCGGCGGGCCCCGCGGTGCAGTGACCGCCAGGCGAGGTCGAGGTTCGCCCAGGCGTCGAAGTCCGGGGACGGCACGGCCTCCGCGGTCTCCGGCGGGCGCTCGCCGGTCACCACCGCGAGATGACGGACGGCGAGGGGCCACCGGTCGTCGCCCGGCGCCTCCCCCGCCAGGTCGGCCGCGGCGCCGGCGAGGTCCCCGCGCTGGATGTTTTCCAGCGCCGACGCCAGCCGCAGCGACGGGCTCGCCGCGACGGCCGCGGGGCCCAGGTGGGTGAGCGCGACCCGCACCGGCTCGCCGTCACCGGCCTGGGCCTGGCGCACGGCGTGCTCCCGTGCGAGGGAAAGGACGCGCTGCCGGTCACGGCCCGCCACGGCGTGCCGGAGTGCCTCCCCGAACCGGCCTTCGCCGGCGAACCACGCCGCGGCGGTCCCGTGCAGCCGCAGCACCCGCGCCGGGTCCCGCCGGGCCAGCTCGGCACGCAGGAAACCCCGCAGCAGCGGCGGAAGCCGGTAGGTGTCGGCCGGCGTGCGCGCGACGAGACCCAGCGCCCGCTCGAGCTCGTCCAGCCGTGCCCCGGCGTCCGCGCGGCCGGACAAGCGGACGGCGAGCGTCGCGCTCACGGCGTCGCAGACACTGAGGAACAGCAACAGATCCGATGTCGCCGCGGGCAGCCGCGACAGCACTTCGTCGGCGAAGAACTTGGCCACGGCGCGCTCGTCCCCGGTGACGGAGGCGACGAGCGCGTCCGCGTCCCCCGCTTCGCGTACGGACACCGCGGCCCAGCCGAGGGCGGCGGCCCAGCCCGCCGTGCACTCGGTGAGCTCCCGGACGCGGTCGTCGCCCACCGTGGCCCCGGTGGCCCGCAGCAGGACCGTCGTTTCCTTGGTGGTGAACCGGAGTTCGGCCGCGTCCACCCGGGACAGGACGCCCTCCACGTGCAGCCGGGCCAGCCGCAGCCGCGGCTCGACGCGGGTGACCAGCACCAGCCGGACACCGGACGGCACCCGGTGTACGAGGGCCGCGAGCGCCTCCAGCGCGTCCGGGTGGGAGATCTCCTGCAGGTCGTCCAGGACCAGCCGCACCGGACGGCTCAGGCCGGTGAGCGCGTCGTCCAGGTCCGCCAGGAATCCGCGCCGCCGCCCGGGCGACGGCGGGGAAAGCCGGTGCACCGCGCTCTTCCCGGCCACCGCGGGACAGCGGCGCAGCGCGCACAGGATCCCCGCCCACAACCGGGGTTCGTCGTTGTCGTTCTCGTCCAGCGACACCCAGGCGACGGTGCGGCCGTCGCCGGCCCAGCTCGCCAGCGCCGTGGTCTTGCCGGCCCCGGCCGGGGCACGGACCACCGTGACCGGCCGGACGGTGGCGCGGTCGAACAGCGCCCCCAGCCGGGGTCGGGGGACGAAGGTCCCCGGCAGCCGCGGCACCGTGACCTTGCCACCGGGGACCGGCCGGAACCGGGTCGTCGTTCGCACGAGCACGTCAACCTCTCGGCCGTCGGGAGAATCGCCCCCGGTCCTCGCGTTCGGCGCCGGACGGAGGCCACGACTGTACTGATCACCGGCCGGTGAGACGCGGCCGCGTCTCCCGGATCACCAGATTTCGTAGGTGGATTCGTCGCCGTGCACGATGACGGCCCAGATCACGAGGACGTCGAGGGCGATCACGACGATGCCCCAGTACGGGTAGGCGGACAGGAAAGTCAGCTGCGCCAGTGCGTTGAAGCCGGCGAGCGCGACCGTGACGACCCGCGCCCACTGCGCGCCGGTGGACAGCGCGATGCCCGCCAGCACGGCGAGGCCACCGACGATCAGGTGGATCCAGCCCCAGCCGTTCAAGGTGAAGACGAGCAGTCCGGACGGGCCGAGCACGTAGTAGTCCCGGTCGAACAGCGCGACCAGTCCCTCCACGACGTTGAACAGTCCGGCCAGGACGGTGATCGCCGCGGCGAACCAGATCCAGCCGACCCGCCGTGACCGGGCGACGGCCCGCTCCGGCGGGGTCGGCGTCCGTGCGCCGGTCGATCCGGTCCATGGCTGCGTGTGGTCGGTCATGATTCCCTCTGCTTCCTGCCTCGGAGCTGCGGACCCGGGCGATCATGGTCGGTCGGTCGTCCGCCGGTCCTCGCCCGCCCCAGGTGAGATCGGCTGCTCCGGCCACGGCCGGTCCGCGGCTCACACGGCGTGGGCGATGCCGCGCTTCGACGCCCGGGAAACAGTTCGGCAGACCACCGATCCCGGACCGAGGAGGAGTCATGGCCACGTTGACCGTGTGGAGGTTCCCCACCGTCGAAGGCGCCGAAAACGCACTGGAACTGCTTCGCCAGCTACAGAAACAGCAGCTGATCTCCATCGCGGACGCGGCTTACGTCACCTGGCCGGAAGGACGGAAGAAGCCCAAGACCAAGGACCTCGGCTCCCTGACCGGTGCCGGCGCGCTGGGTGGGGCCTTCTGGGGCCTGCTGTTCGGCCTCATCTTCCTCGTCCCGTTGCTCGGCGCGGCCGTCGGCGCGGCGATCGGGGCACTGACGGGATCGCTGAGCCACATCGGCATCGACGAAGAGTTCATCGACACCGTCCGGAACCAGGTCACCCCGGGCACCTCGGCGCTGTTCGTGATGTCGGACGGCACGGTGCTGGACCGGGTGGTCGAACCGTTCAAGGAAACCGGCGCGACGTTGCTGAGCACCAACCTGTCCGAGGAGGAAGAATCCCGGCTGCGCGAGGCCTTCGGCGAGGCACCTCAGCGGGAACGCTTGTAGTGCAGGGCGTCCGCATGCGACCGGACGGCGGCGGCCGCTGTTCCGATCAGTCCACCGCGGACCGCCGGTCGGGTGCAGGCGGATACGCCGGCACGGGCCGGACCGCGGCGACGCCCCCGAGCGCCGCCGCGGCCACCCGCGGAGGACACGGCACGACCGGCGTCCGACCGGCCCGCCCCGGCCGCCACCGGGGCCCGCCGGACGAAGTGGCGAAGCCGGGGAACCCGAACGGCACCGCCTCGGAGATCCCCCGCGATACACCCGCCGGGGCACCGACGTCTCACCCGTCATCCGCTTCGCCACCACCGCGTCTCCACGGACCCAGCCTGCGACGCCGGCCGCGGCGAGTCGTCACCCGTGGTGGATGACTCCCCGCTTCACCCCCCGGCGGGCGACGCCCCGGCCGGTTCCGCGGCCGACGATCCGTCCATGCCACTCACCGAAATGGACACCGCGGCCCCCGACGTGCGGACCGCTCGGGCCCGGGCCGCCCGCATCGCGGTGCCGGCGGCCCGCCACGCCGAGTTCCCCGGCCCCGCCGGACGCGCCGATCCACTCGCTTTGCTGGCCGGCCAGGACGCCGACCGGGTGCCGGAGCTGCTGCCGCTGCGCTACGGCCGGATGGCCGCTTCGCCCCTCGCCTACTTCCACGGCGCCGCGCTGCCGGCCGCGGCCGACCTCGCCACGACGCCGCGGACCGGGTTCCCGGTCCAGGCGTGCGGAGACGCCCAGCTCGCCAACTTCGGGTTGTTCGCCGCCCAGGGCCGCCGGCTCGTGTTCGACTTCGCCGACTTCGACGAAACCCTGCGCGCGCCCTGGGAATGGGACGTCAAGCGGCTCGCCGCGAGCTTCGAGGTCACCAGCCGGGAGACGGGACACCCGCCGGCCCAGCGGCGGCGCACGGTGGTCGCCGCGGTGGAGTCGTACCGCCTCGCGATGCACGACTTCGCCCGCCGGACGTCGCTCGAAATCTTCTTCGCCCCCGCCGACGCCCGGACGTTGCGCGTGGTCGCGGCCCACCACCTGGGTCCGGCGAGGTCCGGCGTACCCGGCCGCGACACCGGCGGCCGCCGGTTCACCGAAATCCGCGACGGGCAGCTGCGGCTCGCCACGCGTCCGCCGGTGGTCGTCCCGGCCGGCCACCTCGCCGGCGACGGTGACCCGGCGACGCTCGCGGACCGTCTCGGCGCGGTGCTTTCGCGCTACCGGTACACGCTCGGCCCGGCGCGGCGGGCCTTGCTGGACCGCTACCGGCTGGCCGACGTCGCCCGCACGGTGCCCGGCCCCGGCGGAGCCGGCACCCGGTGCTGGGTGGCGCTGCTCGCGCGGACCGGTACCGGGGATCCGCTCTTCCTTCAGCTGAAGGAGGCCGGGCCGTCGGTGCTGCAGGAGTACGCCGGCGTCGCCGCGGCGGGTGGTCCGGGCCGGCGGGTGGTCGCCGGGCAGCGGCTGATCCAGGCCGCCGGGGACGTCTTCCTCGGCTGGGCGCACGACGCCGACGTCGACGGCCGCCCCCGCGACTTCCACGTCCGGCGGCTGCGCGGCGGCCGGCTCACCGGCGACGGCACGACGATGACCCCGGACGTGCTGCGGTCGCACGCCCGGCTGTGCGGGTGGACCTTGGCGCGGGCCCACGCCCGCACCGGCGACGCGCTCGCGATCGCCGCGTACCTGGGCTCCGGTCCGGCGTTCGCCGAGGCCGTCCGGGAGTTCGCGGTGGCCTGCGCCGACCAGAACGAACGCGACCACGCGGCGCTGCGCCAGGCGATCCGGCTCGGCCACGTCACGGCGGCCTCCGGGTCGTGACGGACCGCCTCGCGCGGGCGGAGCCCGGCGGCGGGTCAGGAACTCCCGCCGGGCGGCGACCCCGGGAGTTCCCGGACGCGGTGCACGGACGCCACGCGCATCCCGAGCGCCTCGAGCCTGCCCAGGATTCGGGGCAGGCTGCCGGGGTCTCCCAGCGTGCCGAAGACGATTGTTTCGGGTGGAACGGGGACGACGAGCACACCCCGAAAGCCGTCGACGCCTTCGACGACCCATTCCGGAATTGCCCCGCACCCCCGGAAGACGTAATTCACGCCCGCGCGGAAGCCGAGGAGGGCGGGCCGGCTCACCGGGTGCCCCCGTCCCGCCGCGCCCGGCCCGCCGAATACCACGCGCGGGCGAGCACGACGACGTCGATCAGGACGACGGCCATCGACCACCCGCGCGGCGGCAGGAACAGCAGCCGGGCGACCAGGTCCGCACCGGCCCGGACGCCGACCCGCACCTCGGCCACCGGCGTCAGGGCGGCCAGCGCCACGACCAGCCAGAGCAGGACCGAGCCGACGCTGATCCGGCCCGTCCGCACCACGTCGAGCACCACGACCTCACCCGGCCCGAGCCAGAGGAACTGGGAGGCGGCGAATCGGCGCGTGCCGCCGCGACGGCTTTCCGGGGAATCTCCACGACTTTTCACGGCGCACACGATTCTGCGCACGGCTGTCGTTTTCGTCGCCCGCAGCGGGTGAGCCGAGCTAATTGCGTGGCAGGATCCGCCGAGAATGTCCGGAACCGAGTGCGAAGGAGAATTGCGCATGAACCCGTGCCGCGATGACTCGCCCCGAAGACGGGTCCCGAGGGCGAAGATCACCGTCCCCGGCCCGCCGTCGGATTTCGTGTCGCGACCGCGCCTGCTCGGCCCCCTCGACGGAAGGGGCGAGGCGGCCATCGTGTTCGTCGGCGCCCCGGCCGGGTTCGGCAAGACGGTGCTCCTCGCCGACTGGGCGCGCCGCCGGGGCCGCGACGCGGTCGCCTGGCTGTCCGCCGACGCCGATGACAACGATGACCGGCTCTTCTGGGCCGCGGTCCTCGAGTCGCTGGGCCGCTGCGGGCCCGTCCCGGACGGCTCCTCGCTGCGGCAGCTGGAAGTACCCGGCGAGCCCAGCACCGACCTCGCCTTCCTGGCCCGGGTGGCCGACGCACTGGACGCGTTGCCCGAGCCCGTCGTGCTCATCCTCGACGGCGCCCAGGAGATCACCGCCCCCGGCCCGTGGCACGGGCTGCGGGAACTGGTCCGGCACCAGCCGGCGGGACTGTGCCTGGCCGTCACGAGCCGGCGGGAGCCGCCGCTGCCGCTGGGCCGGGCCCGGCTCGCGGACCGGCTTGTCGAGGTCGGCGCCGAGCAGTTGCGGTTCTCCACCGAGGAAGCGAAGGCCTTGCTCGCCACGGCCCGGGCGACGGTCCCGCCGGACGAGGTCGGCCCGCTCGTCGCCCGGACCGGGGGCTGGCCGGCCGGGCTGCGCCTCGCCGCCGCGTCCGCCGTCCGCCACGGCAGCCTGCGGGACTTCGACACCGGCCGCGACACCGCGGTGCTCGACTACCTGACCGACGAAGTCCTCGCCCCCCTGACCCCGGTGCAGCGGGAGCTGCTCCGCACGATCAGCATCTGCGACGAGGTCCCGGCCGGGCTCGCGCCGGTGCTCTGCGGCCGCGCGGACGCGGAAGCGACGCTCCGCGAGCTGGGCGAGCCGGCCACCCGGGTGGTCGAGTCCGGTGGCAGTCCGCCGCACCACAGCGTGACGCCACTGCTGCGCACCTACCTGCGCGCGGACCTGCAGCGGCGCGCCCCGGACCGGAGCCGGACCCTGCACGCGACGGCGGCGCGCTGGTTCGCCGGACACGACCGCCCGGCACCGGCGCTGCTGCACAGCGTCCGCTCGGGCAATCCCGCGCGGGTCGGCGAACTGCTGCGGGAGAACGCCGTGCCGCTGTTCCTCGCGGGCGAGCACCACGTCCTGCGGCTGGCACTGACCGTGCTCGAAAACCGGCGGGTCACGGCCGATCCGCTGGCGGCGCTGATCTCGGCCGCGCTGTGCCTGGAGGCCGCGGAGACGTCGGCGGCCGGGCTGCAGCTGGCCCGGGCGGAGGTGGCGTGGCCGGACCGGCCGACGGCGGAGCTGACCGTCCTGCGCCAGCTGGCGTACTCCCGGCTCACCCGGCTCGACCGCACTCCGGTCCAGGCCGTCCGCGCGGCCGAGCAGGTCGATGAGCGCCTGGCCGCCGAGGCCGGCCTCGGTGACCTCGCGACCCTCCACCGGACCGCCGTCCTCCTCGCCCCGCACGACCGCGCGGCGGCCCGCGCGGAGCTGGTCCGGGTCCTCGACACCGCGGAGCGGCGCGACGAAGACTTCACGGTCGCCCAGTGCCTCACCACGCTGGGCGAGCTGGCCGGCTACGACGGCGACTACCGCGTGATGGAGACGCTCGCCCGCCGCGCCGAGGCCCGGCGGGCGCGGCAGGATCATTTCCGGTCGCTGCAAGGAGCCGAAGCGTGCGCCCTGCTCGCCTACGGCGCCCTGCTGCGCGGCCAACCCGCCGACGCCCTGACGCACGCGAAGCGGATCGGACAGCTCGTCGGGGACGCCCCCGCGCGAGCGGCCCAGGACCTCCGGCTGGTCGCGGAAACGCTGCGGGGAGCCGCGGAGTTCGAGCTCGGCGGCTGGCACGCGGGACTGCGGCGGATGCGCCGGGCCCGCATCCGGCTCGGGACCGGCCGGGCCTGCCCCGCCGGCCACGCGGCTTTGTGCGCCGTGCTGGAACAGCGCGCGGCGTTGCGGCTGGGGGCGGCGAGCCAGGCCAGGGAGGCCGTGCGCTGGGCCCACCCGATCCTCGCCGGGTCGGGCGAGCTGCTGCTGATGCGCGCACGGACCCAGCTGCGGCTCGGCCGCCACCACGCGGCGAGCTCCGTGCTGCGGTCCCTGACGGAGGACGGACCACCCATGGCGCTGCCGTGGGCCACGATCGAGGCGTCCCTCGTCGGCGTGCAGGCCGCGCTGGCGGCGGGTGCGCGGGAGCGGGCGGTCCGCTTGCTGGACGAGGCGTTGCGCGTCGCCGAACCGACCGGCGTCCGGTTCCCGTTCGTCTTCGCCCCGCCGGAGCTGGTCGGGTTCCTGACCAGCCGGCTGGGCGGCCTGGGCACCGGCGAACGGTTCGCCGGTGAGATCCTCGCCCTGCGACGCCGGCTGCGCACCCCGCCGATGCCGGCCCCGCTGACCGAACGCGAACGCAGCGTCCTGCGCCTGCTGCCGACCCAGCGGTCGATCGACGAGATCGCCGAGGACCTGACCGTCTCGCCGAACACCGTCAAGACCCACGTCCGCGGCATCTACACGAAGCTCGACGTCCGCAGCAGGCGCGAGGCGGTGGCGATCGCGCAGGAGCGCGGTCTCCTCGACGCCGAGGTCGCCGACTTCACGACCTGACGCACCGCTCGCCCCACCCGGCGCGGGTGAGGCGGGCGGACCCGGGATCCGGTCCAGTGAGCCGGGCACGCCCGAGCGTGCCCGGCCCCGATCCCGTGTGTGAGGAGACGTCATGACCCTGGCGAACGCGGAGTACCCGTTCTTCGACCTCTTGGGGACGATGCTGGTCTTCTTCTGCTGGGTCGCCTGGTTCTGCCTGCTGTTCGTGGCACTGGGCGACCTGTACCGCCGCACCGACGTGTCCGGCTGGGCCAAGGCCGGCTGGACGGTGCTGGTGCTCGTGCTGCCGATCCTCGGCGTCCTGCTGTACCTGGGCATCCAGGGCAGGCACCTCGGTGAACGGCGGCGGGCGTACCACCTGGCCCAGCAGCGCCGGTTCGAGGACTACGTGCGCTCGGTGTCCACTTCGGACACCACGGGCGCGGCGCAGATCGCCGAAGCCCGGCGGCTGCTGGAGGAAGGCGTCATCGACGACGCGGAATACCACGCGCTCAAGCAGAAGGCTCTCGCGCGTTGACCGCGACGCGGCGGTGGCGGTTCGTCCACCTCGCGGTGCTCCGGCCCCTGCTGACGGTCACCGCGCTGCTCTGCCTGTACTACCTGCTCCCGGTCGACCAGGCCCTGCGGCCGTGGACGGTGGCCGTCTTCGCCGCCGGTCTCGCCGTCGTGGTCCTGCTGGTCGCCGGCGAGGTGCGGATGATCCTGCGCTCGCCCTACCCCGCCTGGCAGGGCGTCCAGGCGCTCGCACTCGTCGTCCCGCTGTTCCTGCTCCTGTTCGCCGACGTCTACTACGTGCTCGCCCACGACCGGCCGGGGTCCTTCGGCACCGGCCTGACTCGCACCGACGCGCTCTACTTCACGGTCACCGTGTTCGCCACGGTCGGCTTCGGCGACATCACGCCGATCTCGCCCGCCGCCCGGGTGCTGGTGACCTTCCAGATGGCCGCGGACCTGGTGGTGCTGAGCGTGGCACTGCGGGTGATCGTGACCGCGGTGCGGCACCGGCGTTCGT
Organism: Amycolatopsis sp. NPDC005961; assembly: GCF_040629235.1. Taxonomy (NCBI): domain Bacteria; kingdom Bacillati; phylum Actinomycetota; class Actinomycetes; order Pseudonocardiales; family Pseudonocardiaceae; genus Amycolatopsis; species Amycolatopsis sp. NPDC005961. The sequence goes on along the minus strand of NZ_JBEXVF010000083.1, from coordinate 23,999 downwards.
CCACAAGGGACGGGTCAGTCCGGCGCCGGCAGCAGCAGGGCGGCGACCAGCCCGGCCACCGCCACGACCGCCAAGGTCGCGATAGCCAGCGCGAAGGACCGTCCGCCGAGGTGCGGCGTCCCGGCCAGGACGGCGCCGGCGAGCGCCGTCCCCACCGCCGAGCCGAGGTTCGACACGCTGCGCGACACCCCCGAGATGTCGCCCTGGGCGGAGTCCGGAAACCGGGACTGCACCAGGTTCACCGACGCCGTCAGCATGATCCCGACCCCGGCGCCGAGCAGGAACAGCCCGGGGATCGCGCTCGCCACCCCGGAGCCGGCCCGCACCAGCAGCAGGACGAGGACCAGCCCCGCGAGGGCGAGGACGAAGCCGGCGCGGACCAGGCGCCGCTGGGGATGCCGCCGCGCCATCCGGCCGGCGGTGGCCGAGGCGCCCAGGATGCCGACCGTCGCGGGGGTCAGCATCAGCCCGGTTTCGATCGCGTCGTAGCCGCGGACCTGCTGCAGGAAGACCGCCACGACGAAGAACGAGCCCTGCAGGACGAGCCACTGCACGTGCTGGGTCAGCAGCCCGAGCCCGGTGACGCGGTCGCGGAAGAGCCCCGGGGGCACGAGCGGCTCACGGCCCGCCCGCTCCCGCGCGCGGACGTGCGCGAAGAACACCCACAGGAAGGCGGCGCCGACGCCGGCGAACAGCCACACCGGCGAGAGCCCGCCGGCCCGCAGCAGCACGACGCCGCCGACGGCGAAGTCCGCCCGTGAGACCAGCCAGCCGTAGGTGCCCGCCTGCAGGACGCCGAAGACGACGAAGAACAGGCCGGCCGCCGACAGGATCGCGCCGGCGACGTCGAACCGCTTCTCGCGGGGCGGGGCGGGCGGCTCGGGCAGGCGCAGCGCCAGCAGGACGATCAGCACGACCAGGAGCACCTGCAGGAGAAAGGAAGCACGCCACCCGAGCCACGTCGTGACCAGGCCGCCGACCAGCGGCCCGGCCGCGGCACCCAGCGCGCCCGCCCCGCTCACCACGCCGAACGCGCGGGCGCGGGTCTCGACGTCGCGGCTGGTCACCGTGACCAGGATGTAGATCGGCGGGATCATCAGCGCCGACCCGATCCCCTCCAGCACCGAGTAACCGGTGATCAGCAGCCCCGGTCCGGGGGCCGCCGAGGCCAGCAGCGCGCCCGCGCCGTAGACGACCAGCCCGGCCAGGAAGCACCGCTTGCGGCCCAGCAGGTCGCTCAGCTTGCTGCCGGGCACCATGAGCGACGCCATGGTGAGGGTGAACACGGTGATCGCCGTCTGCACGCCGATCACCGTGGTGCCGAGGTCGGCGGCGATGTCGGTGACGGCCACGGTCATGGTGGTCGCCGCGTAGCTGGCGACGAACTGGGCGAGCGCCAGGGGCAGCACGATCATCGGCGGGCCTTCCGGTCGGGTACCGCACACGGTGGCGCGACCGCCGCCGGGCCACCTCACCCCACGCGGATGAGGCAGCGCCCACCCGCTCCCGCGACGGTGCAGGCGACCGGACCCGCCTGCCGTGGAGGAGCACATGACCGAGACGACGATCGCCGAGCACGGGATCATCGGCGACCTGCAGACCGCCGCGCTGGTGACGACCGACGGGTCGATCGACTGGTTCTGCTGCCCCCGCTTCGATTCCCCGTCGGTCTTCGGCGCGCTGCTCGACGACGAACGCGGCGGCCGGTTCCGCATCCGCCCGGCCAGCGAGCACACGACGTCGCAGATGTACCACCCGGACACCGCGGTGCTGATCACCCGCTTCTCCGGCCCGGACGGCATCGGCGAGGTGGTCGACTTCATGCCGCCCTGCGGCCCGGCCGCCACCACCGAACACCGGATCGCCCGGCTCGTGCGCTGCGTCCGCGGCCGGATGACCTTCGACGTGCTGGTCGCCCCCCGCTTCGACTACGGCCGCCGTCCGCACCAGGCGACGCTCGTCCGGAGCGGGGCCGTGTTCAACGCGCGGGGTACTTCCCTGGTGCTGCACGCGGTCCGCGAGCCCGGCGACGAACACCTCGCCGACGCGCGCGTCGAGGAGGGCGACGTGCACCTGCGGCTCGCCCTGACCGCGCGGCAGGTCCGCGGGCTCGTGCTCGAAACCGACGCCGCGGCGCCCCCGCGCGAAATCCGCGTCGCCGAGTTCACGGAGCTCTTCGACACCACCGTGGACTGGTGGCGGGCGTGGCTGGCCCGCTCGACCTACCGCGGCCGCTGGCGGGAGGTCGTGGCCCGCTCGGCGATCACCCTCAAGCTGCTCACCTACGCACCGACCGGCGGACTGGTCGCCGCGCCCACCCTCGGCCTGCCCGAGCGGATCGGCGGGGAACGCAACTGGGACTACCGCTACACCTGGGTCCGGGACGCGTCGTTCTCGGTTTCGGCGTTGCTGGCCCTCGGGTTCACCGAGGAAGCGGCCCGGTTCGGGAGCTGGCTGGGCGACCGCATCCGCGAAGGCCGGGCCGGGGCCGGCGGCCCGCTCGCCGTGCTGTACCGCGTCGACGGCGCCACGGACCTGCAGGAGGAGAGCCTCGCGCACTGGTCCGGCTACCGGGGGTCGAGCCCGGTGCGGATCGGCAACGACGCGGCCGGGCAACTGCAGCTCGACATCTACGGCGAGGCCCTCGACAGCGTCTACGCCGCCGACCGCGCCGGGTTCGAGCTCCCCCACCAGGGCTGGACCGCCCTGCGGGCGGCGCTGGACTGGCTCGGCGAACACTGGGACCAGGCCGAAGAAGGCATCTGGGAGACCCGGGGCGGCCGCCGGTCGTTCACCTACGGCCGCTTGATGAGCTGGGTCGCCTTCGACCGCGGCATCCGGCTGGCCGCCGCCCACGGCCGCCCCGCGCCGGTCGAGGACTGGGCGTGGCAGCGCGACACCATCTACGGCCAGATCCTCGGCCGCGGCTGGCACCGGACGCGCAACGCCTTCGTCCAGCACTACACCGGCGAGGAGCTGGACGCGGCCCTGCTGCGCATGCCCCGCACCGGTTTCCTCCCCTCCCACGACCCGCTGTGGCTGTCCACACTGGACGCGATCCGGGCCGAGCTGGTCACCGACAGCCTGGTCTACCGCTACGACCCGGCCGCGTCCCCGGACGGGCTCAGCGGCGACGAAGGCACCTTTTCCTTGTGCAGCTTCACCTACGTCGACGCGCTGGCCCGCGCGGGCCGGCTCGAGGAAGCCCGCACGGCGTTCGAGAAGATGCTCACCTACGCCAACCACGTCGGCCTCTACGCCGAGGAAATCGCGCCGACCGGCGAGCAGCTCGGCAACTTCCCGCAGGCGTTCACCCACCTCGCCCTCATCGACGCCGCCGTCACGCTCGACGCCGCGCTCGGCTGACCCGCCGCTCGCCGGTCTCGCCCGCGACGGGTGACCCGGCCGGGCCCGGCGCGGAACACGATGAGGCACCCCACCGACGTGAAGCCGGGAGGCCACCACGCATGACCGCCACGAACCGACCGCACCGGCCACCGGAGTCACCCGGGGCGTCACCGCCGGCCACCGCGGGGACCGGCCGCGCGAAACCGCCGGCCGCCGCGTGGATCTCCTGGATCGCGCTCGCGCTCATGACGACCAGTTCCGTCGCGAGCCTGCGCCCGTCACCGACGATGGCCGTCTACGGGCTCGCCGCCGTCTTCCTCTACGTCGTCCCGGCGATCGTGTTCCTGCTGCCGACCTCCCTGGTCTCGGCCGAGCTGGCGTCGGGCTGGCCGGGCGGGGTCTACAACTGGGTGGCGCTCGGGATCTCCAAGCCGTTGGGCTTCCTCGCGGTCTGGTGCCAGTTCGCGATGACGATCTTCTACTACCCGAGCTTGCTCGGGTACGTCGCGAGCACGCTCGCGTACGTCTTCGACCCGAGCCTGGCGGACAACGGGTGGTGGACGGCCGCCGTCATCGTCGTCGCCTACTGGTCGGGGGTCTGGATCTCCTCCCGCGGCACGAAGGGCGTGGCCGGGCTCGCCGGCGGCGGGCTCGTCATCGGGACGCTGATTCCCGGGGCGCTGCTGGTGGTCCTCGGCATCGTGTTCCTGGCCCAGGGCCACCCCTCCGCGGCGCCGATGTCGGCGGACCACCTGCTCCCCGCGTGGGCCGGGCTCGCGAGCCTCGTGCTGATCGTCAACAACTTCCTGTCCTACTCCGGCATGGAGATGAACGCCGTGCACGTCTCGTCGCTGCGCAAGCAGGGCAAGGAGTTCCCGCGGGCCATGTTCCTGGCGATGGGGCTGGTGCTGCTCATCTTCGTCCTGCCCGCGCTGGCGATCAGCTGGGTCATCCCCGCCGACCAGCTGTCGCTCACGGCCGGGGTGATGCAGGCCTTCGAAGCCGTGTTCACCACCTTCGGCATCCAGTGGCTGACGCCGCTGATCGGTGTCATGCTCGTCCTGGCCTCGCTCGGCGGGATGCTGACCTGGCTGGCCGGCCCGTCGAAGGGCCTGCTGCTGATCTCCCGGCAGGAGGGGTACCTGCCGCCGTTCCTGCAGCGGCTCAACAAACAGGGCGTGCAGCAGAACATCCTCGTCACCCAGGGCGTGCTCACGACGCTGATCGCCCTGTGCTACGCGTTCATCCCGGACGTCTCCAGCGCGTACTGGATCTTCTCGGTGATCACCACCCAGGTGTACCTGATCATGTACCTGCTGATGTTCGTCGCGGCGGTCCGGTTGCGGCGCAAGCACCCCGAGCACCCGCGCGGGTACCGCGCGCCGATGCTGCTGGGGCTGTGCGGTGTCGGGTTCTGCGCGTCCCTGGCCGCGCTGCTGGTCGGGTTCGTCCCGCCGTCGCAGTTCGGCTCGGGCAACCCGTGGGTGTACCTCGGGATCGTCGCGGGCGGCGCGCTCGGCCTCGGCCTGCTGGTCCCTTCCTGTTCTACCGCCTGCGCAAGCCGTCGTGGCGCCTGCCGGAGGTGAGCGCATCGTGACCACTGTGGACGAACGATCGACCGGCGGGCAACGGGTGGTGGCCTACCTCGTCGTGGGGGTCGTGCTGGGCGGCCTCCTGGTGGCCGGGTACCTGCTCTTCCACTCCGCCCGGGTCTCCGCCGAAGCCGAGGCGAAGGCCGACCTGCTCGTCTCGCGGCTGGCCCAGGCGGGTGCGCGGACGCCGTCGCGGGACCAGGTCGTCCGGCTGCTCGGCACGGACGGCGGCTCGACCTGCGCCGACCCGGGCGCGACGCCCACCCCCGGGGCCCGCCGGGTGCTTTCGCCCGAAGCCGCGGCGCGCGCACAGCGGCTCGTCATCGAAATCTATTGTCCCGAGAAGCTCGCGACGGGCGGGTGAGCGCGATGGACCTCCGTGCCCGCGTGAACGGGCTGATGCCACGAGCGCGCGAAGACCTCGCCGACCTCGTCGCGATCCCCTCCGTCGCGGACCCGCGGCAGTTCCCACCCGAAGAGTGCCGGCGGGCCGCGGCCTGGGTGGCCGGCGCGTTCGCGGACACCGGGTTCGACACCCGGGTGGCGGACACCCCGGACGGCAGCCAGGCCGTGCTCGGTTTCCGTTCGTGCGGCCGGGAAAACGCGCCGACGGTGCTCCTCTACGCGCACTACGACGTCCAGCCGCCGCTGGACCCGAGCGCGTGGCGGACACCGCCGTTCCGGCTGACCGAGGTGGACGGCCGCTGGTACGGGCGCGGCGCGGCCGACTGCAAGGGCAACGTCCTCATGCACCTCACGGCGTTGCGCGCGCTCGGCGACGACCTGCCGGTCGACCTCAAGCTGGTCGTGGAAGGGTCGGAGGAGCAGGGCACCGGCGGGCTGGAGGCGTTCGTCCCGGAGCACGCCGACCTCCTGCGGGCGGACGCGATCCTGGTGTGCGACACCGGGAACATCGCGGTCGGGCGGCCCGCCGTCACGGTCAGCCTGCGCGGCATGGTCAACGTCGTCGTCACCGTCGAGGCGCTGCCGTCCGAACTGCACTCCGGCATGTTCGGCGGCCCCGCCCCGGACGCGCTGGCCGCGCTGGTGTCCGTGCTGGCCTCCCTGCGTGACGCCGACGGCGCCACGACCGTCGACGGCCTGCCCGGCGACGGCCACTGGTCCGGCGCCCCCTACCCGGCGGCCCAGTTCCGGACGGACGCGGGACTCTCCCCCGACGCCGCCCTGCTCGGCGACGACGGTGATGCCGGCGTCGCGGACATGCTGTGGGCCCGCCCGGCGCTGACGGTGCTCGGCATCGACTGCCCGCCGGTCGTCGGCTCCGCCGCGGCCATCACCCCGCAGGCCAGGGCCAGGCTGAACCTCCGCATCCCACCCGGCATCGAGCCGCACGAAGCGGCGCGCGCCCTGACCGAGCACCTGATCGCGGCCACCCCGCGCGGCGCCCGCCTGTCGGTGGCGATCGAGGCGAGCGGCCGCCCGTTCCGCCCCGCCACCCACGGCCTCGCCTACCACGTGATGGCCGAGGCCATGCGAACCGCGTACGGGACCCCGATGGGCCGGCTCGGGCAGGGCGGGTCGATCCCGCTCTGCACGGTCTTCGCCGAAACCTACCCGGACGCGGAGATCCTCCTCATCGGCGTCGAAGAACCGCAGTCCCGCATCCACGCGCCCAACGAAAGCGTGGCGCCCCAGGAGATCGCGGCCATGGCGCTGACCGAAGCGCTGTTCCTGCGAGGTTACGGGGACCCGCCCGGCTGACCCCGGCCGTCACCGCACCTTCGTCGGCGGGGTGGTGCCGGTCCGTTCGTCGCCGTAGCTCAGCCAGGTCCCGATCGGGGGGCGCTGCCCGACGCCCGGACGGCCGTAGTCGCACACCCCGCCGGGGAACGTCGCGCGCAACCGCTGCCGTTCCGCGGCGGTGAAGGCGACCGGGTAGTCGCGGAAGTCGAGCGGCTTCAGCCGGCACTTCAGCACATCGAGGGCCAGGCTCTCCCCCGCGACCATCCGGGTGTTGGCCGCCACCGGGTACTGCGCGCCGCACTGGCCGCTCGCCGGGTACGTCAGCTGCTCATTGATGCGCGACGCGGCCGAGAGGTAACACCCGTCGCCGAGATCGCCCGGCCGGTTCGCCAGCACCTTCTGCTGGGGACTCCGGTGCGAGCGGTCCGCGTCGATCGCGGTCAGCCAGCGGTCCATCGCGCCCAGCTCGTAGACGCCGGCGGCCGCCGCTTCGGCCGGAGTCGCGTGGTTTTCGATGATGACCTGGTTGGCCGCCGTGCCGTTGGCCCGCAGAAGCCGTTGCCGCATCACGTAAGACCACTCGGTGGTGTGAATGTCGTTGCCGAACCCGGCGAGGTCGAGATCGGTCCGCTGGTCGATGATCGGCGTCTCCCGCAGGCCCTGCGACGCCGAGTTCATGATGTCGTCGGCATAAACCGCGCTGAGCGCCTTCGGATCGGCCGCGATCCGCTGCGCCACGGGCTTTCCGGTGTAGTCGAGGCCGCCGATGCCGGCGTTGAGGTCGGTGAACTGCGCCGCGGTGATCTTCCCGGCCTTCAGCGCAGCCAGGCCGTACTGCACGCCGGTGGTGTCCAGCGGGCTGCGCACGAACCCGGTCTTCGGGTCCCGCCCGATCTGGTTCACCAGCTGCTCGTTGGAGTTGCACTTCACCCCGCGCGGGTTGGTGACCGGGTCCCACCGCGCCGCGACCGGGATCGCCGCGTTGCAGCTGCCGGTCGCGGTCGCGCGGCTGGCGAAGGTCAGGTTCCAGGAGACGCAGGAGTCGTAGCTGGCGAAGCCCGCGACGGCCTGCTTCTGCGCCGCGGTGAACGACGCGCCCGGCCCGGCGAAGTACTGCTCGAGCAGGCGGCAGTCCGACACCGGCCCGCCGACGCTCAGCGGGTCCGGGAACGAGACGCCGGGGATGATGCCGTCGACGATGCCGGGGTAGTTTTCGGCGATGTCGTACTGCTGGATCGCCCCGCCCGAGCCGCCCCAGCCGATGGTGTGGGCCACCGGGCCGTAGGTCTCGATGAAGTGCTCCTTGACCATCATCGCCGCTTCGGCCGAGATGATCGGGCTGCAGTTGGTGTCGAGCACGTTCAAGGTCGACGACGCGACCGCGTAGCCCTGGGCCAGGAACAGGTCGTTGACGACCCCGCCGGTCGCGGCGCCCTGGTGGTAGCCCGCGTTGCAGCCGCCGCCGAAGGTGTAGACCAGCTTCCCGTTCCAGCTGCTGTCGGGCGCGACGGGCGACGGCGCGCCGTCGTAGAGCGCCGCGATCTCGTAGACGGCGCGGTCGATCGTGCCGCGCTCGACGCGGACCACGTACGGCACCGCGTGTCCGTTGACCGTGGCCGTCGCGAGGTCCGCGGGCCGGGCCGCCGGGTCCGCCAGCGGCGCGAACGCCCCGGCGGTGGTCTTGTACTGGTAGCTCACCTGCGTCGGCGCGCTGCAGAGGGGCTGGGACGCCGCGGGCAGGCCGAACGCCTGGGTTTCGCAGTAGAACGGCAGTTGCTGCGCGCCGGAGAAGACGGGCCCGGTGATCGGGTGGTTGGTGACGCGCAGGTTCGCCCGCTGGTCCGGACCGGGTCCGCCGGCCCGGGCGCTCAGGTCGTTGACGCCGTCGCGCAGGCCGGTCACCAGGCCGAGGAGGCTGCCGTCCGGCTGGGTGCGGAAGCTCGACGTGACGTCGTGGCCGTTGCCGCTGACGGTGACCCGCCCGGCGTGCGTCCGCTCCGGCGGGACGACCCTGACGAGGACCTGTCCCCCGCTGACGAGGGACGGCCGCGGGTTCGAGACCGTCTCGATCGTCAGCTGCCGCCCCGGTGGCGAGCCGGGCGCGGCCACCGCGCTCGCGGTCCCCAGCAGGAGGACGGGCGCGGTCAGGGCCGCCACCACGGCGGATGAGCGCAAAGCACGGTTCGCCACCAGACACTCCGCTCGCTTGGGCATCGCGTCGTCGCGACACCGGGCAGCTGCCGGTATAGCACCTGCGGGCCGGCCGGAACAACGGTGCCGCGGGGTCCGCCGTTCCTCTTCGGCCGCTCGTCCGGCCACGCGTGAAGAGCGTCCGAATGGGTATCCGGGGCGCCCAGTGATCAGGAGGTTCCATGTTCTTGCCCCACCCCCGCGGCCCGTTGAGCACCGCGGTCGCCCACCGGCTCCTCGGCGGGAAGCCGGACGACACCGACGGCGGTCCCCTGCCGGGCTTCGCGGAGCTGCCGGTGCTGCACGACGACGATCTGCAGCTCACGCTGTGGATCTGCTACGAACTCGGCTACCGCGGCTTCGACGACGTCGACCCGGGCTGGGAGCACACGCCGTTCGTCGACCGCGTCAGACGGGAGGCGGAGAAGCGCTGGCTGGCGGGGCTGCGCGAGCTCGTGCCCACGGTCGCCGTGCGGCCCGAGGACGTGCCGAAAGCGCTCCTCGAGCTGGTCCGGAACGACGACGGGCCCTCGCTGGCGAAGTTCCTGCAGCGCCGCGCTTCGGCGGGGCAGTTCCGCGAGTTCGTCGTGCACCGCTCGGTCTACCACCTGAAGGAAGCGGATCCGCACAGCTGGGCCATTCCCCGCCTGTCCGGCGCCGCGAAAGTGGCGCTTCTGGAGATCCAGTCCGACGAGTACGGCGACGGCAGGCTGGAGCGCATGCACTCCGAGCTGTTCCGCGCCACCATGCGCGGGCTCGGGCTCGACGACGCCTACGGCCACTACATCGACGACGTCCCCGCCGTGACGCTCGCGGTGAGCAACCTGATGTCGCTGTTCGGCTTCCACCGGCGCTGGCTCGGCGCCACGCTCGGGCACCTGGCCGCGTTCGAGATGACCTCGTCGTTGCCGAACCGCCGCTACGGCAACGGGTTGCGCCGACTCGGCGGCGACGCCGACGCGACGCGGTTCTTCGACGTGCACGTCGAAGCCGACGCCGTCCACGAGCAGATCGCCGCCCACGACCTCTGTGGCACGTTCGCCCGCGAGAATCCGGCCGCCGCGGCCGACGTCGTCTTCGGCGCGGCGTGCGGGCTCGCGGTGGACGCCGAGTTCGCCCGGATGCTGCTGACGCGCTGGGAAGACGGCCGGTCGTCCCTGCGCTCAGCGGCCACCGGGGGCCCGGAAGCCGCGGACCTTGTGCGTTCCGTCGCAGAAGGGTTTGACGGCCGAGAGGCCGCACCGGCACAGCGCGACGGTGCTCCGGCCGGGATCGATGACCTCGCCGTCCGGTGAGCGGATTTCGAAGTCGCCGCGCAGCAGCAGCGGGCCGTCTTCGTACGGGGTGACGGTGGCGCGTGTCGTGTCGTCGTTCACCGGCCCCGGGTACCCCGCCCGGTGCCCGGCCAAGCCAGGAGGCCGGCGATGACGGCCGGAACCACCGTGAGCATCGAAACCGTGGGCGTCGAAGAGGAGTTCCTCATCGTCGACGCCGCCACCCGGCGACCGGCGTCCCGGGCGACGGCGATCCTCGCCCGTCTCCCGGACGACGGCACGTTCGTACCCGAGCTGTACCAGTCGCAGGTCGAAGCGGTCACCGGCGTGCACACCGACCTGCGCGACGTCGGCCGGGCGCTGCGCGTCCAGCGCGCGGTGCTGGCCGGCGCCGCGCAGGAGGAAGACGCGCTGGTCGTGCCGCTCGGCACGCCGCCGCTGGCCGGGGACCGGCCCCGGCTGACCGGCAGCCCGCGCCACCACGCCATCGGGGACACCTACCGGGGTGTCCTCGCCGGCTACGAGACCTGCGGCTGCCACGTCCACGTCGGCGTCCCCGACCGGGCGCACGCCGTCGCCGTCGTCGATCACCTGCGGCCCCGGCTGCCGACGTTGCTCGCGCTGTCCGGGAACTCCGCCGTCCACCACGGACAGCACACCGGTCACCAGAGCTGGCGCGTGATCCAGCAGGCCCCGCTGCCCGGTGGGGGCATCCCGCCCCGCTTCGGCGACCTCGGCGCCTACGAACGGTGCCTCGGGCGCCTGGTGGACAGCGGCGTCCTCGTCGACGACCGGATGACGTTCTGGGCCGCCCGGCCGTCGGCGGCGCACCCGACCGTCGAAGTGCGGATCGCCGACGTCGCCCGGACGGTCGACGAAGCCCTCCTGCAGGTGGCGCTCACCCGGGCCCTGGTCCGCACCGCGCTCGCCGACCTCGGCCGCGGCGTCGAAGCGCCCGATGTGGACGGTCAGCTCGCCGCCGCGGCGTTGTGGACCGCCGCGCGCCACGGCATCCACGGACCGGGCGTCGATCCCCTGACCGGACGGCGCGTCCCGGCCACGGCCCTGCTCCACGAACTGGTGAACCACGTCCGGCCGGCGCTGGCCGCCGCCGGCGACGAAGCGGTCACCCAGGCGCTGCTCCGGCGGGTCGTCGCGGGGGAAACCGGGGCCGAGCGCCAGATCCGGGTGGCGCGCGACGGCCCCGGCGCGATCGTCGACGACGCCGCGCTCGCGCGTTTGTCCCCCGGCGAAGGGGGTAGCCGGGAAGCAGTCGCTCATTCCCCCGCACCCCCGAGGAGCTGATCCGCGCATGAGCACGATCACCAAGTCCGTCGACGTCGACGCCGATGTGACCACGGTCTACAACCAGTGGACCCAGTTCGCCGACTTCCCCCGGTTCATGGAAGGCGTCGACCACATCGAGCAGCGTGACGCCACCCACACGCACTGGACCGTCAGTGTCGCGGGCGTCACTCGCGAGTTCGACGCGACGATCACCGAGCAGAACCCGGACGAGCGGGTCGCGTGGAAGTCCGACTCGGGACCCGACCACGCCGGCGTCGTCACCGTGCACCGCCTCGACGACACCAGCACGCGGGTCACCGTGCAGATGGACGTCGACCCGGAGGGTTTCGTGGAGAACGTCGCCGACAAGCTCGGCATCCTCGACCGCCGGGTCCAGGGCGACCTCGACCGGTTCAAGACGTTCATCGAGACCCGCGACGGCCACGAGACGGGCGCGTGGCGCGGCGACGTCGACCGCCCCGGCCAGCGCACCGACTGACCCGGAAACACCCACCAGGCAAGGAGCCCCCATGGTCGATGTCACCCGCAGCTTCGACGTCGCCGCACCGCCGGAGCGGGTGCTGGACTACCTGAAGAACTTCGCCAACGCCGAAGAATGGGACCCCGGAACGGTTTCCTGCGAACCGCTCGTCGAAGGCCCGGTCGAGGTCGGTTCCCGGTGGCGCAACGTCTCCAAGATCGCGGGCATCGAGACCGAGCTGACGTACGAGCTGACCCGGCTCGAGCCGGGCCGGGTGGTGTTCGTGGGCCGCAACGACACCGCGACCTCCACCGACGACATCGGCGTCACCGCGGCGAACGGATCGGGAACGACGATCACGTACCACGCGACCATCGAATTCAGCGGAGCCGCGAAACTGGCGGCGCCGCTGACGAAGATCGTGTTCGAAAAAGTGGGCGCCGACACGGAGAAGAGCCTCGTTCAGGTCTTCGGCGCCCCCGCCTGAGCTGAATTCGCAGCGCTATACAAGAAAACCGCGTGGGTGAAGGTCATGCCTTCACCCACGCGGTTTTCCGCGTCCGCAAGGAAATCCGGAGCATTTCGAAGCCGCGGTTAACCGCCCGCTAACCGGGAATCAGAGCAGCGACCGCCGATGTCCGGCGGAACCCCATCTGCGAAGACGGAGGGACCACCGTGTTCCGTCACACGAAGCTGCTGCAGTTCGAAGCCAAGCCCGAAAAGCCCGACGCCGTGTACGCCCACAAGCTCCAGGAGCTCATCGGCGGCGCCTTCGGCGAAATGAGCGTCACGATGCAGTACCTGTTCCAGGGCTGGAACTGCCGCATCGAAGGCAAGTACAAGGACCTCATCATGGACACCGCGACCGAGGAGATCGGGCACGTCGAAATGCTCGCCACCATGGTCGCCCGCCTCCTCGAAGGCGCGCCCGCCACGGCCACCGCCGCCGCCGTGAAGGACCCGGTGATGGCCGCGATGATCGGCGGCATGGACGTCCAGCAGACGATCGTCGCCGGCGGCGGCGCGCTTCCGGCCGACAGCAACGGAACCCCGTGGAACGGCAAGTACATCGTCGCTTCCGGCAACCTGCTGGCCGACTTCCGCGCCAACGTCGCCGCCGAGGCGCAGGGCCGCCTGCAGACCGCCCGGCTGTACAACATGACCGACGACCCGGGCGTCAAGGCGATGCTGCAGTTCAACCTCGCCCGCGACACCGTGCACCAGAAGCAGTGGCTGGCCGCGATCGAAGAACTGAAGGCCGACGGCCTCGAGGACGAAATCGCGCCCAACGCGCTCCTCGACGAGGAGGACCAGAAGCACAACAACACGATCTGGCACCTCTCGGACGGCCCGGACGGAGCCAAGGGCGGCTGGACCACCGAGGCCGGCATCGAGTACCTGATGGACCCCGAACCCCTCGGCGGCCCGGGAACGGCACCGAAGCCCGACCCCGCGCTGTACGGCACGTACGCCCCGCTCCAGGACGCCAAGGGCACCGTGAAGGGCAAGGTCAAAGCCGCCAAGGCCAAGACCAAGAAGGGCTGACCCGCAAGGCCCGGCCGGTCCCGTTCGCGGGAGCGGGACCAGCCGCGGCCGGCGCACATCCTCGCCGCCGGCGACCTAGGATCGCGGGCATGAGCACCGGTTCAGCGGACCACGCCGACATCGACTTCTACTTCGACCCCATCTGCCCGTTCGCCTGGATGACGAGCAAGTGGATCCGGATCGTCCAGGCGCAGCGCGACTACTCCGTCGACTGGCGGTTCATCTCCCTGCGCCTCATCAACTCGCACCTCGACTACGACACCCACTTCCCCGAGGACTACCCCGCGCAGCACACCGCAGGCCTGCGGCTGCTGCGGGTGGCGTCGGCGGCACGCGAGCAGCACGGCCGCGAGGCGATCGGCCCGCTCTACGCCGCCTTCGGGGCGCGCATCTTCGAGGCCGGGCCCGTCGAAGGGCGGTCTCCCGGCTGGCAAGGCACTCCCGAGCTGGCCGCCGACGCGCTCGCCGAAGCCGGCCTGCCGGCCTCGCTCGTCGACGCGCTCGAGGACACCTCGCGTGACGCCGAGATCCAGGCGGAGTCCGACGAGGCGTTGTCGTTGACGGGCAAGGACGTCGGCACGCCGATCGTCCACTTCGAACCGCCGGCGGGCGTCGCCTTCTTCGGGCCGGTGATCAGCCGGCTGCCCGACGAGGAGCAGGCCGGACAGCTGTGGGACCACGTCGTCGGCCTCGCCCGGTTCCCCGGCTTCGCCGAGCTCAAGCGAAGCCTGCGCGAGCGTCCTCAACTGCCGTCCTTCGGCGTCACAGCGCAGGAGACGGGCAAGACCGAAGACTGGCACGCCGGCAGCCGCAGGCTCAAGAAGTAGCTCGCCCGGGCGGTGTACAGCACGAACCGGTGTGCCGGGAAGCCTGGTCGGCGAGAAGATCGCCGTGCGAGGAAAGGGCTTCCCGTGACCACGATCGCCGCCACCGAGCTGACCAAGCGCCACCGCGACGTCGTCGCCGTCGACCGGCTTTCGCTGTGTGTGCCGCCCGGGGAGATCTACGCGCTGCTGGGGCTCAACGGCGCCGGCAAGACCACCACCATCCGGATGCTGCTCGGCATGGTCCGGCCGACGAGCGGCTCGGTCTCCCTGCTGGGCACCCCGGTTCGCCCGGCCGCGCGCGCCGTCTGGTCGCGGGTCGGCTACCTCGTCGAGACCCCCGCCGCGTACCCAAAGCTCACGGTCGCCGAGAACCTCGCCGTAGCCGCCCGCTTGCGCGGACTCGGCGACGCTCCGGTCAAGGAGGTGATCGCGCGGCTCGGGCTCGAGCCCTACGCCACCCGGCGGGCCCGCACGCTGTCGCTGGGGAACGCCCAGCGGCTCGGCCTGGCCAAGGCGCTGCTCCACCGGCCCGAACTGCTGGTCCTCGACGAGCCGGCGAACGGCCTCGACCCCGCGGGCGTCGCCGAGATCCGCGCGCTGCTGCACGACCTCTCCCGCGAGGGGGTGACGGTCCTGCTGTCCAGCCACATCCTCACCGAGGTCGCCCGGCTGGCCGGCCGCATCGGCGTCCTCGACCGCGGCCGGCTCGTCTGGGAAGGCGCCACCCCCGACCTGGTCGCCCAGGCGCGGCCCCGCCTGCGCGTCGACGTCCGGGACCGGGCGGCGGGTGCGGCGGCCCTGCACGCCGCCGGCTACCGCGCCGAGGACACCGGCGAACCCGGGTTCGTCCTGAGCGAGGACACCGCGATCCGGCGTCCCGACGACGTCGCCGCGCTCCTGGCCGGAGCGGGCTGCCCACCGACCCGGCTCGCCGTCGAACAGGACGACCTCGAGACCTGCTTCCTGCGCCTGGTCGGCACGCCGTGAGGGGCGCGCTGTGGGCCGAGGTCCTGAAGGCGCGCCGGTCGCGGCTGCCGTGGGTGACCGTGCTGGCCTTCACCGTCGCCGGGGTGTTCGGCACGCTGGTCATGTTCGTCCTGCAGGACCTGTCCCGGGCGCGGGCGCTGGGCCTGCTGGGCACGAAGGCGTCGCTCGCCGGCGGCAGCGCCGACTGGCCGGCCTCCTTCGCCCTGCTGGCCCAGATCGTCGCGGTCGGTGGCGTGGGGGTCTTCGGGCTCGTCGTGATCTGGCTGTTCGGCCGGGAGTTCAGCCAGCACACGATCAAGGACCTGCTCGCGCTGCCGACGGCCCGCACCACGGTCGTCGGCGCCAAGTTCGCCGTCGCGGCGCTGTGGTGCCTGGCGCTGGCGGGCTACCTCTACCTGCTGGGCCTGCTCCTGGGAACCACCATCGGACTGCGCGGCTGGTCGGCCGCCGTCGCGGCCCGCGGCCTCGGCGAGGTCCTCGCGACCGCGGTCATGACCATCCTGCTGGTGACGCCGTTCGCGTTCGCCGCCAGCCTCGGCCGGGGTTACCTCGCCGGGGTCGCGGCCCTGATCACCGCCGTCTTCCTGGCCCAGGTCGTCGCGCTCTTCGGTTACGGCCGCTACTTCCCCTGGTCCGTCCCGGCGCTGTTCACCGGACTGGCCGGCCCCGGCCACGACCCGCCCGGCGTCGTCGGATACCTCTTGGTGCTCCTCGTCGGGGCGACCGGCGTCGTCACCACCGCGGCCTGGTGGCACGGCGCCGACCAGGACCGCTAACTGCCGTCCGCGAGTGCCCGGTACACCGGCCGGAGCAACTCCGCGACCTTTTCGCCGCCCACCGTGATCGCGAACGGCGGGGCCTGGTCCAGCAGCGCGTCGACCGACGTCCGCGGGCCGTGCAGCGGCGCCGCGCCGCCCAGGCCCGGGGCCGGGCCGCACTCGAAGAAGGTGTCCATGACCTCGGTCAAGGCCGGAGAGCGGTCGTCGGGATCGAGCGGCTCGGCGGAGATGAGCCGGTTCTTCAGCTCCTCCAGCAGCGCTTCGCGGGTCCGGCCGCGCAGGGCGAGCACGGTGAACGGATCGGCGTCGACCCGCGCCACGAGCGCGGTGAACACGGCGTTCAGGTGGCCGCACGGCACCTCGACGGCCGGGCAGGTGCAGTCCAGGGACACCTCCCGCGCCGACGACGGGAACAACGGCAGCCGGACCGCCTTGAAGATCTGTTCGACGTCGCGGGGCAGCTCACCGCGGAGCAGCAGGACCGTGAGCGACGCTTTCGCGGCGAGGGCGTGGGTGATCGCCGCCCAGTCCGCTTTCCCGAACGCCGTCAGCCCGATGCGCACCTGGTGAGGGCGGCCGTCGTGCACCTCGGCGTCGACGCGCCCGGCGCCGACTTCCATGGACACGACGCGACCTTGGCCCGGCGCGGGCAGGAGGACGCCGATCGCCGTCAGCGCCCGGATGAACCGGGTCGGCCACCAAGGGAGCGGCTCAGTCATCGATCGCCTCCTCCCCCAGGGTGAGCACGCCGCGCAGCGCGTCCGTGGACAGCTCGGTGAGCCAGCTTTCGCCCTCGCCGACGACCAGGCCCGCGAGCGCGCGCTTCCGGGCGATCAGGGTGTCGATGCGTTCCTCGATGGTGCCGGGACAGACGAACTTCCGGACCTGGACGTTCCGTCCCTGCCCGATCCGGAACGCCCGGTCGGTGGCCTGGTTCTCCACCGCCGGGTTCCACCAGCGGTCCAGGTGCAGGACCTGGCTGGCGGCGGTCAGCGTGAGCCCGGAGCCGCCGGCCTTGAGCGAGAGCAAGAGGATCCGCGGCCCGTCGCCGGCTTGGAAGCGTTCCACGATCGCGTCTCGCGCTCCCTTGGCCAGGCCACCGTGCAAAAACCCGACCTCGACGCCGAGCCGGTCCGCCAGGTGGGGCACGAGCAGGTGGCCGAATTCGGTGTACTGCGTGAAGCACAGCACCCGATCGCCCGACGCCAGGATTTCCGTCAGGATCTCTTCGAGGCGGACGACCTTGCCAGAGCGCCGCCCGATCGGGGAACCGTCGTGCAGCAGGTGCGCGGGGTGGTTGCAGACCTGCTTGAGCTTCGTGATCGCGGCGAGGATGTTGCCCCGGCGCTTGATGCCCTGGCTGTTCTCGATCTTCTTCATCATCTCGTCGACGATCGCGGCGTACAGCGTCCCCTGTTCGCGGGTGAGCCGGTACTCCTGCGTGATTTCGAGCTTTTCCGGAAGCTCGGGAACGATCGAGGGGTCCGTCTTCACCCGGCGCAGCAGGTGCGGCTGCGTCAGGCGGCGCAGCGCGGCGGCCGTGGCGGTGTCGCCGCCGCGCTCGATCGGGGCCGCGAACCGCTGCCGGAACTCGAACCTGCTGCCGAGCAGCCCGGGGTTGAGCAGGTCCAGCACCGACCACAGGTCCGCCAGCCGGTTCTCCACCGGGGTGCCCGTCAGCGCGAGCCGGTGCCCGGCCGCGAACCGCCGCACGGCCTTGGCCGTCGCGGTGTCGGCGTTCTTGATGGCGTGCGCTTCGTCGAGCACCAGGCGCCGCCAGGTGACCTGCTCGAGTTCGTCGGCGTCGCGGGCGGCGGTGGCGTAGGTCGTGACGACGAGGTCGGCCGCGGCGACCCGCTCGGCGAGCTTGTCGCCGTGCGCGCGGGCGCTGCCGTGGTGGGCGTGGACGCGCAGGCCCGGGGCGAACTTCGCCGCCTCCCGCTGCCACATGCCGACCAGCGACATCGGGCACAGCACCAGCGTCGGACGGCGATCACCGGCCGCCCGCTCGACGGCCTCGAGCGCGAGCGTCTGGACCGTTTTGCCGAGGCCCATGTCGTCGGCCAGGCACGCGCCGAGCCCGAGTGCCGACATGAACGCCAGCCAGGCGACCCCCCGCTGCTGGTAGGGGCGCAGGGTGGCGCGGAACGACGGCGGCAGCTCGACCGGCTGGAGTTCTTGGTGGACCCGCTCGGCCAGGACGTCCCCGACCCAGCCGTCGGCGCTGACGTCGGTGACCGGGAGCGGCGCCTCCCGCGTGAGGTGGACGAGCTCCAGCAGCTCGGCCGCGGTGGGGCGCTGACCGCGCCGATGGGGGTCACGGCGCAGGAATTCCAGACCGGCGCGGAGCCGGTCGGCGTCGACGCTGATCCACCGGCCCCGCAGCCGCACCAGCGGTGTCTTCGCCGCGACGAGCTTCGCCAGGGTTTCCTCGCCGATTTCGTCGTCGCCCACGGCGATCGACCAGCGGAACGCGCCCAGCTCGTCGCGGCCCACCCGGCTGCGGGCGACGACCTGCTCCGACGGCGTGCTGCGGACGGAGAGCCGCAGCCCGAGCCGGCGCCTGCCGTCCCAGGTGGCCGGGAGCTGCACTTCGAACCCGGCCTCGACCAGCCGGTTCGCGCCCGAGGTGAGGAACCGCTCGGCTTCCTCGAGGGTCAGGTCGTACTCGGACGGCTGGGTCCTGCGCAGCGCCGGCGCGAGCATCGGTTCCACCAGCGCGGCCCGGCCCAGCTCGGCGGCGAACAACCCTCTCGGGTCCCTGACCAGCCCGTTCGCCTCGCCCGACCAGATCTGCCCGGCCGACAGCAGCAGGCTCGGATCGGCCGTCGCGCGCAGGAGGAACCGCAGCTGCCACTTGGTGCCGTCGCCGGTCTGGTCGTCGGGATCGTCCTCGTCGTCGGCCGGCTGACGCAGGGTGGCGACCTCGGCCAGCCGGAAGCACGCCCGGCCGTCGACGACGTCGGTGTCGGCGACCTCGTCCCACTTCGCGACGGCGCCGGCCACGACCCCGAGCTCGTCGAGCGGCAGCTCGACCCGGGGATCGCCGCCCTGCAGAGCGGACAGCCACACGCCGGCCGCGCCCCGGTCGCCGCGCAGGTCGACGGGCGGATCCGCCCGCGCCAGCCGGTCCCGGACCGCCGCGTCGACCAGGGTGTGCAGGGCATCGGTGACGAGCGCGCGCGGCGAGGCCCCGGTCAGCGGCGCGATCTGCTCGGCCCGCCCGACCGGCGGCATGGCCGCGACCAGCGCGTCGAACGCGACGAAGTCGACACCCTGGAGCACGGGGCGCCACCGAGCCTCCGCCGCGTCGCCTTGGCGGACCAGCGTCGGCAGCACCCGCCCGCGTCGCACCAGATCCGCGGCCAGGCGGGCCACCGCCCGCAGGTAGGTGACCGAAGCGCCGTACGAGGCGGCGTCGTCGAGGTCGTCCAGCTCGGACGCGTCCACGATCAAGGCGGGCACCGACCAGGGCCGCAGCGTCGGGCCCCGCCTTTTACCGGCCGCCATTTCGGAGGAAGCGAGCGGCCGGTTCGCCCGCGACGGCAGCAGCAAGGTCGCCGAGGTCGGCTTGCCGGGGTGCAGGGCGGTCAGGTTCGCACTGGAGACGGCGAAGGGATGCGGAAGCGCGATCTGCGCCGAACGACTCGCGGTGCCGGCCGGGCGCCGGTCGTGCTCCGCCCAGAGCACGAGCCCCCGGACCGGCGACCACAGAGCATGCACCAGGGGCAAGGTCCGTGGCTCCTTCATCCGATCCGGCATCCCCCAGATCGTCGCACGGTAGGCGTGGAGGGTACCGCGGGACCCGTTGCCGGCAACCTGCGCGGCCGGCTGAGCGGAACCGAATCCGGCAAAGCCGAGGGAACGCCGGAAAGTGCCGCTTCCAGAACATCAACGGCCACCATTTCCCATATTTCGGAAAATTGATCACTAAAATTCTTGAACGCGCTTGCCACGCGCTTGACCAGGAACTTTTGATGGCCGCCAACGGGGTTCGACAACGCAGATCGCCTCGTTGTACCCTTCCAGGCCACTCTAAAAACGCGGCCCACCGGAACAGGTTCATGAACGAACAGCACGCCCCGCCGGAATCACCACCGGCCGATTCCGGAGCAACGCACCGCAACCGGCTCTGGCGAGTGGGGGTCGTTGCCGACACGATTGCCGTGGCAGCGGGGCTGTACAGCTTCCTGGACTCCGACGTCTTGCTCACGGTGCTCACGATCGTCGCATTCCTGTTCGTCGGCAGTTCCTGGTTCTGGCGTCGCCGAACCGGTCCGGCCGTGGCACTGCTGGTCGTCGGCTGCCTGATATTGGGAGCAGGCGGCGCAATGAAGATCAGAGACCTGATCCACTCGGGAAGCACGCCTGCGGTGTTGCCGGCACCGATCCCACCCACCACTCGAACTTCGACCGGCTCGACTCCCCCCCAGACGCAGGCAATGGATCCCGGCGGCACTACCGGCTCACCGGACAGCGACCAGCCGCGGAAACTCGTCGACCAGACCATCACACTCCCCGCGCCGCGCCGCCGTGGACGTGGATCGGTCGCCGCCCGTCGTGACACCGGACAACGAAGATGGCGCCACAGGCGACTACGACCTGTACCACGAAGGGGGAGGAAACCAATACGATTCCGTTCAAGCCGTAAATGCACCCAACGTCTACTATTTTCCGGCCGTCACCGCGCCGGCCAAACTCTACTTCAGCTGCCAGGAGGCTTTCGCCTGGCCACCTTTTCCTCCCCTGGGCGTCGGCGGATCTTTCTGTTTCCGCTCTTCGAAAATGCACACCGGGTACGTATCCATTCTCCGCCGCAACGCGGACAACGCGGTCGTCCTGCACGTCACGATCTGGGAAGACCGGTAACCGGCCGACCCTCGGGAGGCGCGGCGCGGCGGTCACGGGCGGCGGCGGCGCGCGGAGACTACAGAGCGTGAGCGTAACCCGAAGGAACCTCATGATCGACTTGGCTAAAAACCCCCCTGTTTTCGGCAATCCGCTCCCCGTACCAGCAACCGCGATCACTCTGCGTATCAGGGGGTGACTCGGCGCGCATGATCAACGCGGTAGGTTTCTCGGCGTTCCCGGGGCCCCGACGACGCGGTTCCCACCCCCCTTTCCAGCAGCGCGCGCCCGGTGGTGCGTGCTGTTCGCCGTGCCGAAAGGAAGTTGCTTGACCGCCACGACGTTGACACGGGTGCTGCGCGAAACCCACACCGTCACCGGGATCGCCCGGCTGATCGTGCGCTGGGACCGCGAAACCGGCTGGGCGCACCTGGCCATCGCCGTTCCGGGCAGTGGCCTCGCCTGCTTCGCGGGTTTTCACCGGTTCGCCGGTGGGAGCACCGAAGCCGTCGCCGCCGAGCTCGCCGCCGCGGGGTGCGTGTCCGCTCCCCCGCTGCACCTCGACGACATGCTTTCCGAGATCGAAGCCGTGCTCCCGGAGGTGACCCCGGATGCGCGTCGATGACCTGTACCTCGCCGGGATCGGCAGCGAGGTCGGCGCGCTGACGCCGGTCGCCGTCCCGCTCGCGGCCGGTGAGTTCACCACCGCCGAGGCCGACCGGACCGGTCAGCTCTCCACCGCCGTCGCCGCGATGCCCGGCCCCGAGCTCGCGGTGCGGGCCGGCCGGGAAGCCTTGCGCCAGGCCGAAACCGTGACCGGTGAGCCGGTCTGGCCGATGCTGTGCCTGCACGCCGGGATCTACCACGCCGGCATCGACTTCTGGCACGCGGCGTCGTTCGTGCGCGACCGGCTCGGTGTCGGCGCCGGCCCCGGGCTCACGCTCGAGCTCGGCGCGATGAGCAACAGCGTGGTGGCGAGCCTGGACGTCGCGGCGAGCGTCCTGCGCGGCCGCCCGGACCACGACGCCGCGCTCATCACCGCCGGCGACCGGTTCGGCGCACCGGGTTTCCCGCACTGGAACACCGACACCGGCATCGTCTACGGCGACGCGGGCAGCGCGGTCGTGCTGTCCCGCCGGCCGGGCCTGGCGCGCGTCCGCGCGATCGCGTCCTACACGGACCCGTCACTGGAAGGCCTGCAGCGGGGTGACGAACCGTTCCGCACGGCCAGCGTGACCGCCCACCGGTCCCTGGACATCCGCCGCCGCAAGCGGCAGTGGCTCGGCCGTCACGGCGGTCCGGCGCACGTCGACAGCCGCAACGCCGACGGCGTGACCGCGGTCGTCAAGACAGCGCTGTCCGACGTCGGCCTCGACCTTCCCGACATCGCGAAGATCTGCGCCCCGCACTACGGCCGCCGGCTGGTGGAGACGCAGATCCTGCGCCCGCTCGGCATTTCCGAGTCCCGCACGATGACCGGGCTGGGACTGCGCGTGGGCCACCTCGGCGCCAGCGACCAGATCGTGGCGCTCGACCACCTGCTCCGCACCGGCGAAGCGGGCCCGGGCGACCACGTGCTGCTGCTGGGGATCGGGGTCGGCATGACGTGGACGGCCGTCGTCCTGCAGGTCGAGCCGGTGCCGGCCACCGCCTGAGTTACGTCGCCGGGCCCGAAGGGGCCGGCTGCACCGGCAGCCGGCCCCCACCCCGCGGATCACGCCGCCGGTGGTCCGGTCAGGCAGTACTGCACGAGCGGGCCGAACCGCTCGACCAGTTCGTCGACCGAGGCGGACGCGATCGGCTCGATCCGCATGATGTAGCGCGCGACCGTGAGACCGAGGATCTGGACGTTGACCATGGCGGCCCGCACCGTCGCGTCCGGGGTGCCGAGCATGGCCGCGAGGCGGTCGGTGATCTCCCGGTCGATGAACTCGCGCAGCAGCGTCTCGGACTGGGCGTCGGTCGGCGCCGACCGGGTCAGCATCACCAGCGGGGTGCGGCCGGACTTGTCGAGGTTCTCCACCAGGGTCCGGACGATGCGCTCGCCGATGGTGTCGAGACCGCCGGTGAAGATCGACGCGATGGCGGGCGGGACGGCGCCGGACATGTCGACGGCGGCGCCGAACAGGTCCTGCTTGGTGCCGAAGAAGTAGAACACCATCGCCGGGTCGACCCCCGCCGCCTTGGCGATCGCGCGCACGGTCGTGGCGCCGTAGCCGTGCTCGCCGAACAGTTCGCGCGCGGTATCGAGGATCCGCTGCTTGCTCTCCGCGCCGGACCGCCAGCGGCCGGGGCGGCCGGGGGTGTCGTGTTCTGCCATGACCACCGGAGCTTAACACTCTTTCTTCATCGGTCGGTGGAGTTTTGGCCGGACTCGCCGTAGCGTGTTCTTCATCAGGCGGTGAAGAAAGGGTGACGAGGATGAAGGTGATCGTGATCGGCGCCGGTCCGGGTGGGCTGACCCTGGCCCACGGGCTCCGCCGGAGCGGGATCGACGTCGCGGTCTACGAACGGGACGGCGCGCGGGGACGTCCGCAGGGCGTGAGCCTGCACCTCGACGACCGGGGCGCGGCGGCGCTGCGGGCGTGCCTGCCCCCGGCGCACGTGGCCATGGTGGAGGCCACCACGGGCGGACCGCGTGAGCGGACGCTGACGCTGTCCGAAGCGGGCGGGGAACTCGCCGTCGTGGGCGCCCGGCCGTCCGACGGGCTCGCGGGCCGGGCGCGCCCCGGCCGGCAGGTCCACCGGCCGCTGCTCCGGGCGGTGCTGCTGACGGAGCTGGACGACGTGGTCCGGTTCGGCGCGGAGTTCACGCGGTTCGAGCAGCGCGCCGACGGCACGGTCCGCGCCTTCTTCGCCGACGGCCGCACGGACACCGCGGACGTGCTCGTCGGCGCGGACGGGATCGGTTCGGCCGTACGCCGCCAGTACCTGCCGGACGCGCGGGTACTCGACACGGGACGGCGCATGCTCATGGGCGCGACTCCGCTGCGAGCGGTGGCCGACACCGGGTTGCCGGAGCTGATCGGCGACAACCCGGCCGCAAGGCCACCACCTCCTGCGGACACGGTAGACCCAGAGATCCCGCGCGGGTAGCCCAGCGGAGGCAGGACGAAACGCATGGTCACGCCCCGGCG
>NZ_JBEXVF010000082.1:0-39192 GCF_040629235.1 Amycolatopsis sp. NPDC005961 | reverse complement strand
AGCTGACGCCGTCGAGCTGGGACAGCATGAGCGCGCCGTAGACGGCGGCGCCGATGGTGCCGGCGGCCGCCGCGACCAGCATCGCGCGCATCTTGCTGAGACCTCAGTGACCTCAGTCGCCGCGGCGGACCGGGCCGAGCAGTTGCTGCTCCTTGCCCGTCGTCACCAGCCGCAGCGGCCGCCACAGGTTGCGGCCGAGGGCCACGACCTGGTCGTCCTTCAGCATGGTCAGCTGGCGCATCATCTGCGGTGGCAGGTTCCAGATGCGGCCCGCCAGCTCGGCCTGGCCGGCCGGGAGACGCTGCATCAGCACCAGGTCCGCCGCGTTCGCCGTCACGCCCGCCTGCGGGTGCAGGTACGGCAGCACGTACACCGTCGTCTGCCACGGCGACCGCGGCGGGAACAGGTCCTGCGGGGTCGGGCCGCCGTCGGTCACCACCAGCAGCGGTGCGTCCTCGGACGGCCGCGGCAGCTCGACCGGCGACAGGCGCCTGATCTGCACCAGGGGTGACGGACGGCCGTCGCCGCTGCCGGCCGCGCGGGACAGCACCTGCCACTCGGTCGGGCGCCCGGTCGCGACCACGACCCACGCACCGACCGCCATCGCGCGCATCGCGACCTGGCGGGCCAGGTACAGCCCGCCCACCAGCACGATGCGGGTCGGCGTCGAGCGCAGCGCCGAGATCGTCAGCGGCTCGCCCTTCAGGCCCGAGCCCAGCACGATGCCGCCGCGGTCGCCCGAGGGGCTGACCGCGTCGAGCATCGCGGGGTCCACGGTGAACTCCGGCGCCACCCCGATGTTCTGCCCGGCATCGCGGACACGCGAGCTCATGCTGTTCCTCCGATCGGCAGCGTCGCGGCGAACGCGGAGACCTGCAGCCCGCGCAGCGGCGTCAGGTTCACGTCCAGGCGCTCGGCCAGGCCCCGCAGCCGCTGGTCGGCGGCGTCGAGCTCACGCGGGTTGCGCGCGCTCAGCCGGACCACGCCGCGCAGCCCGATCTTGCCTTCGTCGGACGCCGGGGAAATCGACATCGCGAGCGTCGACGACAGCGCGCGGACGCTCGTCAGCGCGTTCAAGCTGCCGGAGATCTTGCCCTTCGGCCAGCCGGTGATCGCGTAGCTCGCGTGGCCGATGCCGGCCGCGGTCACGCCGGACCAGCGCTCCTGCAGCGTCACCCGGTTCGGCGAGCCGGCGACCGAAGTCAGCTCCGCGGCCGAAATGCTCGCGCGCAGCAGCTCGTCCGGGTCGAGCGGCCGGGTCGGCACGCCCTGCGACTCCAGCGCGTTGCGCACCCGCGAAAGCGCGCCGATCAGCGCGCGGTGGGCGCCGACGACGCCGCCGCCACGCTCGCGGATCGCCGCCGGGCAGCGCTTCGGGTCCAGCCGGATCGCGACCCACGTCGTCCGCCGCGCGGCCGCGGGCAGCGGCCCGAGCACCTCCATGTAGGAGCTCAGCGCGGGCGAATCCGCCGGCAGCGCCGCGCTGCCGGGGTAGCAGTGCCAGATCGTCTGGATCGAGTCGAGGACCACGCCGCGGTCTTCGAGGCACGGCGCGAGCGCCGACAGCGGCAGGCTCGGCGCGCCACCGGCCTGGGTGATCAGCGCCGGTGTCGGCTCGACGAGCAGCACCGCCGTCCAGGTGCCGTCGTTCCAGGCGAGCCCGACCTGCTGGCGCTCGTGGTCGACGCCGTGCGCCACGACGAGGTCCGGCACGGCGATGCGGAGCAGGTTGACGCGGGCGTCGTCCGGGCCCGTCACGGTGGTCTCTTCGGCGGCCAGCTCCTCGACCGTGCTCGGCGGCAGCGGCTCGGCGACGCGGTCGTGCGAGCGGAAGGAATACCGCGTCGTCAGGCCGACCCACTGGGTGAACCAGCGGCCGCGCCAGCGCAGGAGAGCGACGATGAGGGCGAAACCGACGACGCCGATCGCGACGTACTTCATCGACATATTGATGGCGAGCAGCACCAGCCCGACCGCGAGACCGACCTCGAGCACGACGAGGTTCGCCACGGGGAGCGGGCCGAGGCTCACGCCCGACGAGCGGCGCCGCGCGGGGGGCGCCATCCGCACGGGACTGGGCGGGGGAGTGGAAGGGCCGCTGTCGTCGGGTCCCTGAGGACCGCCACCGCCGGGACCACCCGGACCGCCGGGGCCACCAGGTCCACCGGGGCCGCCAGGTCCACCAGGGCCGCCAGGTCCACCGGGACCGGGACCTCCGGGACGTCCACCGGGTCCGCCGGGGCCACCAGGACCGGGACCGGGGCCACCGGGACCGCGCGGGGGCATCCCGGGTCCGCCGGGGCCACCACCGGGGCCGCCAGGTCCGCCGGGAACGCCACCGGGGCCACCCGGCACGCCTCCCGGACCGCCGGGACCTCCGGGTCTCCCGGGTCGCGGCGGCGGGCCCGGCGGGCGGCCGGAGGGCGGGGGCCCGGGCGGGCCAGGCGGACGTGGAGGAGTGGTGACGGACATCCGCGCTTTCTCTTCCCCTCGTGCTTGCTGCGTACCCCGGAAGCCGGGTCCCGGAGGATCCGACCCTAGCCGGAGTTGGTAGAAACCCCACACCAGACGGTCCCCGTACGGCTATCCTGCGGAACCGTACCGCGACGGGGAGAGCTGTAGGTCGAGAATGCCATCAACACCCACGACTAAGTCTCAGGTTCAGGCGTACAAGTTCGTCCTGCGCCGGATGCAGTCGGCGCTGGTCCGGCGCGACGCCGTGATGCTGCACGACCCGATGCGCACCCACACGCGGGCCACGATCGTGGGGGTCGTGCTCGGCGCCCTCGGCATGATCGTGTTCGTCGTCTGGGGGCTGCTCAGCCCGGCCCCGTCGGTCCCGGAGGCCGGCGGCATCGTGATCGGCGAGCAGTCCGGCACGGTCTACGTGGTGATGGGGAACCCGAAGACCCTCGTCCCGACGTTCAACCTCGCGTCGGCGCGGCTTCTCCTGCTGGCTCAGCAGAAGAATTCGAGCACGGGCAACAACCCCGGGGCCGCGCCGGCCGCCGCCCCGGCCCCGGCGAGCCCCGCCGCTGTGAAGAATCCCACTGTCGTTTCCGACGATCAGCTGAAGGACATCCCGCGCGGAAAGCTGACCGGAATTCCGGACGGACCGCAGCTGATCCCGACGGACTCCCAGCGGATCACCCCCAACTGGGCGGTGTGCGACCAGGTCCTGCTCGATCCGACGCAGCCGAACCCGGACATCGGCAAGACCGAGACGTCCGTCTTCGGCGGCGTCGCCCCGAGCGCCCTCGGCACCGAGCTGGGGGAGAAGGAAGCCTTGCTGGCGGCGGCGGACAACGGCAAGACCTACCTGATCTACCGCCTGCCGAGCACGCAGAACCGCCCGAACGCCAACACCGTCCGCGCCGAGATCGACACCAGCGACTCGCACAACGCGGTCTCGACGGCCTTGCAGCTGCTGAACCAGAAGCCGCGCAAGATCACGCAGGGCCTTCTGAACGCGATCCCCGAGGTCCCGCGCCTGACCCCGCCGGTGATCGCGGACGGCGCGCCTCCGGCCGACCTCGACGGACTGGCCGCGGGCGACGTCTTCTCCACGCAGCCCACGGGTGAGCAGCCGCAGTACTGGGCCATCACCACGGCCGGCATCCAGCAGGTGTCGCAGGCGGTCGCCGACGTCATGCGCGTCGCGAAGCACGGCAGCGCGAGCGAGCTGCGGACCCTCGGCCTCGACAAGCTGTCCGGCATCCGCGTGCTGCGGGCCGGTGACCCCGACTACATCCAGGTCGACGACTTCCCGCGCTCGGTCCCGACGGTCCTCGACGCCACCAAGAACTCGGCGGTCGCCTGCCTCGGCTGGTCCGTGGTCGGCGAGGGCGACAACCGCGACGGCCACACGTCGGTGTACATCGACACCCTGCTGCCGGGCCAGAACAGCCACGGCGCCAAGTTCGCCACCACCAAGGTCACCACGCCGGGCCCGAACCGCGTGCCGATCAACGGGTTCTACCTCCAGCCCGGTTTCGGCGCGGTGGTCCAGTCCGCGACCGGCAAGGCCAGCTTCGGCAAGGGCGCGATCCAGCTGATCTCCGACCGCGGTATCCGCTACAGCGTCCCGGACGCCGCGACCGCGGACGCGATCGGCCTGAACAACCGCCAGCCCGCGCCGGAGTCGATCATCGGCCTGCTGCCGACCGGGGCTTCGCTGAACACCCAGGACGTGCTCAAGCAGTTCGACTCGGTGCCGATCGACCCGAACGCCGGCTCGTTCCCGGTCGCGACTCCGCAAGCGGGCGGCTGAGGCGGAACCACCGGGGGCCGGCGGACGTCACACGCTCGAGGAGATCTTCTGGTGAGCGGAGAGGTGCCATGGCCGGCTTGAGGATGGACGGCGTGGTCGTCGCCGAGTACGCCCGGACCGCCGAGGAGGCCGCTGACGACCTGCACGCGGCCGCGGCCGACGTGGGGGGCGAGGGCGTCTCCGGCGAGTCCTACGGCCCTCTGGGGGCGCAGATCGGGCTCGGTGAGTCGTACGGCCGCGCGGCCGGTGCGCTCCGGCGTCAGCTGTCCGACGGCGCCGAGGCGCTGAAGTCGGCCGCCGAAGCGCTGCGGCAGGTCACGGTGCGCCACAGCGGGCAGGACGCGGCGGCCGCCGAGCTGATCGAGCGCGCCGGGCGGGTCGAATGATGTTCGCCGAACCGGAAGGCGCCACGGACTCCATTCCGCACCCGCTGGCCAAGAAGGCCGCCCCGGCGTCGGCCGCGCCCGTGGTCGCGTTCTCCCCGGACGCGGAAGGCGACGAGATCGCCGCCACGGCCGAGCCGTACCTGGCCTACCTCACCGACGTTTCGCACCAGCTCGGGCTGGTCGATCTCGTCGAGACGTACTTCCGCCCGCTGATCGGCCGCTGGGGGGACCTCGGCGCCGAAGCCGGCCGGCTGCGCCAGGCCGCCGCCACCGCGGCCGAGGTGTCCACCCGCCTCGACGACGGCCTCGGCCGTCTCGACGGCGGCTGGGAAGGCCGCGACGCCGACGCTTTCGTCGCGTACATGCGGGAGATCGGGGCCGCGGGCGGCGACCTCCAGGAGGCGTTCACCGTCCTCGCCGGCTCGCTCGACGAGCTGGTGACCACCCTCCGCCACGTCGTCGTCGACCTCACCGAAGTGCTGGTCGACGCGGCGGACCTGATCTCCGAGACGATGACGCTGCCGAGCGGCGGCGCCAAGCGGGCGCGGGTCCAGCTGCGGGAGACGCAGGATTCGGCGAAGGCGCTGTACGAGACGGCCCGGGACGTCCTCGAGGCGTTCGACCGGCTGTGCGACGGCGTCGACGATCCCGATGCGACCGCCCGGAGCATCGAGATCGCGCACCGGTACCCGGACGAGCGGTTCCGGCTGCACGACGACTCGGTCATCGGCACCTCCGCCGCCGCGGAACCGACGACGACGCCCGCCGCAGCGGATTCGGCTTCCGGTTCCGACGAGGCCACGACGCCGTCGTCGGCGAGCGGAGATCAGGCGGAGCCGAAGCACACCGGCGCGGGCACGCCGGAGGCTCAGCCGGCCGCGGCCCAGCCGGTCGCCGCCCCGGACCAGCCGGACGCCGCGAACCAGTCGTCGTCGGGCATGCCGATGATGCCGATGATGGGCTTCGGAGCCTTCGGCGGCGGCGGTGGTCAAGGACGGCGCCAGTCGAAGACACGGCCGACGACGTCGCCGTCGGAACTGCTGGGGGAGCCGGGTTTGGTCGCCCCGCCGGTCATCGGCGAGGAGGAAGACCCGCAGCAGAAGAAGAAACCGCCGGCGAAGTGACGCTTCCCCGGCCGGGGAAGCGTCAGCGCCGGGAAGCCGCTTCCTCGGGCCGGTTGCGGCGGATGGTGCGCATCACGAACAGCGTGATCAGCAGCGCCACGACACCGCCGCCGGTGCCCGCCAGTGCCACGATCATCGGGGTCGAGCTGTGGTCGTTCGCCGGCGGCAGCTGGGCCAGCTGCGGAGGCGGGATCGGCGCCTGGTTCCCGATCTCGGACGGGAGGCTCTGCGTCAGCGCCGCCACCGGGTCGATGACGCCGTAGCCGACGAAGTTGTCGCGGCCGCCCGGAGCGGCCGGGTGCTGGGCCGTTTCCTTGATGCGGTTGACG
Source organism: Amycolatopsis sp. NPDC005961 (assembly GCF_040629235.1). Taxonomy (NCBI): domain Bacteria; kingdom Bacillati; phylum Actinomycetota; class Actinomycetes; order Pseudonocardiales; family Pseudonocardiaceae; genus Amycolatopsis; species Amycolatopsis sp. NPDC005961. The sequence goes on along the minus strand of NZ_JBEXVF010000082.1, from coordinate 33,083 downwards.
ATGCCCTTGGCGTCGAGGGTCGGGTACTTGGCCTTGACCAACGCCGCGAGGCCCGCCACGTACGGGGCGGCGAAGCTCGTTCCCTGGATCTCGCTGGCCTTGTCGCCGCTTTCGAACGTCAGGTTCGCCAGGCCGCGGGAGCCCTCGGCGGGGTCGAGCGAGATGATCTGCGTCCCCGGCGCCGCGACGCCCACCCACGGGCCGTGCACGCTGAACGGGGCCACGCTGCCGTACTGGTCGATCGCCCCGACGGACAGCACGTCGTCGGCGAACCACGGCGGCGTCACGATCGTCTTGGGCTTCCGAGCGTCCGGCTGGTCGTTCTGCGGGCAGGTGTCCGTCGCGTTGCCGGCGGCGGCGACGACCACGATGCCCGCCAGCGCCGCGTGGTGCACGGCCGCCTGGACCTGCTGCTCGCCTTCGGTGATGCTGCCGGTCGCCGTGCGGCAGTTGTCGACCGACATGTTGATGATGTCGGCCGACTTGCGGTCGGCGATGCCGCGGATGATCTCGGCCAGCGTCTTCAGCGTGCCCGCGGTGCCGGCCTTCTCCAGCTGGCGTCCGCCGTTCGACTGCCCGGGCGAAGTCCGGTCGCCGTCACCGGAACCGGAGCCGCCACCGCCCTCGCTCGGCGGCAGCGAAGACCCCGAACCGGTGGGCGGCGTGGTGCTCGACGACGGCGTGCCCCCGGCGGTGTTGCTCGCCGGCGGCGTCGACGTCGAGGTGTCGGGCTCGTAGTTCTCGCTCAGCTGGCGGTAGGACACGATGGTCGCGTCCGGCGCCACGCCGATGAACCCGACCTCCGGGTCGTCCGGCTTCGCTGCGATGATCCCGGCGACCTCGGTGCCGTGGCCGTCGCAGTCCTCGAGTCCCTTGGGCTGGCCGTTCGTCGGCGTCGCGACGTACTCGCCACCGGACTCGAGGTTCGGCAGCCAGGGGTGCTTCGTCACGCCCGTGTCGACCACGGCGACCTTGACGCCCCGGCCGACGCCGCCGTTCGTGGCGGCCTTGACGATCTCCTGGGCCTTCGTGATCTGCAGGTAGTCCTGGCCCCACGGCCGGTTCTTCAGCACGATGTTCTGGCCCAGCGTGCTGCGCTGGACGCAGCCCTTCGACTGCTTGTACTTCTTGTCCGGCTGGCCGGAGTCCGGGGGCAGCTTGGTCATGTCCACCGGGGGCGGGGTCGCGAAGTAGCCGTCGGCGGGCGCCTGCTGGGCCCAGACCGGCACCGCGACGGCCACCGAGGACAGGAAGCCGATCGTGCCGGTCAGCAACGCCGTCGTGGTCCGCCGGGTGGCGCCGAAACGCCGTCCTACTGCCATCCGAGATTCACCCGATCCGGTCACTTGAAGTTCAGGTGCCGCAGGGTCGTGTACAGGTCCATCACGCCCAGGGCCAGCGGGAGCACGGAGGCGATGCAGAGCGCCTCGATGATCTCCACCGTGCGCCGCAGCGGCGGCGAGAAGCGCTGACCCGGGAAGATCACGCCGACCACGAGCGCGCCGGCGGCCAGCAGGATCAGGATGCCGAAGACGTAGAGCAGGCGGTTCTCCGCGCTCGCCGAGACCAGCCAGCCGATCGCGATCCCGGTCGCCGCGACGAGGCCCGTGGTGAGCAGGGCGACCGCCTGGCTGCCGTTCGCGTACGCGCGGGCGCGCAGCAGCAGCACGAGCGTCGCGACGACGCCGAGGATGATCCCGAACGCGCCGGGCGCGCTCGCGGCGATGATCGCGGAGATCGCGACCGTGACGCCGCAGCCGACCATCAGGCCGGTCATGTAGTCGTGCGCGATCGCCGTCCGGCGCTCGATCGCCCGGTAGTCCGGGAAACCGGAGTCTTCCTTGAGCTCTTCGGCGCTGCCCGGGACGTGCGGCAGCGGCAGCTTCGCGAGCCAGATGGTGGCGCGCGGCAGGATCGAGATGCAGGCGAGGGCGACCGCGACGGTGCCGGCCGCGATGCCGGCGGCCGGGTGCGCGACGAGCGTGCCGAACAGGAAGGCCAGCGCGCCGAAGGTGCCCGCGGTGGCCGCGGCGATGAACGTCGTGATGCCGGCGCCGATGACCATGATGCAGACCGACGCGACGATGATCACGAGGACCGAGCCGAGCAGCAGGTTCGCCCGCATCGACAGCCCGGGCACGATGTAGAAGCCGCTGACGAACGCCAGCGGCAGGCCGCCGGCCGCGGCGATCAGCACCCCGGTCGCTTCCGCCTGGTAGGCCTTGGCGAGCGTCGCGCCGACCGCGACGCACGCGATCGCGCCGATGCCGCCGGCGATGGCGGCGCCGAGCGCGTTGCCGCCGTAGAGCGAGCCGCTCATGAACAGCGCGATGGCGGCGACGACCAGCGCCAGCCCGCCCGCGACGTGCCCGAAGCGGTTCGCCGTCTCCTTGGTCCAGGGGCGGAAGCTGTCGGGGGAGGACTCCGCGATGGCGTCGACGACGTCGTCGTACAGCGGCGGCGGCGGGTTCTCGTTGCGCTTGCGCAGCTGGAGCAGCTCGCCGTCCACGACGCCGAGCGAAGCCAGGGTCCGGCTCGGGTCGAGCGGGGCGTCCCCGAGCTTGGCGAGCGCCCAGCCACCGTGGCGGGCCCCGCCGTCCGGCGACGACTCCTTGGCCATGTCCAGGAGCATCGGCAGGAGATCGGCGACCGCGACGTCGGCGGGCAGGGCCACGTCGATCCGCGTCGAGGGCGCGACGACCGTCACCCTGCTGAAAACTGTCGTGCCCGTAGCCACTGCACTGCCCCCGCTCGGTCGAGACTGCTCCCGGGGGAACTTATACCGAACCCCGGTGCCGACATCATCGAACGTCCGAAATTCACTGTCATCCACAGGTCGGGTCCCGGAACGCGGCGTTACTGTCGGTGGCAGGCCGTACACTCGCCGGACGAGGGTGGGGCAGCGTTCACGGGGGGTTCGGGCATCCGGCGGAATTCCCCCGCGGCGTTCGATAGGTTGTTCGCACACCTTGCGGTGGCCGCCATCGTCGAGTTTTGAATGAGGGGTCCTTCGATGAGCACGCTGCAGTTCAAGAAGTCGCCGCGGCTGGCGGCACCGCGTCCGCCGGGCGGTGAGGTGCACCTCGAGCCGCCGCCCGAGGTGCCGCGCGTCATCCCCGGCAACATCGTCATGAAGGCGCTTCCGGTCGTCATGATCGTCGCGTCGCTCGGGATGATGGTCTTCATGTTCCAGGCCAGCAACCGGAACCCGATGATGATGGCCATGGGCGGCATGATGGTCGTCGGGACGCTCGGGATGATGGCCGGCGGTGGCGGCAAGGGCGGCGGCGCCAAGCGCGCCGAGATGGACGAAGACCGCAAGGACTACCTGCGCTACCTGGGCCAGATGCGTGACCGCGCCCGCGAGGCGATGGTCGACCAGCGGGCCGCGCTCGAGTGGGTGCACCCCGACCCGCAGTCGCTGTGGTCGCTGGCCGCCAGCCGCCGCATGTGGGAGCGCCGCCAGAACGACCAGGACTTCCTGCACCTGCGCGTCGGGCGCAGCTCGCACCGCCTCGCGACGCGGCTGGTCCCGCCGCAGACCGGGCCGGTCGACGAGCTGGAGCCGATCGCCACCCTCGCGCTGCGCCGGTTCGTGCGCGCGCACTCGATCGTGCCGGACCTGCCCACCCAGATCACGCTGCGCGGGTTCGCCGCGGTGAGCATGCAGGGCGACCGGGCGCTGACCCGCGGCCTGACCCGCGCGATGCTCGCGCAGATGGTCACCTTCCACAGCCCCGACGACGTCCTGATCGCGGTCGCCACCGCGGGCCGGGCGAAGGAGGAGTGGGAGTGGGCGAAGTGGCTCCCGCACGCCCAGCACCCGACGCTCGCCGACGGCATCGGCCAGCTGCGGATGATGGCCGGCTCCCTGGCCCAGATCGAGAACTGGCTCGACGAAGAGCTGCGTGACCGCCAGCGGTTCTCCCGCAACGCCACGCCGGCTCCGGACCAGCCGCACGTCGTGATCATCATCGACGACGCCGAGGTCACCCGCGAAGAGCAGATCATCCTCGAAGAGGGCCTGGTCGGCGTCACGCTGGTCGACCTGTCGGACTCCATCGGCAACCTCGCCGCCCGCCGCGGCCTGCGGCTGGTCGTGGAAGCCGACCGGCTGGGCGCGCGCAGCGCCGGCGGGGTCGAATGGTTCGGCCGCCCGGACACCCTCAGCCTGGTCGAGACCGAGTCGCTGGCCCGCCTGATCTCGCCCTACCGCGTCGGTGGCGCGGCGGGGCAGGACACGAGCGACGAAGAGCCGCTGCTGTCCAACCCGTCGCTGCTGGAGCTGCTCGGCATCCCGGGTGATCCGATGACGTTCGACGTCCAGCAGGCGTGGCGGCCCCGCCCGATCCGTGACCGCTACCGCGTCCCGTTCGGGGTCGGCGAGTACGGCCAGCCGGTGGAGCTGGACATCAAGGAAGCCGCCGCCGAAGGCATGGGCCCGCACGGCCTGTGCATCGGCGCGACCGGTTCCGGCAAGTCGGAGTTCCTGCGGACGCTGGTGCTGGGCATGCTCGCCACGCACTCCTCCAGCACGTTGAACTTCGTGCTGGTCGACTTCAAGGGTGGCGCGACGTTCCTCGGCCTGGACAAGGCCCCGCACGTCTCGGCGGTCATCACCAACCTCGCCGACGAGGTCACGCTGGTCGACCGGATGAAGGACGCGCTGGCGGGGGAGATGAACCGCCGTCAGGAAGCGTTGAAGAACGGCGGTAACTTCAAGAACGTCTGGGAGTACGAGAAAGCCCGCGAGAACGGCGCCGACCTCGACCCGCTGCCCGCGTTGTTCATCGTCTGTGACGAGTTCTCCGAGCTGCTGGCGGCGAAGCCGGACTTCATCGACCTGTTCGTCGCGATCGGCCGGCTGGGCCGGTCGCTGCAGATGCACATGCTGCTCGCCTCCCAGCGCCTCGAAGAGGGCAAGCTGCGCGGCCTCGACTCGCACCTGTCCTACCGGATCGGCCTGAAGACGTTCTCCGCGGCGGAGTCCCGCGCGGCGATCGGGGTGCCGGACGCGTTCGAGCTGCCCTCGGTCCCCGGTGGCGGCTACCTCAAGTTCGACACCTCGACGCTGGTGCGGTTCAAGGCCTCCTACGTCTCGGGCCCCTACCGTCCGGCCGGTATCCAGGCCGCCGGGCCGGCGGCGACCGTGGTGCGGGCGGACAAACGCCCGCAGCTGTTCGTGCCGGACTTCGTGGAACTGCCGAAGGAACCGGAGCCGGAGCAGATCGAGGCACCGAAGGAAGTGGTGCAGCAGCAGCCCGAGGAGGCGGTCGAACCTTCCGAGCTGGACGTCATCGTGTCGCGGCTGATCGGGCAGGGCCCGCCCGCGCACGAGGTGTGGCTGCCGCCGTTGAAGGACCCCAACTCCCTCGACACGTTGCTGCCCAACCTGAACCCGACCGACGACCGCGGGCTGTCCCCGGTCGGCTTCTTCGGCAACGGCCGGCTGCAGGTGCCGCTGGGCATCATCGACCGGCCGTACGAGCAGCGGCGTGACCCGCTGTGGGCGGACTTCTCCGGTGCGTCGGGCCACGGCGTGATCGTCGGTGGGCCGCAGTCGGGGAAGTCGACGATGCTGCGGACGCTGATCATGTCGATGGCGTTGACCCACACCCCGGAAGAGGCCCAGTTCTACTGCCTCGACCTCGGCGGCGGCACCCTGGCCGGCCTCGCGGACCTGCCGCACGTCGGTGGGGTCGCGGTGGCGCGGCGGGAGCCGGACAAGGCGCGCCGGATCGTGGCCGAGCTGACCACGCTGCTGACCGAGCGGGAAGGCCGGTTCGGGGCGATGGGCATCGACTCGATGACCGAGTTCCGCAACCGCAAGCGCCGCGGGGAGATCCGGGCGGATCAGGACCCGTTCGGCGACGCGTTCCTCATCGTCGACAACTGGCGGGCTCTGCGGGACGACTTCGAGGAGCTGGAAACCACGATCACCCGGCTGGCGACGCAGGGTCTGTCCTACGGCGTGCACGTGGTGATCGCGGCGAACCGGTGGGCCGACATCCGTCCGGCGATCAAGGACATGATCGGGACCCGGTTCGAGCTGCGCCTCGGTGACCCGACCGAGTCCGACATCGACCGGCGCGTCGCGGTGAACATCCCGGCCGGGCGCCCGGGCCGCGGCCTGACCCGCGAAAAGCTGCACATGCTGGGTGGCCTGCCCCGCATCGACGGGTCGAGTGACCCGGAGACGATCGCGGCCGGTGTGGCCGACGCGGTGGCGAAGATCAAGGGTGCGTGGCGTGGCCGGGTCGCGCCGCAGGTCCGCTTGCTGCCGGAGATGATCACCTACGACGAGGTGCTCAAGCTCGACCAGCACCGGGATTCCAAGCTGATCCCGATCGGGGTCAACGAAGAGGACCTGCAGCCGATCTACCTGGACTTCAACGCCGAGCCGCACTTCTACGCGTTCGCGGACGGCGAGTCGGGGAAGACGAACCTGCTGCGTCAGATCGCCCGCGGTATCTCCGAGCGGTTCACGTCGAAGGAAGCGCTGATCCTGCTGGTCGACTACCGGCGGTCGATGCTCGGCTTCGTGCAGGGTGATTCGCTGCTGGGGTATGCGGTGTCGGCGGCGCAGCTGGAGAGCATGGTCGGCGACGTCTTCAACTCGATGACCCGGCGGCTGCCGGGGCCGGACGTCACGCAGGAGCAGTTGAAGACGCGGTCGTGGTGGAAGGGCCCGGAGCTGTTCATCCTGGTCGACGACTACGACCTGGTGGCGACGTCGACGAACAACCCGCTGCGGAAGATCTCCGACTTCCTGCCGCAGGCCAAGGACGTCGGCCTGCACCTGATCGTGGTCCGCCGCACCGGTGGTGCGAGCAAGTCGATGTACGACCCGATCATCGGCAAGCTCAAGGAGATCGCGGCGCCGGGCCTGGTCATGAACGGTTCGCGCGACGAAGGTGCGCTGGTCGGCAACATCAAGCCGAGCGCGATGCCGCCGGGCCGGGGCAACCTGCTGACCCGCAAGTCCGGCAAGCAGCTGATCCAGGTGTCGTGGATCCAGCCCGACTGAGTACGGCGGCCGGGCGCGTCCGGCGACGGGGTAGGTTCCTCCTCGAGGGCGCGCCCCGTCGGCCGGGCGCGGGGGATCGCGACAAGTACTGCGGGAGCTTCTGGTGACGGTCCGGGTTGCGGTGGACTTCGGGACGTCGAGCACCTGCGTCGTCGCCTCGGTGAACGGGCGCGATCCGCAGGTCGTGGTGATCGACGGCCAGCCGCTGATGTCCTCGGCGGTGTTCGCGGCGGCGGACGGCACGCTGTTCGTCGGCCAGGAGGCCGAGCGGCAGGCGGCCGTCGACCCGGCGCGCTACGAGCCGAACCCGAAGCGCCGGATCGACGAAGGCGAGCTGCTGCTCGGGGACAGCGTCCTGCGCGTCACCGACGTCGTGCACGCCGTGCTGGGCCGCGCGGTCGCCGAGGCTCGCCGCCTCGCCGGTGAGGCCGAGGTCGACCTCCTGGTGCTGACCCACCCCGCGGACTGGGGTGCCATCCGCACCCGGCTGCTGCGGCAGGCGGCCGGCGGGCTGGCGCGCGAGGTCGCGCTGGTGCCCGAGCCGGTCGCGGCGGCGGTCTACCACGCGGCGACGTTCGCGCCGCAGGACGTGACGAACGACCGCACCGTCGAGTTCAGCGGCCGCCCCGGCGACGCGCTGGCGGTGCTGGACCTCGGCGGCGGCACGGTCGACGTCAGCGTGGTGCGGCGGCTGCCGCCGGACACCGCGCGCGACCGCGCCGGCCGTCCGCAGCGCGGCGGCTTCCAGGTGCTGGCCACCCGGGGCGATCCGGCCTTCGGCGGCGCGGACATCGACCAGGCGTTGCTGGAGCACGTCGGCTCGCTCGTGGCCGGCGCCGACCAGGACGCGTGGCGCCAGCTCGTCGAAGGGCGCGAGCTGGTCGACCGGCGCCGGCGCCGCGTGCTGCGCCAAGACGTGCGCGGAGCCAAGGAAACGCTGTCGCGGCACGCCTACACCGACGTGCCGATGCCGCCGCCGTTCGCCGACGCGCACGTGACGCGCGAAGACCTGGAACGGCTCATCACCGCGCCGCTGGGGCGCGCGGTGGAGCTGACGGTCGCGGCGATCGGCGACGCCGGCTTGCGGCCGAAGCAGCTCACGGCGATCTTCCTGGTCGGCGGGTCGAGCCGGATCCCGATGATCTCGCGGCTGGTGCACGAACGCACCGGCGTCGTGCCGACGAGCCTCGACCAGCCCGAGACGGTGGTCGCGCGCGGTGCGCTGCGCGCGGTGCTGGTGGACCCGGACCGCACGGGCGCGCTGCCCGGCGAAGCGATGGCCCGGCTGGGAGCCGTGCCGGGCGGCGCCCTCAGCCCCGGGGCGCAGCGCACCGAGGTCGTCCGCCCCGGCGACGTCGCCCCGCGCCCCGGTGACGCGGGCCAGCGTCCGGCACCGCCGCGCACGCCGGTCCCGCCCGCCAACGGGTTCCCGAACCGCGCCGCCCCGCCGCCGTCACCGCCCCACGGGCAGCCGGTGGCCCGGCCGCCGTGGGCGCCGCCCCCCGGCCCGCCCGGCAACCGCCCCGCCGCGGCCACCGCGGCGCCGGAGAAGAAGCGGAGCCGGGGCAAGCTCTACGGCCTCGTCGCGGGTGCCGTGGTCGTCGTGGCCGCGCTCGTCGTCACCGGGATCGTCGTGTTCGGCGACTCCGGCGGCCAAGCCGAGACGGGCCGGACGCTCTCGCAGTACGACTTCAAGTTCGTCGCGCCCGAGGACTGGGTGCAGACCGACGACCGGGTCGCCGACCGGCAGGTCGTCATCCACCCCCAGGAGTCCCGGGACGGCAACGACCTGCTGGTCGCGCAGGAGTTCGTGATGGACTACGACGCGACGGCGGACCCGCAGAAGCTGGTGGACTACATCAAGGGCGGCGTGGACGAGCACCCCGAGTACTACAGTTCGTTCAACCCGGCACTGTCGTACGCGGGCAAGACCGTGATCGGCTACCACGAGATCAAGAAGGACCGGCCCGACCTCCAGGTCGACTGGTACGTCGTGGCCAAGGGCCGGATCCGGGTCCACGTCGGCTGCCAGTACGCCACGGCGCAGCTGCGCGACCGGGTCGCCGCCGCCTGCACGCAGGCCGTGCGCACGGTCGAGATCCTCAACTGAGAGAGCAGGGCCCGCGGTGCCGTCCGAAGAGTTCGAAAGCGCCGCGTCGGCCTTCCGGCGCACCGGCGAAGACGCGGTGACGCACGCCCGGCGCGTCACCGGGAACGCGAAGGCGCGCAGCCGGCGCCACCACAGCGAAAACGTCGAACTGCTGAAGCGCGGTGGCCGCGGCACGAAGTCCGGCGACCCGACCCCCGGCACGCTGCGCGCCGCCGCCGAACGGTTCCGCCGCGCCCGCGGGCTGCCGGCCGTGGCGGTTCCGGATCCGGCCGATTCGGTTCCTTCGCGTTCGCAATCCTCCGCTCGTGCCCCTCGAACGGGTGACGAGGACGAAGACTTTTCCCAGATGCGAATCATGAATCGCGACGCCTGAGCACCGGCCGGTGATCGCTGTGCGTGTGCTAACCACGCTGGTGGAGAACATATTTCCGGGTGACGCGTCGCCGTCCCGGGTCGCCCGCGGAATACGCGCGGCGATCGGTTCCCGGCGCGAGCGTTCACGCAAGCAACTACTTGCGGGCAAAGCACGACAAGGGGGAACCGGACGTGGCAATGTCTGCGTCGTAGGGCCGTACAAACGAGCAAGAGCGGTACGGACAACATCACTCTTCTGAAGGGGGTACCGGTATGAGCGCCGGAGCCGGATTCCAGGGAACAGTTCAGCAGTTCACCGAGGCCGAAGGCCGCGTCACCGAGGTGCGCGCGGGCATGGACAGCAACCTCGTGACCCTTCGCGACCGCATCGAGGCCACCCGCGCCGGCTGGCAGGGTGACGCCCAGAAGGCGTTCGACAACGTCATGCGGCGGTTCGACGACGACGCCCGTCAGATGAACCAGGCCCTGCAGCGCATCGGTGACCTCCTCCGCGAGGCGGGCTCGAAGTACGAGCGTTCCGAGCAGCAGCAGCAGGAGATCCTGTCGGCCGTCAACAAGGGCTTCGACGCGCTCGGCTGAGCTTCACCCCTGAACTTCCTTTCCACCCGCCAAAACTTTCATCGCACAGAAGGAGCACATCATGCCTGATGGCGCCGGCATTGTCGTCAATTACGCCACCATCCACGCGGCCGCCGAGGACTGCCAGACCACCGGTGGCGAGCTGCAGCAGGCGTTCGACCGCCTGAAGGACGACCTCAAGCCGCTGGTCACCACCTGGACCGGTTCCGCCAAGGAGCAGTACGACCAGGCCCAGCGCACCTGGGACCAGAAGTTCGAGGACCTGAAGCAGGTTCTGGCGCAGATCGCCGCCGCCCTGCCGCAGATCGCCGACGGCTACCAGTCGACGGACAACGCCGTCGAAGGCCTGTTCTGAGCCGGTAGTCCCGGAAACCACGGCGGGCCCGCACTCCGGTGCGGGGCCCGCCGTTTTCGTTTGTCAGAGCCGGTTCGGGTCAGAACCGTTGTGCGGCAAGGGAAACTCAGTGCGGCAAGGGAAACTCAGTGCGGCGCGCCGACCTCGTACTCGGGCCGGTCGTTGAGCACCCGCACCGTCACCTTCTTGTCCTGGCCGCCGATCTTCACCGTGCAGTCGAACGTCGTGCCGTTCTCGGCGGCTTCGTTCGCCGGGCACTGCGCGTTCTTCACGTCCGGCTCGCCGTAGCTCTCGTTGAGGACCTTGACCACACCGTCCTCAAGGGACTGTTGCTCGAGCACGTTCCCGCGGAACGCGCCCAGCAGCCACGCGGCCCCGCCGCCGAGGACGAGCACCAGCACGGCGGCGCCCGCGATCAGCAGCGGCTTCTTCGACTTAGGCTTCTTAGCCGGTTCCGGGGAGAACGCCCCGAGACCGCCGTACTGCGACGGCTGGAACCCGCCGCCGTACTGCTGCGGGGAAGGCGGCGCCGGCCACCCGCCGCCGGGCGTGCCCGGCTGCTGAGGCGCCGGGTGCGACGGCGGCTGCCACGGACCGGGGTTCGGCTGCCCCGGCTGCCACGGCCCGGAGAACGACCCGCTCGGGCCGGGCTGCTGCTGCGCGGGGTTCCACTGGCCGGTGTAGGAACCGGAGGCCGTGCCCGGGTCGGCGTTCTGCTGCCACTGGCCGGCGTGCGGGCCGGTCGCCTGCTGCTCCGGCTGCCACCCGGACGGGGCGCCGGGCGGGTTCGCCGTCGGCTGCCACCACTGCGGCTGCTGCGGGTCGGGCGGCTGGGACGGCGGTGTCATCGGTGCTCACCTCGGGTCGTGGCGGTGGTCACTGGCCCTGCGCTTCGCCGAGCCGGCGGTAGAAGTCGTCCATGGCCGCCCGGTCGGGCAGCACGGTGATCTGCGCCGCGTCCGGCAGCTTGGGCATGTCCTGCAGGCTGGCCTTGCCGGTGAACCGGAAGTCGTACTTGAGCTCCACCTGGTGGCCGTCGCCGGAGAACTTGGCGTCCATCACGAACGAGACCAGGCTGCCGTCCGGGTTCAGCGTGATCGTGGTCGGCACCATGGCCTTGTTCAGCTCCGGCCCGACCTGGCTCGTGATGCTGGGCGGCAGGATCTCGACCTTGTTCTTGACGAAGATCTCGAACGGCACGGTGACCGTCAGCGCGGTCTTGCCGTCGCCGAGGCTCTTGGCCCCGCGGACCGCGCGCTTGTCGGCCTTGTAGGCGTCGACGGTCGAGTCCGCCATCCGGCACGGGGTCAGCACCCCGCCCCAGGCGCACGGCAGGATCAGGCCCGCCTCGGGCTTGGGCATCGACACCCACGCCGTCGGCGAGACGCCCTTCTGGACGTACATCGGGCCGAGGTAGGTGTATTCGACCGCGCCGTCGGCCGGCGTGTACGTGTCGATGATCTCGTCGGGGTTCTTCTGCGACCGGTGCCGCACCGCCCGGCTCTCCGGGCTGCCGGTGCGGGCCGACGTCACGGTGCTGTGGATCCACTTGTCGTCGAACTTGAAGTAGGCGTCCAGCGAGTTGGTGACGTCGCGCGTGTCGGTGATGGCGTCCCCGAGCTTGCCGATGACCTGCTCGAACTTGCCGCCGACGTAGTCCGCCGCGTCGTCGCCCTTCGGCAGCGCGGTGCCCGCCTTGGCCGTGCCGCAGGCGCTCACGAGGGCCAGGACGGCAGCCAGGACGAAGATCGCCGTCGGTCGTTTCCTCATCGCGTCCCCCGCTCGACTGTGCTCCCGGTGCCGGGCGCCCGGATCGTCTCATCCTCGCGTGTCGGGGCGTCGGGTGCGGGCACTTCGGCGGGAAAACCGGGTAGAGTCCGGCTGCGCCCGGGCCGGTCGGAGCCTGTACGGCCGTGCCAACCCACCCCGCTGCACGGCGGCGGTGGACGTGCGGGTATCTTCATATGTCGTTGTGCGTTGCGGCGCATCAGCGCGCTAGGCCCGCACAGAACCCACACGCAATGTTGACGACGAGGTAGACCCTTGCCCACGTACAGCCCCAAGCCCGGCGACGTCACTCGTGCCTGGCACGTGATCGACGCCGAGGATGTCGTGCTCGGCCGGCTTGCGACCGAGGTCGCCACGCTGCTGCGCGGCAAGCACAAGCCGACCTACGCCCCTCACATGGACACCGGCGACTTCGTCGTCATCGTCAACGCCGAGAAGGTCGCGCTCACCGGTAACAAGCGCGAGCAGAAGTTCGCCTACCGGCACAGCGGTTACCCGGGCGGTCTGCGGAAGCGCTCGTTCGGCGAGCTGCTCGACACCAAGCCCGAACACCTTGTCGAAAAGGTCGTCAAGGGCATGCTGCCGAAGAACAAGCTCGGCCGCGCCCAGGCGAAGAAGCTCAAGGTGTACGCCGGCCCGCAGCACCCGCACGCCGCGCAGCAGCCGCAGGCGCGCGAGATCACCAAGATCGCGCAGGTCGCGCAGTGAGTGAGGAACAGTCTGTGACCAGCACCGAGAACGAGACCCCCGAGGTCGCTGAGGCCACCGAGGCGACCGAGACCGGCGCCGTCGAGACCAGCGAAACCGCGACCAGCGAGACGCCGGTCGCCACGAGTGAGACCCCGGTCGCTTCGAGCGAGACCCCGGTCGCCACGAGCGAGAGCGCCACGGCGCCCCGCCCGTCGCGCGCCGCCGGTGGCAACGCGCAGACCGTCGGCCGCCGCAAGGAAGCCGTCGTCCGCGTGCGCGTCGTCCCGGGCACCGGTGAGTTCAAGCTCAACGGCCGCACCCTCGAGGAGTACTTCCCGAACAAGGTGCACCAGCAGCTCATCAAGGACCCGCTGGTCCTGGTCGAGAAGCCGGACTCGTTCGACATCTTCGCCAACCTGCACGGTGGCGGCGTCTCGGGCCAGGCGGGCGCGCTGCGCCTCGCGATCGCCCGTGCGCTCATCGAGGTCGACGCCGACGACCGCCCGGCCCTCAAGAAGGCCGGCTTCCTGACCCGTGACGCGCGCGCCACGGAGCGGAAGAAGTACGGCCTCAAGAAGGCCCGCAAGGCCCCGCAGTACAGCAAGCGCTGATCGCGCCTCTGGCGCAACCCACCGGAGCGCCCATCCGTCCATCGGATGGGCGCTTCGGCGTTTTTACCGGCGGTATCGTTTTCGGGCCCCGGGTCCGGAGCGACATCCAGGGGTAGCGCGGCCCGGGAGGGTCGCTACGTTGTGATGGTCGGTTGCGCTGGCGCAGCCGCACTGAGGAGGTCGATCGATGGCACGCCTGTTCGGTACCGACGGGGTACGTGGCTTGGCCAACGCGGAGCTGACGCCGGAGCTGGCGCTGGCCCTGGCGGCCAGCGCCGCCCGCGTGCTCGCCGCACACGACCGCTCGCACCGGCCGGTCGCGGTCGTCGGCCGCGACCCGCGGGCCAGCGGCGAGATGCTCGAGGCCGCCGTCGTGGCGGGCCTCACCTCCGCGGGGGCCGACGTGCTCCGCGTCGGCGTGCTGCCGACGCCCGCCGTCGCCTACCTGGTCGGCTCGCTCGAGGCCGACCTCGGCGTGATGATCTCCGCGTCGCACAACCCGATGCCCGACAACGGCATCAAGCTCTTCGCCGCGGGCGGGCACAAGCTCCCCGACGGCATCGAGGACGAGATCGAAGCCGGCCTCGCGGACGGCAAGGTCCGCCCGACCGGCGCCGGCGTCGGCCGCGTCCACGACGTCGACGACGCGCTCGACCGCTACGCCACCCACCTGCTGAACGTCACGCCGCACTCGCTCGCCGGGCTGAAGGTCGTCGTCGACTGCGCGAACGGCGCGTCGTCGGCCGCCGCGCCCGAGGTCTACCGCCGGGCCGGTGCCGAGGTCGTCGCGCTGTTCGCCGAGCCGGACGGCGTCAACATCAACGAGCACTGCGGCTCGAACCACCCCGACAAGCTGCGCGAGGCGGTCGTCGCGCACGGCGCCGACCTGGGCATCGCCCACGACGGCGACGCCGACCGCTGCGTGGCCGTCGACTCCGCCGGCGAGCTGGTGGACGGCGACCAGATCATGGCGGTGCTGGCGCTCGCCTTCGCCGAGTCCGGCGAGCTGGTCAAGGACACGCTGGTCGCGACCGTGATGAGCAACCTCGGCCTGCACCTGGCGATGAAGGCCCACGGCATCACCGTCGTCACGACGGCGGTGGGCGACCGGTACGTCCTCGAAGAGCTGCGCGCGAGCGGCTTCGCCCTCGGCGGCGAGCAGTCCGGCCACGTCGTGCTGCCGGCCCACGCCACCACCGGCGACGGCCTGCTCACGGCGTTGCGCCTGATGAGCCGCATGGCCGAGACGGGCAAGTCGCTCGAAGACCTGGCGGCCGTGATGAACCGGCTCCCGCAGGTCCTGGTGAACGTCCCGGTCGCGGACAAGGCGGCGGTGGCGGACTCGAGCGAGGTCCGCGACGCCGTCACCGAGGTCGAGGCCGAGCTGGGCGAAGAGGGCCGGGTGCTGCTGCGCCCGTCCGGCACCGAGCAGCTGGTCCGCGTGATGGTGGAGGCCACGGCCCAGGCGACCGCGCAGGCCGCGGCCGACCGCCTGGTGGGCGTCGTCTCAGCGGTTTCCTGACACGGTGACCACGGCCTTCGCCAGGCCGTGGAACACCGAGTGGGTCTTCCACACCACCTCGCCGACCTCGCAGCCGCCGTCGAGGACTTTCGCCAACGCGCCGAGGGCGATCTCGCCCTCGGCGAGCGCGACTCCTGACCCCGGGCACGCGTGGCGTCCCAGGCCGAACGGGAGCCCGTCGGTCAGGGACACCGCGATCGGGCCGTCCGGGCCGAAGCGCAGGACGTACCGGGCCGGGCAGACCGACGTCACCAGGTCACGCACGCTCCGCGGGCCGGAAGTGGCCAGCTCCAGGCCAGCGCACGCCAGGAAGTTCAGCGAGTTCTCGTACGCGGCGTGCGCCAGGACGACCGGGTTGAGCATCAGCTCGTCCTCGTTGAGCCGCCCGGCCGCGTGGGCCTCCCGCAACGCCGTCAGGCCGCCCGGCCCGGCCGGCGTCCGGCTCAGCTGCACCGCGAGCCGGAACGCCGACGCCTGCCCCGCCCGGTCGCTGCCGGCGAAGACGTCGAGGTTCGCCGTCGTCTTCTCCAGGTGGTCGAGGAAGACGTCGTCGAGCGGGACGCCGAGCACCGCCGACGTCACCGCGCCTGCCACCGGCCGCGCGAAGTCGCGCACGAGGTCGAACGACGCTCCCAGGCCGGCCACGACGGCCTCGATCGACGCGATCACGGCGTCCGGGAGCGGGTCCAGCCCGGCGATGATCTCCCGCAGCACCCCGCGCACCCGCGCGTGGCCGTCGCCGTCGCGCAGCAGGACGCTCGGCGAGCCGGCGCCCGGATCGGACGTCAGATCGGGGGAACGCAGGGCGTGCGCGCACGCGTCGCGGCCGGAGACCACGCCGATCCCGTGCCGTTCGAACTCGTCCATCGCCTGCCCACGGTAGGGCAGGATGAGGCCGTGCCGCCCGCAGATGTCCCGGAAGAGGTCCTGACCACGCCGTTCACGGACTACCTGCGCCGCAACGCCGCCCACGATCGTCCCGCGTTCACCTGCCGCACCTTCCCCGGTCCCGCCGACCACACCCTGAGCTGGCCCGAGGTGCTCGACCGCGTCCGTGGTGTCGCGCGTGAGCTGCGGCGCCGCACGCGGCCGGGGGACCGGGTGGCGATCGTCGCCCGCCAGGACCTCGGGTACGTCGTCGCCTTCCTCGGCACGCTCTACGCCGGTCGCGTCGCCGTCCCGCTGTCCGTCCCGACCGGCCGGGCCGGCCGCACCCGGATCGAGTCCGCCTTCGCGGACGCCGCCCCGGCGGCCTGCCTGACCTCCAAGGACCTGCTGGACAAGATCCCGCCGGTCTTCGCGCTGGCCGTCGAGGACATCGCGCCCGACGCCGCCGAGCCGCCCGCCGAGGTGGCGATGACCGACCCGGCGTACCTGCAGTACACGTCGGGCTCGACGCGCCGCCCGGCCGGCGCCGTGATCTCGCACCGGGCGCTCGTGGCCGCCTGCTGGCAGACCACCGAGTGCTACCACGCCGACGCGTCGACCCACCTCGCCGGCTGGGTGCCGTTCTTCCACGACATGGGTCTCGTGCTGCTCATCGGCACCCCCGTCTTCCTCGGCGCGCACTCGGTGTTCTTCACGCCGATGGAGTTCGTGCGCGACCCGCTGCGCTGGATCCGGCTGCTCGCCGAGCACCCCGGCGCGATCACCGCCGCGCCGAACTTCGCCTTCGACCTGGCCGCGGAGGCCGCCGGAGAGCTGGAAGACGTCGACCTTTCGCACGTCAACTCGGTCCTCAACGGCAGCGAGCCGGTCCGCGCGGCCAGCGTCGAGGCCTTCGACCGCGCCTTCGCGCCGTTCGGGCTGCCGCGCGCGGCGCACAAGCCCTGCTACGGCCTGGCCGAGGCGACGGTGTTCGTCACGAGCGCGGCCGACGAAGGCCCGACGGTCACGGCGTTCGGCCGCGGCGAGCTGGTGTCCGTGGGGCGGCCGTACGGCCAGCGGATCCGCATTGTCGACAAAGAGATCTGGGTGTCCGGTCCCAACGTCGCCGACGGCTACTGGGGCGATCCGGACCGCGGGGACACCTTCACCGAAGACGGCTGGCTCCGCACCGGCGACCTCGGCTTCGTCCACGACGGCCTGCTGTACGTCACCGGGCGGCTCAAGGACCTGATCATCGTCGACGGCCGCAACCACCACCCGCAGGACATCGAAGCCACCGTCGAGGCCGCGCACCCGCGCGTCCGGGCCGGGCGCGTCGCCGCGTTCGCGGTGCGGGACGGCCACGGCGAGGGTGTCGCGGTCGTGGCCGGCTGCGCGGCGCCGGACGCCGACGTCGAGACCGCCGTGCGGCGGGCCGTCTCCGCGGGCCACGACCTGCCGCTGCGTGCCCTGTGGCTGGTCCCGCCGGGCGCGGTGCCGCGGACCTCCAGCGGCAAGGTGTCCCGCGCCGCGGCCCGCGACCGCTGGTGGGGCGAGAATGGGCCCCATGACTGACGCGGGCGAGTACACCGACGAGATCAGGAAGATCGTCTGCACCGCGTTGCAGCTTCCGCTCGAGCGGCTGACCGACACGACGCCGTTCGACGCCATCGGCATGACGTCCCGGCAGCGCGTCCAGCTGCTCGCCCGGGTCGAGGTGCGCTACGGCGTCTCCGTCGACCTGGACGAGCTCGACCGGCTGGTGGACGTCCGCGGCGTCGCCGAAGTCATTTCCGAAGCGATCGCCGTGCAGCACCCGACCGGGTGAGTGCACTTGGGCAAAGCCCAGGTCGGCCGCTCGGCCGAACGCTAGACTCTGTGTGCATCCGCGACGGCACCGAACGGCGTCCGGGTGCGTCACAGTCCTGACACCCGGAAACAGGGGCTGTGGATCGAAGGGGGAAAGCCGAGCATGCCGAACGGTTACGAAGCGAGTTCCGAGGCGATGACGCGGGCGCAGATCCGCCTCAACGACGTCGCGGACGACCCGGCCGCCGAGGCCAAGAAGGTCGCGCCCACCGAAATCGCGCAGGCGGACTTCGGCCGGGTCCACGGTGACGGCTACGGCAAGTACAAATCCGGGATCGACGAGATCGGCGCGGGCATGACCGGGCTGTCGAACGCGCTGATGAACCTCGGCAGCGGGATCGGGACCGCCGGCTCCAAGTACACCGCGCAGGAGTCGAACGCCGGCGCACAGGCGAACGCGGCGGGGAGCAAGTAATGGCGGACTGGGCGGAAATCAAGAAGGTCCTCGACGACCCGAACGTCTCCATGGACAAGAAGTCCGCACTCATGGAGGCGTACGACAAGGCGACCTGGAACTTCAACGACGAAGAAGAGAAGTACGCCAAGGAATACATCGACGGGTATTCCGACCGGAACTGGCTGACGACCCCGCTCGCGCCGTCCGGATCCGACGACGACGTCGACAACGCGCTCAAGGAAGCCCAGCAGGACGGGGCGGCGAAGGGCAAGGAACAACAGGCCCAGACCGACCGCAAGAACACGGCGAAGAAGAACCTCGACGGAATCGCGGCGCCGACGCTGGGGGCCGGCGCGAAGACCTCCGACGAAATGCTCGACCAGGGCAACATCACGGTCGACTTCCTCGTCCTGTGGACCGACGAGATCTGGAACAAGATCAAGGGCGGGTCCGGCCACATCGACTCGCAGAAGGACCTCAAGGACAAGTTCCACGAGAACCGCGGGATCCAGTTCCAGAAGTTCCTCACCGAGGCCGACGACCTCGCCAAGGCGCACAAGGTCGTCGAAGACACGCTGAGCAAGAGCGACACCGAGCTCCAGACCCTCTTCGGGGAGTGGAAGGGCAAGGGCGCGAACGCGGCGGAGATCAAGTACGACGAGACGATCAAGCCGCACGCCAAGGAGCTCTCGCAGCAGATCGACGGCGCCGCGAAGCTGATCCCGCAGACCGTGACGCACGTCTACGACGCCGTCAAGAAGAAGGTCGACGAGGTCCTGCAGCTGCACCGCACGACGGTCGCGCAGGCCGACATCAACATGGCGAAGGACGTCCTCAAGATCGCCAACGGCGAGACCGAGGAGTTCGACGACTTCATGAAGGTCGCCGGCTGGGTCGACGCCGTCAACGCGAAGAACGGCAACCAGACGAACCTCGCCGAGCGGCTGCAGAACGACGACTGCGGCTTCAACGACGAGAACAAGGAGTACGGCCGCAACGTCTGCCGCTACTGGCGCGACGGCGCGTTCGCGACCGAGTACCAGGGCCTGATCAACGCCTTCAACGGCTCCTGCAAGTCCGCCAAGGACACGATCGACCAGCAGTTCGGCGCGCTCGAGCGGTACATGGACGGCTACCGCAACCAGCTCACCGAGGCCAAGGGCACGGACACCGGCGGCACGGACAAGGGCAAGGAGAACACCGGCGGCCCCGGCAAGAACGACAACGGCGGCGGGACCGGCGGCGGCACGGGCGGTGGCACCGGGGGTGGCACGGGCGGCGGTACCGGCGGGGGCGGCACGACGCCGTCGGCGGCCGAACCGCCCGCGGCCGCGGACCCGGCGAAGCCCGAGGACGGCAAGAACCCGATCACCGGGAAGCCCCTCGAGATGGACCCGGACACCGGCAAGCCGTACCCGATCGACCCGACGACCGGTGAAGCCATCAAGAACACCGACGACACCGACACGGTGTCGGTCAAGAAGGGCGACAACACGATCGAGATGTCCGAGCCCGACAAGCAGGGCAAGCAGGACATCTCCGTGGACGACGGCCACGGCAACAAGAAGGACTACCACCTCGACTGGGGTGACGACGACAAGGCCGAAGCGGGCAAGGACGGCAAGGACGGCGCCAAGGCCGCCGACGGCAGCTTCGGTCCGCAGGGCTCGCAGCAGGCCGTCAAGGACGGGCAGCCCTCGGCCGACGGCAGCTACAAGCCGGGTCCCGACGGCAAGATCCACATCAAGGACGGCAACCTCGAGATCACGGCCGAGCGGCCGGAGGGCCCGGACGGCCCGACGATCGTGACCGTCGACGACGGCAAGGGCGAGCCGACGACGTACACGCTCGACGAGAAGGACGACCCCAAGGCGAGCGACCTCAAGACCGGCCCGGCGTCGGCGACCGACGGCACCGGGTCCGCGATCCGGCACGACGCGGACGCCGAGCCGCCGCTGACGAAGGACCCGTCGCCGCCCAACCCCGACCCGGCGTTCACGCAGGGTGCGGCGGCCGGCGCGGGCGGGGGCGGCTTCACCACCCCGGGCGGCCAGGACTTCTCCGGCGACTTCGGCGGCGGCAGCGGTGTCGGCGCGGAGCCGGCGGTGGCCGTGGCCGACGCGGGTGCCGGCGGTGACTCCGGCGTGGCCGGCGGTGGTGGCGGCGACTCGACGACCACGGCCGGGGCGAGCGACTTCGGGTCCGCCGTCACGGGCGGCGGGTCGGCGGACTTCGCCGGTGCCGTGTCGCTGGATCCCGGTGCGCAGACGGGCAGCGACGCGTCGATGCCGATGTCCGACGGTGGCGGTCTCGGCGCGACCCCGGTCGACCCGGGCGGCCACCAGGCCGCCGCCGCGGGCTCGTCCGGCGGGATGAGCGGCATGGGTGGCATGGGCATGATGGGCGGGATGGGCGGCGCCCCGGGTGGCGGTGGCGGCGGCGACCAGCAGCGCGGGCCCAGCCAGTACCGCATCGAGGGCGGCGTCTTCGAGACGAGCGGGGCCAAGGGCCGGATCAGCGGCTCGCTGGACGACGAGGGTGACCGTTCGATCCGGTACGACCGGTGACCAGGGGCGAGGAGGGGCGATGAGCAGCGCCGAAGAGCGGTATCGCGCGGCGATCTCGACGATGGACGCCGCGGCGCGCGAGCAGGACGAGCAGCGGGGGCTGCGCGAACGCCGGGTCGCGGAGGCCGAGAAGCAGGCCCGCGAAGGGCTGAAGAACGAGCTCGCCGCCGCGCAGAAGTACGCCGAGCACATGGACGAGCTCACCAAGCGCAAGGAGAGCGCGGGCGGCTGGGCGACGGAGAAGACGCTGGCCGACAAGGGCCGCGAGTCCCTGATGGAGTTCGGCGTCGAGGACGAGGAAGCGGACACCGGCCGCACGCCGTACCCGACGCCGAGCTACGGCACCCCGCTGCCCGCGGCGGCGGCGGCCCGGCCCGAGCCGGTGCCGGAACCGGCCCCGGAGCCGTCGAAGCGGGGGCGGCACGCACGTCAGATCGAGGACGAGGACGACTTCTCCAGCACGAGCTGGCTGGTCTGAGTTTCTTCGGAAGGGCCCGGCTCCGGCCGGGCCCTTTCCGCGTCAGTGCGCGGGTTCTTCTTCGCGCTCGATGGGGGCGCGCTTGACGTCGGCCTCCAGCAGCGCCCGGTACTTGTCCGTGCCGGTGAGGTGCGTCAGGAAGAACGCCGTGAACAGGGCACGCGTGAGCTGCTGCGTCTTGCGGTGCGGCTTGCCGTGCATGATCAGCTGCGACCAGTGCCGTCCCTCGGTGACGCCCAGGTGGGTCGACTTGCCGAGGGTGCGCAGCTGGACGTCTTCGCCGCCCCAGGCGTTCGTGATGGCCTCGGCGTGCCCGACCTTCGGGGCGACGAGGTCTTCTTCGGCGGCGAGGTGCAGGCCGGGGACGGTGATGGCCTTCGCCGACTCGGTGGCCGGCGGCAGCGTCTGGGCGGCGGTGATGGTCGCGACGGCCTTGATCCGCGGGTGCTCGGACTGCGCGTCCTGAGCCGCGGCGAGGACGGCGGAGCCGCCCCCGGTGGAGTGCCCGGCGAGGCCGAGCTTGGCCGGGTCGACGCTGATGCCATCCGGCCCGAGCCGCACGGTCGTGACGACGTCGAGGGTGGTCATCAGATCGGCGGCGAGCAACCGGTGCGACGGCAGCGGACCCCGCTGGGTAGCGGGCGCGGCGGCGACGATGCCCCAGCTGGCGAGGTGGTGCAGCAGCTGCCGGTACCGATCGGGCGGCTGCAGCCACCCGTGCCCGAAGGCAAGAGCGGGCAACCCGAGCCCGGCACGTGGTGTGTAGACGACGCCGGGCAGCCCGACCAGGGCAAGGTTGCCGCGAAGGACCTCGTGCGGACCCGGGTGCGTCAACTCCGCGAGCAGCTGCTTGGGCTTGCTGGCCATGCCCGGAACCCTAGCGCCCGACCACCAGCACGGCGCGCCCGCCGCACCCACGATCAGCCGGCGTACCGGAAGGACCCGGCCCCCAGGAGCAGCACAGGCACCGAACCCAGGCACCCAGACCTCCCCGCAACCCCGATCCGAAGCCAGAACACGGACGGGAGTACCGGGTCAAGGCATCTTTCCCGCCTTGACGCGGTACTCCCGTCCGTAGTCACAATCAGGCTTCGGGGTGGCGGGTCACCGAGTGGCCCCACGTGTGAGTGACAAAGCATTGGTCCGGACCACATAGACTCACATTTACGCAGGTGAAACCCACTTTCCAGACCCAGTCAACCCGCCGAACATCCCTCGTTAGGCTGGTGCTCGTGTGTGGAATCGTGGGATATGTCGGGCACCGCCCGGCTCTGGACGTCGTCCTCGGCGGGCTCCGTCGCATGGAGTACCGCGGTTACGACTCGGCCGGGATCGCCGTGCTGGACGGCGGGGAGCTGACCGTCGAGCGCAAGGCCGGCCGGCTCGCCAACCTGGAAGCCGAGCTCGACAAGGTCGGCCGGGAGAGCATCACGGGCACCGCCGGCATGGGCCACACCCGCTGGGCCACCCACGGCGCGCCGATCGACCGGAACTCGCACCCGCACCGCGACGCCTCGCAGCGCGTCGCCGTCGTGCACAACGGCATCATCGAAAACTTCGCCACCCTCCGTGCCGAGCTGGAAGCCGACGGCGTCGAGATGGCCAGCGACACCGACAGCGAGACCGCCGCGCACCTCGTCGCCCGCGCCTACACCGAAGGCGACACCAAGGGTGACCTGGCCGCGAGCGTCGCCGCCGTCTGCCGACGGCTCGAGGGCGCCTTCACCCTCGTCGTGACGCACGCCGACCAGCCGGACACCATCGTCGCCGCGCGCCGGTCTTCGCCGCTGGTCGTCGGGGTCGGGGAGGGCGAGCACTTCGTCGCCTCCGACGTCGCCGCGTTCATCGAGCACACCCGCGAGGCCGTCGAGCTGGGCCAGGACCAGCTCGTCGTCATCACCCGCGAGGGCTACGAGGTCACCGACTTCCACGGCGACGCCGCCCAGGCCAAGCCGTTCACCGTCGACTGGGACCTCTCCGCCGCCGAAAAGGGCGGCCACGAGTACTTCATGCTCAAGGAGATCGAGGAGCAGCCGGAGGCGCTGGCCAACACGCTGCGCGGGCACTTCGAGTCCGGCCGGATCATCCTCGACGAGCAGCGCATCTCCGACCAGGACCTGCGCGACGTCGACAAGGTCTTCGTCGTCGCCTGCGGGTCGGCCTACCACTCCGGCCTGGTCGCGAAGTACGCCATCGAGCACTGGACGCGGCTGCCGGTCGAGGTCGAGCTGGCCTCGGAGTTCCGCTACCGCGACCCGGTCCTCGACCGGGACACGCTGGTCGTCGCCGTCTCCCAGTCCGGCGAGACGGCGGACACGCTCGAAGCCGTCCGGCACGCGCGCGAGCAGAAGGCGCGCGTCCTGGCCGTCTGCAACACCAACGGCGCGCAGATCCCGCGGGAGTCCGACGCCGTCCTCTACACCCACGCCGGCCCCGAGATCGGCGTCGCCTCGACCAAGGCGTTCCTCGCCCAGATCGCGGCGAACTACCTGGTCGGCCTGGCGCTGGCGCAGGCCCGCGGCACGAAGTACCCGGACGAGGTCGCGCGCGAGTTCGCCGAGCTGGAGGCCATGCCCGCGGCCGTCCAGAAGGTGCTGTCCACTGTGGACCAGGTGCGCGACCTCGGCCGCCGGATCGCCGACTCGAAGGCGATCCTGTTCCTCGGCCGCCACGTCGGGTTCCCGGTCGCCCTCGAAGGCGCGCTCAAGCTCAAGGAACTCGCGTACATGCACGCCGAGGGCTTCGCGGCCGGCGAACTGAAGCACGGCCCGATCGCGCTGATCGAAGAAGGCCTGCCGGTCGTCGTCGTGATGCCGTCGCCCAAGGGCCGCGCGGTGCTGCACTCGAAGCTGGTGTCGAACATCAGCGAGATCCAGGCGCGCGGCGCCCGCACGATCGTGATCGCCGAAGAGGGCGACGAGACCGTCCGGCCGTTCGCGGACGAGCTCATCGAGGTCCCCGCGGTACCGACGCTGCTGCAGCCGCTGGTGTCCACGGTGCCGCTGCAGGTGCTGGCCGCGGAGATCGCCCGCGCCCGCGGGTACGACGTCGACAAGCCGCGTAACCTGGCGAAGTCCGTGACTGTCGAGTAGCGGGAGGCCTTCGCCGTGCAGGGAATCTGGACCACGGAACGGATTCGCGAGGCGGAGGGGCGGGCGTTCGCCGTGACGCCCGAAGGCGAGCTGATGCGGCGAGCGTCCTTCGGGCTCTCGGTGCAGCTGGCGGACTTCCTCGAAGACCACACCGGTGCGGTCTCCGGCCGCCGGGTCGTGCTGCTGGTCGGCTCGGGCGACAACGGCGGCGACGCGCTCTGGGCCGGGGCTTTCCTGCGCCGACGCGGGGTCGCCGTCACGGCGGTCCTGCTCAAGCCCGAGAAGGCGCACCCCGCCGGTCTCGAGGCACTGAAGCGGGCCGGCGGCCGGATCGTGTCCCCCGAGGACGGTCCACAGTGGATCGCAAAGGCCGACGTCGTGGTCGACGGCATCATCGGGATCTCCGGCAAGGGCGGTCTGCGGCCGGACGCGGCCCGGCTCGTCGAGCTGGTCGAGGCGCCGATCGTCGCCGTCGACCTGCCCAGCGGCGTCGACCCGGACACCGGCGCCGTCGACGGCCCGGCGGTGAAGGCGGCCCGCACGGTGACGTTCGGCGCGCTCAAGCCGGTGCACGCGCTGGCGCCCACCCACTGCGGCGAGGTCGTGCTGGTCGACATCGGCCTCGAGCTGGCCGACCCCGACCTGCGGCGGCTCGACATCGTGGACGTCGCCGCGGCCTGGCCGGTGCCCGGGCCCGAAGACGACAAGTACAGCCAGGGCGTGGTCGGGATCGCGGCGGGCTCGGCGACCTACCCGGGCGCGGCGGTGCTGGCGGCCGGTTCGGCGGTGCGCGCGACGGCGGGCCTGGTGCGCTACGCGGGCCACGCGGCCGACGTCGTCCGGTCGCAGTGGCCGGAGATCATCGCGACGGGCACGGTCGCGGACGCCGGGCGCGTCCAGGCATGGGCGGTCGGGCCGGGCATCGGCACCGGCTCCGAGGGGCGCGAAGTGCTGCGGCACGTGCTCGGCCAGGGCGTCCCGGTCTGCGCGGACGCCGACGCGACGACGATCATCGCGAAGTCCCCGGAGGTCCTGGACGCGCGCGACCCGGACACGCCGCTGGTGCTGACCCCGCACGCGGGCGAGTACGAGCGCCTGATGGGCCGGAAGCCCGGCGCGGACCGGGTGGCGGCAGCACGCGAAGCGGCGAAGAAGTACGACGCGGTCGTGCTGCTGAAGGGCCACGTCACGGTGATCGCGGCTCCGGACGGCCGGGTCGCGGTGAACAAGCCGCGTGGCGCCTGGCTGGCGACGGCGGGCTCGGGCGACGTCCTGTCCGGCCTGGTGGGCGCGCTGCTGGCGGCGGGCCTGGACCCCTGGCTGGCGGCTGCGGCGGCGGCTCACGTGCATTCGCTGGCGGGCGCGATCGCGGCCCAGAACGCCCCGACCTCGGCGTCCGGCCTGGTCCACGCGATCCCCGAGGCGATCCGCGCGATCCGCTCGCTGACATCCTGAGAAGACTTATCGAGTTCTCCGTTAACTCCGGGCGATAAATCTGGTAAGAATGCCGTGTGAGCGGCGGCACAGCACCTGGAGACCGGAAGACCCGGCCGTCCGATGCCGTCGTCGAACAGCGGCGGCAGGACATCCTCGACCACGTCATCGAGCAGGGCGAGGCCCGCATCGACGACCTGACGACGAGGTTCCGGGTCAGCCTGATGACCATGCACCGCGACCTCGACGACCTCGCCGAGCGCCGGCTCCTGCGCAAGCTGCGCGGCAAGGTCGAGGCCTACCCGGCCCTCACCATCGAGACCGCCGCCCGCTTCCGCGACACCCTTCACCACGGCGAGAAAGAGGCCCTCGGCGAAGCGGCCGCGAACCACGTCCAGCCCGGCCAGACCGTCTTCGTCGACGACTCCACCACGCTCCTCCCGCTGGTCAAGCGCCTCGCCGAGATCGACGCCCTCACCGTCGTCACGAACTCGCTGCACGCCGCCCGGCTGCTCGGCTCGAAGGTCGACGTCGTACTGGCGGGCGGCCGGTACTCGCCCGAGTACGACTCCTGCTCCGGCCCCGAGGTCCTGAACCTGCTCGACTCGCTCCGCGCCGACGTCTCGTTCGTCTCGGTCACCGCCGTCGCCGTCGGGCGGCTCTTCCACCCCGACCGCGACTACGCCGAGCTGAAGAAGGCGGCGCTGCGGGTCGCGAACCGGACGGTCCTCGTCGTCGATCACTCGAAGTTCGGCCGCACCGCCACCTACGGGCACGGCGACGTCGGCGACTACGACCTGCTGATCACCGGCGAAACCACGCCGACCGAGGAGATCGAGGCCGCGCTCAACGCCGGTACCGCGATCGAGATCGTCGAACACGTCGCAGAGGGGCAGCCCTATGACAGCTGAGCTGGTCGCCGGCATCGACTCGTCCACGCAGTCGACCAAGGTCGTCGTGTGCGACGCCGAAACCGGTGAGATCGTCCGCACCGGCCGCGCGCCGCACCCCGAGGGCACCGAGGTCGACCCCGCCGCCTGGTGGGACGCCTTCGGTGAGGCCACGAAGGGCCTGCTCGACGACGTCAAGGCCATCGGCGTCGGCGGTCAGCAGCACGGCATGGTCACCCTCGACGAGGACGACGAGGTCGTCCGCCCCGCGCTGCTGTGGAACGACACCCGCTCCGCGCAGTCGGCGCTCGACCTCATCGACGAGCTCGGCGGGCCCTCGGTCTGGGCGAAGTCGGTCGGCTCGGTGCCGGTCGCCAGCTTCACCGTCACGAAGCTGCGCTGGCTGGCCGACCACGAGCCGAAGCTCGCCGACCGCGTCGCCCGCGTGCTGCTCCCGCACGACTGGCTGACCTGGAAGCTCACCGGCGGCGCCCCGGTCACCGACCGCGGCGACGCGTCCGGCACCGGGTACTTCTCGCCGTCCGACAACGCCTACCGCCTCGACGTCCTGGCCCACGCCTTCGGCGGCCGGACGCCGGAGCTGCCCACCGTCCTCGGCCCGGCCGACACCGCCGGCCACACCCCGGACGGAGTGCTCGTCTCCGCGGGCACGGGCGACAACATGGCCGCCGCCCTCGCGCTCGAGCTGCAGCCGGGCGACGTCGTCGTCTCGCTGGGCACCAGCGGGACCGTGTTCGGCGTCGCCGAAACCGGCGCGGCCGACGCGTCCGGCGAGGTGGCCGGGTTCGCCGACGCCACCGGCCGGTTCCTGCCGCTCGCCTGCACGCTCAACGCCGCGCGCGTCCTCACCGCGACGGCGGCCATGCTCGGCGCGACGCTGAGCGAGTTCGACCGGCTGGCGCTGCGGGCCGAGCCCGGCGCCGGCGGCCTGACCTTCCTGCCCTACCTCGACGGCGAGCGCACCCCGAACCTGCCCGGGGCCACCGGCTCGTTGACCGGTCTGACCAGGGTGAACATGACCCCGGAGAACCTCGCGCGCAGCGCCGTCGAAGGCATGCTCTGCGGCCTCGCCGCCGGCCTCGACGCGGTGCGCGCGCACGGCCTCGACGTCGGCCGCGTGCTGCTGATCGGCGGGGGCGCGCAGTCGGCCGCCGTCCGCGCGGTCGCGCCGCTGGTGTTCGGCGTGCCCGTGCAGCTGCCCGACGTCGCCGAGTACGTCGCCATCGGCGCGGCGCGGCAGGCGGCCTGGGCCCTGACTTCCAGTGCGGAACCCCCGTCCTGGCAGGAAAACACGAAAGCCCGGCTCGAGCTGGACGAGCCGACCGAGGCGCAGCGCGCCGAGGGCCACCGGATCCAGCAGCGCCACCTCGAAGCCCGCGAAGCGGCGTACGGGGTCCGGCGGAATCTCGGAGAGGACTGACCGATGGCTTCCATCACCTACGACAAGGCGACCCGGCGCTACGCCGGTTCGGAGCGCCCCGCGGTCGACGCGCTGGACCTGGAGATCGCCGACGGCGAGTTCCTGGTGCTGGTCGGCCCGTCCGGCTGCGGCAAGTCGACCAGCCTGCGCATGCTCGCCGGCCTCGAGGACATCGACGACGGCGCCGTCTGGATCGGCGACCGCGACGTCACGCAGCTGCCGCCGCGCTCGCGTGACATCGCGATGGTGTTCCAGAACTACGCGCTGTACCCGCACATGACGGTCGCGCAGAACATGGGCTTCGCGCTGAAGATCGCCGGGCGTCCCGCGTCCGAGATCAAGCAGAAGGTCCTCGAGGCCGCGAAGCTGCTCGACATCGTCGACTACCTCGACCGCAAGCCGAAGGCGCTCTCCGGTGGTCAGCGCCAGCGCGTCGCGATGGGCCGCGCGATCGTCCGCGAGCCGCAGGTCTTCCTGATGGACGAGCCGCTGTCGAACCTCGACGCGAAGCTGCGTGTCTCGACGCGTACGCAGATCGCCGCGCTCCAGCGCCGCCTCGGCGTCACCACCGTCTACGTCACGCACGACCAGGTCGAGGCCATGACGATGGGTGACCGCGTCGCGGTGCTCTCGGACGGCCTGCTCATGCAGTGCGACACCCCGCGCGCGCTGTACGACCGGCCCGCAAACGCTTTCGTCGCCGGGTTCATCGGCTCGCCGGCGATGAACCTCGTCACCGCGAAGCTGACGGCGGACGGCGCCGAGGTCGGTGGCGCGCGCGTGCCGCTGACCCGCGAGACCATCGCGGCGGCCGACGGCGACACCGTGACCCTCGGCTTCCGGCCGGAGGCCCTCGAGGTCGCCACCGGTGAAGGCACCCTGCCGATCAAGGTGGAGCTGGTCGAGGAGCTCGGCTCGGACGCCTACGTCTACGGCAAGCTCGCCGAGACCGACGCGGCCGACAACAAGTCGAACGTCGTCGCCCGGGTCGACCCGCGCACGCCGCCCGCCATGGGCGACACGCTCAACCTGCGGATCCGCCCCGACGAGCTGCACGTGTTCTCCGCCACGTCCGGGCTGCGCCTGCCCTGACCTCGGGTCATGGGAAACTGGAGGGCGCTATGACCTCCAGTTTCCCCAGGGCCCAGGTCGACATCGACCTCGACGCGATCCGCCACAACCTCACCCTGCTGGGCGCCCGCGCGCCCGGCTCCGAGGTGATGGCGGTGGTGAAGGCCGATGCCTACGGCCACGGCGCGCTGCCGGTGGCGCGCGCCGCGGTCGAGGCCGGCGCGGGCTGGCTCGGCACGTGCTCGCTCGGCGAGGCCCTGGCCCTGCGCGAAGCCGGGATCACGACCCGGCTGTTCAGCTGGCTGGACACCCCGGACGTCGACTTCGCGCCGGGCATCGAGGCCGGCGTCGACCTCGCGGCCAGTTCCGTGGGTGAGCTACGCCGCATCGCGGCCGCCACGCCGGTGGGTACCCGGGCTCGTGTGCACCTCAAAATCGACACCGGGCTCTCGCGCAACGGCTGCCCGCCCGCCCAGTGGGCCGAGCTGGTCGAAGCGGCGGCCGCCGAACCGCGGGTCGAAGTCGTCGCGATCTGGTCCCACCTCGCGTGCGCGGACGAGCCGGACCACCCGGCGACCGACCTCCAGGCGAAGCGGTTCGCCGAGGCCTACGACGCCGCCCGCGCCGCCGGGCTCGACCCGAAGCGGCACCTGGCGAACTCCGCGGCCCTGCTCACCCGGCCGGACCTGCACTTCGACGTCGTCCGCCCGGGCATCGCGATGTACGGGCTGAATCCGGTGCCGCAGGCCGAAGACCTGCGCCCGGCCATGACGTTCCGGTCCACGGTCGCGCTGGTCAAGCGCATCGAAGCCAGCGAATCGGTGTCCTACGGCCACACCTGGACGGCTTCGCGCGACACGAACCTGGCGCTGGTGCCGGCCGGGTACGCCGACGGCGTCCCGCGGTCGCTGTCCGGGCGGATGGACGTCTGGCTCGGCGGGCAGCGGCGGCCGGTGGCCGGGCGGGTCTGCATGGACCAGCTCGTCGTCGACTGCGGTGACTTCGAGCCGTCCGTCGGCGACGACGTCGTCCTGTTCGGCACCGGGGGGAACGGCGAGCCGACGGCCCGGGAATGGGCCGACAAGCTGGGCACCATCGACTACGAGGTCGTCACCTCGATGTACCGCCCGCGGGTGCGGCGCCGGTATCTGGGAGAGCGCTCGTGACACCTTCACGTCGACTGCTGGCCATCGCCGGCGGGGTCGGGGCCATCGCCACCGGGACGGCCGCCGCCGCAATCGTCGCCGCGCAGCAGCGGCGGCACAGTGAGGATCCGTACGTGGACGAGCCGCTGGGGGAGCTGAAGCCCGACCGCGTCTACACGGTCGCGGCCGACGACGGCACGCCGCTTTCGGTCGAGGAGATCGACCCGGGGGACGGCGGCAAACCCGAACTGACTGTCGTGGGGGTACACGGCTTCGCGCTTTCGCGGCGCTGCTGGCACTTCCAGCGTCGCGACCTCGAGTCGCTTCGGCTGCCGCGCGTGCGTCAGGTGTACTACGACCACCGCGGCCACGGCCTGTCCGGCGCGGCTTCGGCGGAGAACTCGACGATCGAGCAGCTGGCGCGCGACCTCGACGTCGTGCTGCGGTCCGTGGTGCCGGACGGGCCCCTCGTGCTGATGGGGCACTCGATGGGCGGCATGGTGATCATGGAGCTGGCCGCCGAGTTCCCTTCCTTGTTCGAAGAGCGTGTCGAAGGCGTCGCGTTCATCGCGACCGCGGCGGGCGAAGTGGGTGCACGCGGGTTGCCGCGTTCGCTGCTCTCGAAGTACAACCCGCTGACGCGGGCCGCCGGCGGTCTCGCCGGCTGGCAGCCGGGCCTGGTGGAGTTCGTCCGCGCCGCGGGCGGGCAGCTGACGCGCCAAGCCGTGCGGCGCTTGGCTTTCGGCAGCCGCGACGTCGCGCCGAGGCTCGTCGACTTCATGCTCGAAATGCTCGAGGTGACGCCGGTCCGCGGGCTCGTCAACTTCGTCGACACGCTCGGCAGCCACAACCGGTACGCGGCGCTGGCCGGGCTGAAGCACGCGGAAGTGCTGGTCATCGGCGGTGATTCGGACCGGTTCACGCCGTTCTCGCACGCCGAGCGGATCGCGTCCGAGCTGCCCGACGCGGAGCTGGTGCGCGTGCGCGGCGCCGGGCACATGGTGCTGCTCGAACAGCCCGAGCTGGTGACCAGCCACCTGATCGATCTCCTGCAACGCTGTTCCGGTGTGGACGGCATGACTTCAGCCCGGCGAAACTGGTGGTGGCAGCGTTGACGCATCTGTACCCGAAGCCCGAAGACACGATGGAGTTCGGGCGGTCCCTCGGCCGTTCGCTGCGCGCGGGCGACCTCGTGCTGCTCGCGGGTCCCCTCGGCGCGGGCAAGACGACGCTGACGCGCGGCATCGCGGACGGCCTCGGCGTCGGCGGCCGCGTCAGCTCCCCGACGTTCGTCCTGGCCCGCGTCCACCCGGCGGGCGAGGCGGGGGTCCCGCTGGTGCACGTGGACGCGTACCGCCTCGGCGGTGACCTGTCCCAGCTGGACGACCTGGACCTGGACACGGACCTCGAGCGCTCGGCGATCGTGGTCGAGTGGGGCGAGGGGTCGGCGGAGCGGCTGTCCGAGGACTATTTGGTGGTGCGGCTGGACCGCCGCGAGGACGACGTCCGCG
The DNA here is from genome assembly GCF_040629235.1 of Amycolatopsis sp. NPDC005961. Lineage (NCBI taxonomy): Bacteria > Bacillati > Actinomycetota > Actinomycetes > Pseudonocardiales > Pseudonocardiaceae > Amycolatopsis > Amycolatopsis sp. NPDC005961. The sequence continues at coordinate 1,264 of NZ_JBEXVF010000082.1, read as the reverse complement.
AGGTCACCCTGGAACCGCACGGCACCTGGGTCGACCGGGTTCCGGAGCTCGCCAAGACCTCGTGAGTGAGAAACAGTGTTCTAGCCCTGTTTCTCACTCACGAGGTAGCTGCGCTCAGCCGCCGTTGTACTGCTGGTAGGCCGGTGCCCGGAAGGTCCTGGCTCCGGCGCCCGCGATCTTGTCGACCGCGCGCAGGAACTTCGGCCCCATCTTCGCGCTCGCCTGCCGGACCGGGTGCGTGGCCCCGAAGTCCTCCGGGTTCGCCTGGCCGTGCGCGAACATCGAGTAGATCAGCACCGGCTTGCCCGCGGCGTCGAACATGATGCCCGCCTCGTTGCGGCCGTCGTTCAGCCAGCCCGCCTTCGTGGCGATCCTCGCCCGATCGGCGGACGACATCTCCCGGCGGATACCGTCGGTGAACGCCACCTGCGACCGCAGGATGGACAGCAGGTACTCCGTCGACGCAGGGCTCAGCAAGGTGCCCGCGACCAGCGCCTTCAGCAGGTCGTGGGTCTCGCGCGGAGTGGTCTGGCCGAGGAAGTAGCGGTTCGGGTTGGCCACCGGCGTGACCTGGGTCTTGGGGAAGCCCTTGGTCACCAGGATCTGGTTGATCTCGGCCGCCGGAACCACGAGCCCCACCAGCCGGACGCACGTATCGTCCGAAACAGTGAGGAACAGCGACAGGACGTGCCCCAGCGTGAACGCGCTCGGGTACGCCTGGTCCAGGATGATGATGCCGTCACCACCCGGCACGACGATGCTCGCCGGCACCTGGACCTGCTGGTCCAGGGTGAGCAGGCCACGGTCGATCTTGTCCATCAAGGTGACCGCGACGGCCACCTTGTTGACGCTGTACGCCTCGACGATCTCGTCGGACGCCACGTCGACGGCCACCTGGTCGGCCACGCTGATGTAGGAGTTCCAGATGCCGCCCGCCTCAGCGGCCGCGTCGTCGTAGACGCGCTTCACCTTCTGCCTGGCCCGGTCCGGTGTGGCCGGGCTGGCCTCGATGTCTGCTTCCTGCGCGAACGCGGGAGAGCCGGTCAGAACGCTTCCGGCGACGACAGCGGTCCCCAAACCGAACGCCGCTCGCCTGTTGAGTCGATACCCCATCGCAAGATCCAACCACGAATGGACCCGTCGGCGGCACAAAGCTCGCGAAGAGGTCGTGAGTGAGAAACAGTGTTCTAAAGCGGTTTATAAGATAAGCGCCCGGGGGCGGCCCCCAGGTCCACCCAAATAGGTCTATCACAACACATAAATA
>NZ_JBEXVF010000081.1:0-39193 GCF_040629235.1 Amycolatopsis sp. NPDC005961 | reverse complement strand
AACTCCGGCCCCATCCGCACCCGCGTCTTGATCCACGGCGGCTTCTTCTCGATCGGCGTCTCACTGTTGCGGACTTCCAGACGCAGCAGCTTCCGGCCTTCAGGCGCAGCACTCACGCCCTCAACCGTACGCCCGTCCTGGCTACGCGGGATCGGGGGTGACCTCGGTCAACTCCGCCGTCAGGTCCCACAGTGCGGACCCCAGCGGCTCGAGGCGCGCGGTGGCGAGCGGGGGCACCTGAACCGGGTGACCGCGCAGGTTCCCGAGGCCACGCGGGGCGAAATACGAACCCCCGGAGACGCCGTCCGCCGTCGCCGCGTACAGCTGCGGGAGGGCGCCGATGCGGGGGCCCTGGGCGAACAGGACCTCGCCGACGCGGTGGCCGCCGGCGATCAGGGACCGGACCACCGGGTTCGAGTACGAGCGCGCCATGCCGCTGCCGAGCCCCGTCGCGGTGTAGCCGGGATGGGCGGCGACACTGATGATGTCCGAACCCGCCGCGCGCAGACGACGGTCCAGTTCGAGCGCGAACACCTGGTCGGCGAGCTTGGACTGGCCGTACGCGGCGGCCGCGTTGTAGCGGCGGTGCTCGCCGTTCGGGTCGTCGAGGTGGATGCGGGCGCCGGTGGCGGCGAGGCTCGACAGCGTGACGACGCGGGCGTGCGATCCGCCGCGCAGGGCGGGCATCAGCAGCCAGGTCAGCGCCGCGTGGCCGAGGTAGTTGGTGCCGAACTGCAGCTCGAAGCCGTCGGCGGTGCGGCCGCGGGCGGTCGCCATCACGCCGGCGTTGTTGACCAGGACGTCCAGCTGGTCGCCGGTCAGCTCCCGGGCCGACGCGGCGGCCGCGCGCACCGAGGCGAGCTCGCTCAGGTCCAGTGGGATGAGCTCGGGCTCGGCGCCCGCGGCGGCCGCTTTGACGAGGTCCAGTGCCTTCGCCCCGCGTTCGGCGGAGCGGCAGGCGAGGAGCACGCGAGCCCCCTTGCTCGCGAGCACCTCGGCGGTGCGCAGCCCGAGCCCCGAGTTCGCCCCGGTGACCAGCACGGTCCGGCCGGTCTGGTCGGCGATGTCGGCGTCGGTCCAGCGCTCCGTCATGCGTGTACTAAACCCTGTTCACGCCGAGGGCGCGAGCAGGCGCCGCAGGTGTCCCATGACGGGACGGCGGCGGGCGGGCTCCTCGCGGCTCGTGCGCAGCAGCGCCTCGAGCGCGTGACCCACCTTGACGATCTCTTCGCCCGGCTCCCGCGGGTCGGCCAGCCCGGCCGTGACCGCGAGCATCCGCAGCTCACCTTCGTGCATGCGGCGCAGCGACGCGTGCCGCTCGTAGCCGCCGTCGAGCACCGCGCGCAGCGTCTCGTGCTCTTCGACGGACGCGCGCCAGGCGCGCGTGACGGCGTCGACGTGGTCGCCGAGGCCGTCGGCGTCGTCCGGGTCGGTGACCTCGGCGCGCAGGCGTCCGCTCAGCGTCCTCGTCCACTGGTACTGCAGGGCCAGGAGGATGTTCTCCTCGGTGCCGAAGTGCTCTTCGGCACCGGGAACCTCGTCGAGCGGCAGCGGCGCCGCCGGGTTGCGGCCCGCCAGGCGCACGGTGGCTTCGAGGATTTCCTGCCGTCGGTAGAAGTCTGTCCAGCTCATCGTGGGGCTCCCCTTCCGTGGTCCGGGTCATACCGCGGGTCTGCGGCATACTCCCGGTACGGACCTGACGAGGTGAACATACCATGAGTATGGAGAGATCCTCCGGGCGTAAGGTTGTGAAGGTGGCGACAATGAGGTCCAGGCGGCTCGACTACTCCGAGTCGACGCGGTCGGCGCTGGTCGACAGCGCGGTGGAACTGTTCACCAAACGCGGTTACGCGGGGACCTCGCTCGACGAGATCGCCAAGCGCGCCCGCGTCACGAAGGGTGCGCTCTACCACCACTTCAGCGGCAAGCAGGCGCTCTTCGAAGCCGCGTTCGACCAGGTCGAAAGCCTCGTCTACGACCGGCTCGACAAGATCATGACCGGGGAGGGCTCGCCGTGGGAGCGGGCGCTCGGCGGGCTCAACGCGTTCATCCGCGCCTGCCTCGACCCGGCGTACCAGCGGATCGCCATCCACGAAGCCCCGGTCGTCATGGGCTGGGAGCGCTGGCGCGAAGCCGAGGAGCGGTGCAGCTTCGGGCTCGTCCGGTCCGGCCTGCAGTCGCTGATCGACGCCGGCGAGGTCGAGCCGGTCCCGGTCGAGGTCACCGCGCGGCTGCTGTTCGGCGCGCTGTCGAGCGCGGCCACCGAGATCGCCAGCTCGCCGGACCCGAAGAAGGTCGGCGCCGAGATCGAGGACGTGATCGTCCGCATGCTGGTACGGCTGCGGCGCACGGAGCCCGACGTCTCTATAGGCTGACTTTCGTGGACTTGAGGATCTTCACCGAGCCCCAGCAAGGGGCCAGCTACGACGACCTGCTGCGCGTCGCCAAGGCGACCGAAGCCGCCGGCTACGACGCCTTCTTCCGCAGCGACCACTACCTGAAGATGGGCTCGGCCGACGGCCTGCCCGGCCCGACCGACGCCTGGATCACCCTGGCCGGCCTGGCGCGGGAGACCAGCCGGATCCGGCTCGGCACGCTCGTCACCGCGGCGACGTTCCGGCACCCGGGCCCGCTGGCGATCTCGGTCGCGCAGGTCGACCAGATGTCCGGCGGACGCGTCGAGTTCGGCCTCGGCTCCGGCTGGTACGACGCCGAGCACGAGGCGTACGGCCTGACGCTGCCGCCGCTGAAGGAGCGCTTCGACCGCTACGCCGAGCAGCTCGAGATCATCACCGGGCTGTGGAAGACGCCGGTGGGCTCGACCTACTCCTTCAAGGGCGAGTACTACACGCTCGCGGAGTCGCCGGGCCTGCCGAAGCCCGCGCAGTCGCCCGCGCCGCCGGTGATCGTCGGCGGTCAGGGCAAGAAGCGCACGCCGGCGCTGGCGGCCCGGTTCGCGGACGAGTTCAACCTGCCGTTCGTGGGCGCCGACGCGGCGGCCGCGCAGTTCGCCCGCGTCGACGCGGCGGCCGCGGAGATCGGCCGCGACCCCAAGGAGATCCTGCGCTCGGTGGCGCTGACCATCGCCGTCGGGCGCGACGACGCCGAGGTTTCGCGGCGGGCGTCGGCGGTCGGCCGTGATGTCACCGAGCTGCGGGCGAACGGCCTGGCCGGGACGCCCGCCGAGGTCGTCGACCGGATCGGGCAGTGGCGGGAGAAGACCGGGATCACCCGGGTCTACCTGCAGCTGCTGGATCTGTCCGATGTGGACCAGATCGAGCTGGTCGCGGCCGAGGTCGCGCCGCAGCTGGACTGAGCAGCCCCCGTTTTCCACGCTAGCGGAAGGGGCCGACGGTTCCGGACCGCGAAAGCCGGGCCGGCCGCCTGTTGTCCACAGGTGGCCGGCCGCTTTCAGTTCTGGAGCGCGAAGGTGACGCCCGGCGCCTGCGGGGCCTCCGGGCGCGGGAGCCAGCGGTCCTCGCTCACCGGTAGCTCGCCCTCGAGGGCCGCCAAGACGGCGTCGCGGGCCAGCGGGAGGACTGCTTCCACACTCACGTCGCGCTGCAGCTCGTACGACAGCGACGTCACGCCCGCGTCGCGGATCCCGCACGGCACGATCGTGTCGAACGCCGAGAGGTCCGCGTTGCAGTTGAGCTCGAAGCCGTGCATCGTGACGCCGCGCTGGACGCGGATGCCGATCGCGGCGATCTTGCGCTCGATGCCGCGGTCGTCCGCCGGGATCCAGACGCCGCTGCGGCCTTCGACCCGCCCGGTGCGCACGCCGAGCCGGTCGCACACGTGGATCAGCGCCTCCTCCAGCCGCCGCACGTAGTGCACGACGTCGATCGGGTCGCCGAGCTTCACGATCGGGTAGCCGACCAGCTGGCCCGGACCGTGCCAGGTGATCTTGCCGCCGCGGTCGACGTCGATCACCGGGGTGCCGTCGGCCGGGCGGTCGGCGGGCTCCGTGCGCTTGCCCGCCGTGTACACCGACGGGTGCTGCAGCAGGAACATCGTGTCCGGCGCGGTGCCGTCGGCGCGCTCGATGAGCCGGCTCCGCTGTAGCTCCCAAGCTTCGGTGTACTCGATCGTGCCGAGCTCCCGGACGTCGACGGGCTCGGTGGTGGCGCGGCAAGAGGTGCGGGAAGAACTCACCCGTCGAGGCTACGCCCGTCACCCGGGGGAAGCAGCCGCAAGGCGCACGCTGAGAGCAGCCCGACACCCGTCACCGCGAGCACTGCTCCGATCGTGTCGGTGACCCAGTGCACGCCCAGCACGACGCGACAGGCCGCGGACAGCACGACGGCGACCGCGACGGCGGCCGAAACCCGGCGGACCAGCCGCGGCCACAGCCACGCGCACAGCAGGAGGACGACGAACCCCGTGCTCGCCACCGACACCACGTGCCCGCTCGGGTAGCTCAGGTCCGGGTAGTCGCGCGGGCGCTCCCGCAGGAACAACGGCTTGAACACCAGGCTCGTCAGCCGGCACAGCACCAGCACGACGGCCAGCCGCACGCACAGCCCGATGTGCTCGCGGCGGCGCAGGGCGAGCGCGAGCAGCGCCGTGCCGAGGACGAACGGGAGGACCGGTCCGAGGACGTCGCTCCCGGCCTGCGCGACCCGGCCGAGCGGCTCGGCGTAGACGCCGTGCAGCGCGTCCGCGACTTCGACGTCGAGGGTCAGCGGCTGCCGGGCCACGCTCAAGCCGAGCAAGACGAACGCGGCGCAGAACACCACGCCCACGACGAGCCAGCGCTGAAGCGGGACGCTCATGCCGCGGTCAGCGCGCTGTCCAGGGTCCGGTGCCGGAACTCGTAGCCGGACCGCTCCAGCGCGGCCGGGACGGCCCGCTGCCCGAACAGCGCCATCTCCTCGCCGGCTTGCCCGAGCACGGTCTTGAGCGCGATCCCGGGCACCCACCACGGTGCGGGGCGGTGCAGGGCCCGCCCGACCGCCCGGGTGAACTCGGCGTTGGTCACCGGGGCCGGGCCGCTGAGGTTGACCGGGCCGGACAGGTCGTCGTGGGTGAGGACGTGGACGATCGCGCCGACCTCGTCCTCGAGGGCGATCCACGGCATGAACTGGCGGCCGTCGCCGAGCCGGCCGCCCAGGCACAGCCGGAAGAGCGGCCGCAGCGTGCCGTAGAGCCCGCCCTTCGCCGAAAGCACCAGCCCGGTCCGGATGTTCACGACGCGCGCGTCGCCCGCACCCGCCGTCGCCGCTTCCCAGGCTCCGCAGAGCTCGGCGAGGAACCCGCGGCCACGGGGCCCCGATTCGTCCACAGTGGACTCGTGCGTGTGGCCGTAGTACCCGACGGCGGAGGCGTTTACGAGCACGCCGACACCGTGCTCGGCGACGGCTTCGGCGAGCACCTCGGTCGGCTCGACCCGGCTGTCGGTGAGCTCCTGCTTGCGCATCGCGCTCCACCGCCCGGGGAACAACGGCTTGCCACCGAGGTTCACGACGGCGTCCACGCCTTCGAAGGCGCCGTCCGCGATGGTGCCCGAGGGCGGGTCCCAGCGGAACTCGGTCGTGGCGCGGGCTTCCCGGCGCACCAAGGTGCGGACCTCGTGCCCGGCGCGCCGCAGCCGGTCGCCCAGCGCCGACCCGATCAAGCCGCTCGCTCCGGCGATCAGTACTCGCATGCCTCGATCGTCGCGCATCCGGGTCCGGGCCGCACGCCCAGGTCCCGCGCGAAACCGGGCAGGTCGGCGAGGATCGCCAGGCCCAGATCGGCGAGCGGGATCTCGGGGAAGTCCGTTCCGGTGAAGAACATCGCGACGGTTCCGCCGGCCGCGGAGAGACCGAAACCGCGGCTGCGCGGCAGGGCGCCGCCCTTGTAGCGGACGTCCCGGCCGAGTTTCCGGCGCGCGAGCGCGGCGGCGGGGGCGTCCGAGGTGACGAGGTGGCGGTGGAAGGCGAAGAGCCGCGCCGCGGTGCCGTGCGCGGTCCGTTGTGTCCATTCCCACTCGGCTTCGGCGGAGATCGGTGCGCCTCGGACGCGTTCGAGCACCGCCGTCCGGAACGCGGGATCGCCCGTGAAGCGCGCGGTCAGGTCCGGCTCGCCGGGGTGGAACGAGCGGAGGGTTTCGCCGCAGAACCAGCGGATGTCGGCGTCCGGCCAGCCGCCGGCGGCCGCCGCGGCCCGCACCGCCCCGTCGCCGAGCCGGGCGCGGAGGTAGTCGGGGGCCGCGTTGTCGCTCTCGGCGATCATCGCCGTGGCGATCGCGTCGAGCGGGACGAGCCGGCCGGGGTCGTGGGCGATCCCGTACTCGTCGCAGGGGATGCCGAGCGCGGTCAGCGCCCGGTGGTGGGCGCCGGCGCCGAGGGGGCCGTCGCCGTCGAAGGGGTGGAACGCGTCCCAGTCGCCGACCGGGACCGGCTCGGCCGGGTCGAGCACGCCGTCGGCGACCGCGGACGCGTAGGCGAGCAAGGGGACGACCTTGATCGTCGAAGCGACGACGCGCGGCACGTCCGGGAGGTGGCTCAGCCGCTGCCCGGCGCCGTCGTCCGCGACCACCGAGACGTTCTCGCGGTGGTCGGCGAGCCAGGCCCGGAACGCCGTGAAGGGCCCCGCACCAGCTGATGCGAGGCCCTTCACGGTCGGGAACTCAGAGGCCGAGCTCGTCCTCGAAGTTGCCCTCTTCCAGACGCTGCTTGATCGTCATCAGGAAGCGGCCCGCGTCGGCGCCGTCCACCAGGCGGTGGTCGTACGTCAGCGGGAGGTACGCCATCGAGCGGATGGCGATCGTGTCGTTGCCGTCGGCGTCGGTGGCGACGATCGGGCGCTTGACGACCGCGCCGGTCCCGAGGATGCCGGACTGCGGCTGCACGATGATCGGCGTGTCGAACAGGGCGCCGACGCTGCCGATGTTGGTGATGGAGAACGTGCCACCGGACAGCTCGTCGGGCTTGATCTGGTTCGCCCGCGCCCGGCCCGCCAGGTCGGCGATCCGGTGCGCGAGACCGGCCAGGCTCAGCTCGCCCGCGTCGTGGATCACGACCGAGAGCAGGCCGCGCTCGGTGTCCACCGCGATGCCCAGGTGCACGGCGCCGTGGTAGGTGATCTCCTTCGTGTCCTCGTTGTAGGACGCGTTGACGTTCGCGTGCTGCTTCAGCGCCTCGACCGTCGCCTTCGCGAAGAACGGCAGGAACGTCAGGTTGACGCCCTCGCGCTCCTTGAAGGCCGCCTTCGCGCGCTGGCGCAGCTTGGCGATCTTCGTCACGTCCACTTCCTGGACCTGCGTGAGCTGCGCGGCGATCTGCAGCGACTCGCGGGTCTTGGTGGCCGTGATCTGGCGGATCCGGCTGGCCTTCTGCACCGTGCCGCGCAGGGCCTGGACCTCCGCGGAGACCGCGGTCGACGTCGGACGCGGGGCCGCCGGAGCGGACGCCGCGGGAGCCGACGCGGCCGGAGCGGCAGCCGCCGGGGCCGGGGCGGCCGCGGCCTTCTGCTTCTCCTCGGCCGCGGCCAGGACGTCCTGCTTGCGGATCCGGCCGCCGACACCGCTGCCGGTCAGGCTCGACAGGTCGATGCCGTGCTCCGACGCCAGCTTGCGCACCAGCGGCGTGACGTACGGGCCGTCCGCCGAACCGTCCTTCGCCGCGGCGGCCGGGGCCGACTCGGCTGCCTTCGCCGCGGGCGCGGCCTGCGGCTCGGGCTTCGGTTCCGGCTTGGGCTCGGGCTTGGACTCCTGGACCGGCTCGGGCTTCGGCTCCGGCTTGGGTTCCGGCTTCGGCTCGGGCTTGGGCTCCGGCTGGGACTCCGCCTTCGGCGCCGCGTTCGCGTCGCCGATCACGGCCAGGACGCCGCCGACCTCGACGGTCTCGTCCTCGCCCGCGCGGATCTCCAGCACCGTGCCGGCGACCGGCGACGGCACCTCGGTGTCGACCTTGTCGGTGGAGATCTCGAGCAGCGGCTCGTCGACCTCGACCGAGTCGCCGACCTGCTTCAGCCAGCGCGTGACGGTGCCTTCGGTGACGCTCTCGCCCAGCTCGGGCAGCTTCACCTCGGTGCCTTCACCACCGGCGGCCGGCGCGGTGTCCGGCTTGCTCGGGGCGCTCTCCTGGGCCTGGGCCTGCGGTTCGGGCTCCGGCTCCGGTTCGGGCGCCGACTCCTCCTTCGCGGGCTCTTCCTTGGCCGGGGCGGAAGCCTCGGGCGCGCCGCCCGAACCGTCGTCGATCACGGCCAGCTCGGCGCCGACCTCGACGGTCTCGTCCTCGGCGGCGCTGATCTTCACGACCGTGCCCGCGACCGGGGACGGCACCTCGGTGTCGACCTTGTCGGTCGAGATCTCGAGCAACGGCTCGTCGACCTCGACGGTGTCACCCTCCTGCTTGAGCCACCGGGTGACGGTGCCTTCGGTGACGCTCTCCCCGAGCTCCGGCAATGTGACGGAGTAGGCCATCGTTCGCTGACTCCTCTTCCAAGTTCTGCGTGGGTCTGGATTCTGCTGGTGGGACGTCAGCTGTGCACGTGCAGCGGCTTGCCGGCCAGGGCAAGGAACGCTTCACCGAGGGCCTCGGTCTGGGTGGGGTGCGCGTGGATGAGCGGCGCGACGTCTTCGGGGAAAGCCTCCCAGCTGTAGATCAGCTGCGCTTCGCCGATCAGCTCGCCGACGCGGTCGCCGACCATGTGGACCCCGACGACCGGGCCGTCCGGGGCCTTGACCAGCTTGACCCCGCCGGAGGTCTTGAGGATCTGGCTCTTGCCGTTGCCGCCGAGGTCGTAGGTGAACGTCGTGACGTCGGCGCCGTACTTGTCCTTCGCCTGCGACTCGGTCAGCCCGACCGACGCGACCTCCGGGTGGGAGTAGGTGACGCGCGGGATGCCGCTCTCGTCGATCACGCGCGGGCTCTGCCCGGCGATCTCCTCGGCGACGAAGATGCCCTGCTGGAAGCCCCGGTGCGCGAGCTGCAGGCCGGGGACGATGTCGCCGACGGCGTAGACGTTCGGCAGGTTGGTGCGGAGCCGCTCGTCGGTGATGACGAAGCCGCGCTCGATCTTGACGCCGGCCTCCTCGTAGCCGTGGCCCGCCGAGTTCGGCCCGCGGCCGACGGCGACCAGCAGCAGGTCGGCCTCGATGGTCTCGCCGGACTCCAGCGAGACGCTCACGCCGTTGTCGTCCTGCTTCGCGCCGGTGAACCGCACGCCGGTCTTGAAGGCGATCTTGCGGCGGCGGAAAGCGCGCTCGAGCTGCTTGGACGCGAACTCGTCCTCGTTCGGGACGAGCCGCGGCAGCGCTTCCACGATGGTGACGTCGACGCCGAAGGAGGCCCAGACGCTGGCGAACTCGACGCCGATGACGCCGCCACCGAGGACGACGACCTTCTTGGGGACGTAGTCGAGGGCGAGGGCCTGCTCGCTGGCGATGACGCGGCCGCCGAGCTCGAGGCCGGGCAGCGTGCGGGAGTACGAACCGGTCGCGAGGATGACGTTCTTGCCGGTGTAGCGGGTGCCGTCCACCTCGACGGTCGTGCCGCCGACGAACGTGCCGCTGCCCTCGACGAGGTTCACCTTGTGCGCCTTGGCCAGGCCCTGCAGGCCCTTGTACAGGCGGGAGACGATCCCGTCCTTGTACTTGTTGACCCCGGCGATGTCGATGCCCTCGAAGACGGCCTTGACGCCGACCGCTTCGGCGTCGCGGGTTTCGTCGGCGACCTCGGCGGCGTGGAGCAGGGCCTTGGTCGGGATGCAGCCCCGGTGGAGGCACGTCCCGCCGAGCTTGTCCTTCTCGATCAACGTGACGGAAAGGCCCAGCTCGGCCGCGCGGAACGCCGCGGCGTAGCCGCCCGATCCGCCTCCCAGGATCACGAGGTCGGCGGAGGTGTCGGTCACTTGTATAACTCCTCGGCAAGCAGTGGGGTGGTGCTCTGTCGTCGCTTGTGCGCGGTATAACCGCGCGCGCGACACCCGCCATCTTGTCACTACGCCGGACCGGGCTGCGACCTAGCCGGGTGTGCGACACCGACCACACGCCGACATCGGGATAATGAGGGAGGAAAGTCTCGGGAGGGAAGGTGGTCGCGGTGGGGTTGTTCGACTCGCTGCGCAGGCGCGCCAAGGGCGGGCAGAAGGCCGGTACGCTGCGGAAAGCCAGCTCCGAGGACACCCATCACCTCGATGAGTGGGCCGCCTCGCGCCGGGGTGTCGAGGCCTTCGTCGAGCCGAAGACGAACGTCACCGAGACCACTGTGGTGTTGATCGCCCACGACGGTGAATGGACCCGCCGCCGGATCGGCAGCCTGGAGGCGGCCCAGCAGTTCGGCCACCGTCGGTCGATCCCGGTGTACGAGGTCGCGCGGGTCGGCTACCCGAAGCGCATGCGCGAGTACACCGAGCGCAAGAAGCGCGGCCAGGTCTAGAGCTCGATCCGGCCGACGACCTCGCCGTTGAAGGTCTGGCCGGTGGGGCGGAAGCCCAGCTTGCGGTAGAAGCCCTCCGGACCCCCTTCGGCCGGGATCCACAGCACGGTCGCGGCCTTTTCCCCACGTCGGCGGGCCTCTTCGAGGACGGTTTCGACGGCGAACCGGCCGTGGCCGCGGCCCTGGACGCCGGCGCCGACGTTGAGCCGCCAGATCCCGCAGCGGAAGAAGTCGAACTCCGCCTCCGGGTGGAAGCCGCCCATGACGAAGGCGACCGGCTCCCCGTCGTCGAGGATCAGCCGCGGCCAGGCGATCTCCGGCTGCGTGTAGGCCTCGGCGAGCGAAACGGCCACGGGCGCGACGAAGACCTTCTGGTGCGGTTCGACGGCCAGCTGGCACGCGGCGGCGACGTTGTCCGGGGTGATCTTCTCCGCGGTGAGGGTGGTCACCGGGACCAAGCTAGCTTGCCTGGGCGAGCAGGGTGGCGTGCCGGCCCAGCGCCGCGCGGAAGGACGGGTGGACCGTCGTGCCGAGCACCGGATCGACCTCGACCACGTGCGACGCCGAGAGCAGGAGAACGGCGGGTTCGGCGAGGATCACCACGCCGTTTTCGGCCCGCAGTTCGGCCGTGCCCAGCAGCCGCGGGAAGACGACGTCGCCGGGGAGGCCGTCGCAGGTGCGGAGGAAGTCGCGGAAGTCCTCCGGGAGGTCGACGCCGAGCCGGAGTCCGGCCGAGCGGATCGCGGCTTCGGAGGCCGGGGGAGGGAGGAGCGGTCCCGCTCCGCCGAGACCGCGCAGGCGCATGATCTCCGCGATCAGTTCGGGCCAGCTTCCCAGGTCCGGCGGATACCGCTCGTGCAGCGCCGCGACCAGCGCACCCGCGCAGCTCGGCGCCCACTCGCGCAGGCCGAGCGGGTCCGCCCCGGCCACCAGCGCCGCGGCGAGCGCACGCGTCGCGGCCGGCGCCGCCACGTCCGGACGCTGCCCGGCCAGTGAAGCCCACAGCGTGAGGTCGCCGTCGGCGAGAGCCGCGCGGGCGCGATCCGGCCGCGAAGGCGCGACGTGCTCGATCACTTGCGCGATCGGCCCCGGCGGGAGGACACCTTCGAAATCCGAGACCGGACGGAGCAGCGAAGCCGTGTGCGCGCGCTCTTCGGCATCGAGGTCGAGCGGCGCCAGCCCCTCGGCCCAGCCCGGACGGCCGCCGCGGGCTTCGAACAGCATCGCCCACGCGCGGGCCCGGACCGGGGCCGCCACCAGGGCGTCCACCGGGCGTTCCGTGCGGGCCCGCCACTGCTCGACCAGGCGATCGGCCTCATCGAGGGCGCCGGTGACCGCGAGCAGCAGGGCCGCGTACCCGACCTGGTCGTCGAGACGGATCTCCGGCGCGGTCAGGACGTCGCGGACCGCCGACTCGAGGTACTCACCGGCATCCACGAGAACCGACCCTAGGGCGTATCTGACAAAAGTTTCGGCTGACGGCTGGGATGCTCCGAGGTGTGTCGCGGTTTCAGTTGCTCTCGGATGCCCAGTGGGCGTTGATTGAGGACCTGCTTCCGGCCCGGACCGGTAAGCGCGGGCGTCCGTTCTCCGACGCGCGGGCGATGGTCGAGGGGATCATCTACCGGTATCGGTGCGGGATCGCGTGGCGAGACGTGCCGGCGGTGTTCGGTCCGTGGCAGACGATCTGGACCTGGCATCGCCGGATGGCCCGCGAGGGAACCTGGGACACCGTCCTGCAACGCCTGCTCACCGAAGCGGACGCTGCGGGCTTGGTGGACTGGTCGGTGTCGGTCGATTCCACGATCGCTCGGGCGCATCAGCACGCCACCAACATCACCCGCCCCACAGGGGGCTGGGTCGAACTACACGGAACTGCTGACCGAGCCGCCTGACCACGCCGTCGGCCGCTCCCGCGGCGGCTGGAGCACCAAGGTGCACCACGTGGTCGACGGCAACGGCCGACCGTTGGTTGCACTGGTCGGTCCTGGTCAAGCTGGCGACGCGCCCATGGTTCCGCACCTGATGCGGCATCTGCGGATCCGTCGAGCTGGACGCGGCCGGGCCCGCACCCGACCCGACCGCGTCCGCGGCGACAAGGCCTACTCTTCGCGGGCGATCCGCGGACATCTGCGCGACCGCGGCATCACCGCCGTGATCCCCGAGCCGGCCGATCAGATCGGGCACCGCAAGCGCCGCGGTTCCCGCGGCGGTCGCCCACCCGCCTTCGACCCGGTCGACTACCGCGGCCGCAACGTCGTCGAGCGACGCTTCAACCTGCTCAAGCAGTGGCGCGGCCTGGCTACTCGCTACGACAAGCTCGCCATCGTCTACCGATCAGCGGTCGTCCTCCATGCCGTGATCACCTGGACCAAGGCATTGTCAGACACGACCTAGCCGAGCGCTTGCTTCGCCCCCGGGTGCAGCGGGACGGGATCGGTCCGCGGCGCCAGCTGCTTCGTGATCTCCTTCGCCGCCGGGTGGACCTTCGCCAGCTCCGCCTGCTTGTCGAAGAGCAGCTTGGTGATCGCGCACGCGTTGGCCGCCGGGAAGTCTTCGCGCACCAGCAGGAGGTTGGGCACCACGACCGTCGGCACGTCCGACGGCTGCGCGTACGTCGAGGCCGGGATGACGCCCTGGTCGTAGACGTCGTTGACCTGCTTGAGCTTCGGCAGCAATGGCGTGACGTCGAGGAACTTCACCTTGTCCTTCAACGCCGTCGTGATGTCGGTGATCTGCGCGGTCGGCAGCCCGCCGGACCAGACGAGCCCGTCGAGCGTGCCCGACTTCATGCCGTCGGCGGTCTTGGCCAGGTCGAGCCGCTGCGCCTGGACGTCGGTGTCCGGCTTGAGGCCCGCCGCCTGCAGCAGGCGGTTCGCGATGACCTCGGTGCCGGACTTCGGCGAGCCCGTCGAGATCCGCTTGCCCTTCATGTCCGCGACGGTGTTGATCCCCGCGTCGGTGCGCACCAGAACCTGCGTCGAGTTCGGGTAGATGCGGGACAGGGCCTGGATCTTCTGCGGCTTGCCGTCGAAGGATCCCTTGCCGCGCACGGCGTCCGCCGCGGTGTCCGCCAGCGAGAACGCGACGTCGTAGTTGCCGGCGACCAGCTGCTGGATGTTCTGCACCGACGCGCCGGTCTCGGCCGCCGTCGCGCGCAGCTTGGTGGTGTTGCTGATCAGCTGGGCCAGCCCGCCGCCCAGCACGTAGTAGACGCCGCCGCTGTTGCCGGTGGCGATGGTGATCCGGCCTTCGCCGGCTTCGCAGGACTGCCCACCACCCTGGGCGGGGGAGTCCGTCTGCTGTTTCCCGCCGCAGCCCGTCACGGCCAGAGCGAGTACCGCGGCAGCGGCCAGTGCGCGTTTCATGCTGTCCTCCTCTTGATCACGGCGTGGGCGAGCACGGCGACGACGGCGAACGCGGCGCCGACCGCGATCGGCACCGGTTCCAGGTAGAGCAGGCACAGGGCGGCCGGCACGAACAACAGCCGCACCGGCAGGCTGACCGGCCCGAACAGCCAGCCGCCGGTCACCACCGCCAGCGCCGCGACGGCCACCGCCGACACCGCCGCCACCCACAGCACGGTGAGCGCATCGGACTGCAGCAGCAGCGCGGCGCCGTTGTCGGTGAGCACGAAGGCGATCGGCACCAGGAAGGCCGGCAGCGTGTACTTCCAGCACTGCCACATGGTGCCGAGCACCGAGCCGCCGGTGATGGCCGCCGACGCGACGGCGGCGAGCGCGGTCGGCGGCGTGACCTCGGACAGCACGGCGTAGTAGAAGATGAACATCGCGCGCTCGGCGTCGGCCACCCCCAGCGTCTCCAGGGCGGGCCCGATAACCACCCACGCGATGATGAAGCTGGCGGTGACCGGCACGGCGAGCCCGAGCACGCCGACGGCGATCGCCGAGAGCAGCACGGTCAGGATCAGGACGACCGTGCCGTTGTCGGTGAGCGCGCCGGCCAGTTCGACCAGCGCGTCGGCGAGTTCGAGGCCGAGCCCGGTCTTGGTGATGGTCGAGGTGATCACGCCGGCCGCCGCGCACACCGCGATCACCGGCAGCGCCCCGCGGACCCCGGCCGACAGCGCGTCGACCATGTCCTTCGCCCACCCGCGCACGTCGTGGCGGCGGGCGATCAGCGCGAAGAGCGCGGCGACGCCGGTGGCGTAGACCACCGCGGCGAACGGCGGGATGTCCAGGGCCAGGAACACGACGATGATGGCCAGCGACAGGAAGTGGTAGCCGCCCTGGCGCAGGAGCTGCCACGGATTCCCGTGCGGGACGTCGACCGGTTCGGCCTCGAAGCGCCGCGCGTCGGCCTCCATCGCGAAGACGATGCCGAGGTAGTAGAGCAGCGTCGGGACGGTCGCCCAGATCAGCACGGTCAGGTAGGACGTCTGCAGGTACTCGGCGATGATGAACGCGGCCGCGCCCAGCGTCGGCGGCGAGAGGATCGCGCCGATACCGGACGCGGCGAGCAGCCCGCCCGCGTTTTCCTTGGGGTACCCGGCTTTCTTGAGGATCGGCCAGGTGATCGAGCCGAGGCTGACAGCCGTCGCGGTGCCCGAACCCGAGACCGTCCCGAGCAGGAAGCCCGACAGGACGGTGGTCCGGCCCGGCGCCGTCCGGGACCGCCGGAAGGCGGCGAAGGAGATGTCCACGAAGAACCGGCCGGCGCCGGAGGCGTTGAGCACGGCGCCGTAGAGGGTGAACAGCACGATGTAGCTGGCCGCGACGTCGAGCGGGGTGCCGTAGAAACCGCTCGCGTCGTTGTAGAGGGCGTTGACGATCTGGCTGAAGTCGATGCCGGCGTGCGCGATGCCCCAGTTCTGCGGGAGGAAGCCGCCGTAGTAGGCGTAGGCGAGGAAGAGCAGGCAGACGATCGGCAGCACCAGCCCGGTCGTGCGGCGGGTGGCTTCGAGGATCAGCACGAGCAGCAGCGCGCCGGCGACGATGTCCAGCGGGGACAGGATGCCCTGGCGGTTCAGGAAGTCGTCGTAGCCGACGAGCACCGGGTAGAGGCCGACGGCGAGGGCCACCGCCGCGAGCGCCCAGTCCGTCCAGCCGGGGTCGTCGCGGCCGCGCAGCCGCGGGCGGTAGCAGAGGAAGACCAGCGGGAGCGTCACGCCGAGGAACAGCACGAGGTAGAACTGGTTGCCCTTGGCGAACGGGAAGAACACCTGCTTGAGCACGAGGATCGCGACGGCGAGTGCGACGAAGTAGACGACGCGGTCGGGAACGCGGGAGAGGGTGCGCGCCGGCCGTTCTTCGTCGTGCTCGGCGGCGATCGCGGCGGGAGTGTCCTCTTCGACCGGTCTGGCCGGTTGGGTCATCACTGCCCCCTTCGCGATGCTGTCACCGTACGGTGTCGCGCATCCCACCGAAAGGGATCTTCCGGCCGCAAAACGGCAAAGGGGCCCCCGCCGCGCGCGGGAGCCCCTTCGAGGAAAAGCGTCAGCCGTTGGCGGCGATGTCCGCCAGCACCGCGGCGATCGTCCGGACCGGGACGCCGGTGCCGCCCTTGCCGGTGTAGCCCCACGGCGAACCGGTGTTGAACGACGGGCCCGCGATGTCGATGTGGACCCAGTCGAGGCCGTCGGCGACGAACTCGCGCAGGAAGATCCCCGCCGCGAGCATGCCGCCCCAGCGGTGGCCCGTCACGTTGGCCAGGTCGGCCAGGCGCGAGTCGAGGTCGGCGCGCAGCTCCTCCGGCAGCGGCATCGCCCAGCCGTTCTCGCCGGTGGCCTGCATGACGCCGGCGACGCGGTCGCGGAAGTCGTCCGAGCCCATCACGCCGGCGGTGCGGTTGCCGAGCGCGACGACCTGGGCGCCGGTCAGCGTCGAGGTCTCGATCAGGTAGTCCGGGTTCTCCTCCGCCGCGCGCACCATCGCGTCGGCCAGGACGAGCCGGCCCTCGGCGTCGGTGTTGAGGACCTCGACGGTCTTGCCGCCGTACATGGTGAGGACGTCACCCGGGCGGTACGACGTCCCCGACGGCAGGTTCTCCGCCAGCGGGATGTGCGCGACGACTTCCAGCGGGTACTTCAGCTTCGCCGCCAGCACCACGGACGCGAGGACGCCGGCCGCGCCGGACATGTCCGAGGTCATGTGGTCCATGTTCGCGGCGGGCTTGAGGGAGATGCCGCCCGAGTCGAACGTGATGCCCTTGCCGACCAGCGCGACCTTCTTGGCGGCCTTGGCCGGCTTGTAGGCGATGCGCACCAGGCGCGGCTGACGGGCCGAACCGCCGCCGACGCCGAGGATGCCGCCGAAGCCCTTGCGCTTGAGGGCCTTCTCGTCGAGGACCTCGAACTCGAGGCCGTTGTCCTCGGCCAGCTTCTTCGCGCGGTCGGCGAAGGAGGCCGGGTAGAGGTCGTTCGGCGGGGTGTTGATCAGGTCGCGGGCGGTCAGCACGGCCTCGGCGATGCTGGTCGCGGCCTTCAGCGTCGCCTTGTGCTCGCGGCTGGTGCCGGTCGCCGGGCTCGCGAAGTCGACCTTCGCGACCGGCGCGTCACCCTTCTCGGAGCGGTAGGCGGTGAAGACGTAGGAGCCGAGGACGGTGCCCTCGACGGCGGCCTGCAGGTCGAGCTCCGACAGCGTCACGAAGGCGCGGTCGGTGCCGGCCAGCGCGCGCCCGGCGGCCCCGGCGGCGCGACGGACCTGCTCGGGGGTGACACCGTCACCCTCCTTGCCCAGGCCGACGGCGAGCACGACACCCGCCGGGAGCTTGCCCAGCGTCGGGATCTTGACGACCTCTTCGGCCTTGCCGCTCGCACCGAGGGTGGCGAGCAGCCCGGCGAGGCGGCCGTCGAAGGCGGCGTCCACGGCGGCGGCACCCGCGGCGAGCAGCGGGCCGTCCTCGCCGGCCAGGGTGCCGATGACGATCACGTCGGCGCGCGTCTTGGCCAGTGCCTCCCCGGTGTTGTCGGACAGGGCGAGCTTAGGCACGGTCACTTCTGGCTCCTCGCGCGTTCGCGGTGGTACCGGGCGCCGGCCCGGTCGGGATCGTGAGCCATGCTAATGACGACCGGACCACGGGTGAACAGAGGGCGAGGAGGGCCGCGTGCGGCTGGGCGGTGGGCTGCTGGTGGCGCTGGCGGCCGGAGCGGCGGGCGCGGGCTGGTGGGTGCTCGCCGGGCTGGTGCTCGCGGCGATCGCCGCGGGCGTGACGGCCCGGGTCCCGGAACCGGGGGACGCCCAGGTCGACCGGGTCGTGGTGGCCGTCGCGCGGCTGGCCGAGGTGACCGTCTACGCGATCGCGTTCGGCGCTTACGTCGTCCCTGCGCACCGGGAACTGGCGGCGGCGGGGTTCGTCGTGGTGGCGACCGGTGCCGGGTTCGCCGGGCTGAAGATCCCGACGATCGTCGTACGGATCACCGGCGGCCTGCTGCTCGTGGCGGGGCTCGTCCTGGTCGCGGTGTGCGTGGCCGTGCCGCCCGTGGCGACGGCCGGGGGCGGGCTGCAGACCCCGGACTTCGCCGCGGTGCTCGTCGCCGCGGTGCTGACGCTGCCGTTCCTCCGGCCCACCGGCCGTGAGGGTGCGGGCTGGCGCGTGCTGCTGCTGGGTGCGGTCGCCGTGCTGACCGCCTTCGCCGCGCTGTACCAGCTCGGCGCGGTCCGGCTCGGGCTCTCCCTGACGTCGTTGCGCGACCTGCTTTCCGCCGCCGACGCGGACTCGCTGCAGCCGCTGCTCACGGTCATCGCCGTGGTCGCGACCGTGGTGCCCGCGCTCGCCGCCGGGACCGAGGTCCGGGAGCGGGCCGGCGTGCCGGGCCTCGCGGGGATCGCCGTCGCCGCGGTGGCCGCGTACTTCCTGCCGGTGCTGCCCGTGCTCGTGGTCGCGGGGCTGGTGACCGTGATCGAGCTGCTACTGGGCGTGCGCGCGCGTCGGTACAGTGGGTCGGGTGAGTGATCGACGCTGGCGGCCGGGGGAGACCGTGGTCGAGCGGTTCCACCGCCCCGACGGCTCGATCGGCCAGGTCCACCCGCTGCGCGTGCTCGCCGACGACGGCCGCGTCCTGCTCGCCTGGCTGCCGGCCGGCACCCCGATCATCGGCAGCAGGCTCGTGGACGGCCGGCACATGGCGGACGCGCCCCTGGACCAGCGGTTCCGCATCCCGCGGGTGGCCGTGCCGGACTTCTGGCACCGCACGTCGACGCTGCGGCGGATCGCCGACGACGAGTGGTCGTCGGTGTGGTGGTTCTTCGACGCCGCCGGCCGCTTCACCAACTGGTACGTCAACCTCGAGGTCCCGCTCGGCCGGACCCCGGCCGGGGTCGACCGCATCGACGGCGTGCTCGACGTCGTCGTCGAGCGGGACGGCACCTGGCGCTGGGACGACGAGGACGAGGCCGAGGTGGCGATCGACGCCGGCCGCCTGACGCACGAGCAGCTGGACCGGCTGCGCGCGGAGGGCGAGCGGATCGGCGCGCTGGCCGAGCGCGGCGCCTACCCGTTCGACGGGACGGACACCGACTTCCGCCCGGACCCGGACTGGCCGATGCCCGAGCTGCCCGCCGGGATGCTGGCGGAACTCAGCCCGCGGTCAGGAACAGGACCAGCGCCAGCACCGCGTTGACGACCGCGAGGATCACGACCGACTTCGTCGGGAGCACCGCCGGGAACGCCTTGCCGTGGATCTTCCGCCACCACACGACGCCGAAGACGCCCGCGACGAGGCCGAGGAAGCCGCCGAAGCCGCTGCTGAGCACGGCCCAGCCGACCATGCCGAGCAAGCCGACGCCGAAGGTCAGCAGCACCGCGGTGACGAACGTCTTGACGTCGGCCCCGCCGGTCTTGGGCCGGGGCACCGGCTCCGTGGAGTGGTAGGTCACGGTGCCATCCTAGGGTCTTCCCGGCTCGGGCGCGGGGAGGCCGGAACAGTGGGACATCCGACTAACGCGCCTCCGACCAAACGGTATCGTGTAGCCATGACGACCTCGACACAGTTCGCCCATGTCCCGCACCCGAGTCCTGCGAGCGCGGACCGTGTCGCGGAGGTACTCGAGAAGCCCGGGTTCGGGCTCTACTTCACCGACCACATGGTGACCGTCAAGTGGTCGAAGAGCGAAGGCTGGCACGACGCGCAGGTCGGCCCCTACGCCCCGTTCACCCTCGACCCGGCGACGTCGGTGCTGCACTACGGCCAGGCCATCTTCGAGGGCCTCAAGGCCTACCGCCAGCCGGACGGCTCGATCGCGTCGTTCCGCCCGGACGCCAACGCCGCCCGGTTCCGGCAGTCGGCCGAGCGGCTCGCGATGCCGCAGCTGCCCGACGAGGTCTTCCTCGAGTCGCTGCGGGAGCTCATCGCGGTCGACAGCCGGTGGGTGCCCACCCGTCCGGGTGATTCCCTTTACCTGCGCCCGTTCATGATCTCGACGTCCACCGGCCTCGGAGTCAACAGCCCCGCCGCCGACTACGTGTACACCGTCATCGCGTCCCCGGCCGGCTCGTACTTCTCCGGTGGCGTCAAGCCGGTGAGCGTCTGGCTGTCGACGGAGTACGTGCGAGCGGCGCCCGGCGGCACCGGAGCGGCGAAGTGCGCCGGCAACTACGCGGCGTCGTTCGTGGCGCAGGCGCAGGCCGTGGAGAAGGGCTGCGACCAGGTCGTCTGGCTCGACGCGGTCGAGCGGCGCTGGGTCGAGGAGATGGGCGGGATGAACCTGTTCTTCGTCTTCGGCTCCGGCGAGAACGCCCGGGTGGTCACGCCCGAGCTGACCGGCTCGCTGCTGCCCGGCGTCACCCGCAAGTCGCTGCTGCAGCTCGCTTCCCGGCTCGGCTACAAGGTCGAGGAGCGCCGCATCTCCACCGAAGAATGGGAGAAGGCGGCGGCCTCGGGTGAGCTGACCGAGACGTTCGCCTGCGGCACGGCGGCGGTCATCACGCCGGTCGGGCACGTCAAGCACGCGGGCGGCGAGTTCACCATCGCCGACGGGCAGCCGGGCGCGCTGACGATGAAGCTGCGCGAAGAGCTGACCGGCATCCAGGAAGGCACCCGCCCCGACGTGGACCACTGGATGGTCCCGCTCGGCTGATCGAGAGCGCGAAAAGGCCCCCGCACCCGACCGGTGCGGGGGCCTTTTCCGTGGGTCAGGAGGCCGTGGCCGGGATGACCGGGCCGGAGACGCCGGCCTGCTCGTGCGTCGCGGTTTCGGCGAGGACGCGGGCGGCCATCATCAGCAGCGGCAACGCCGTCACCGCGCCGGTGCCCTCGCCGAGGCGGACGTCCAGCTCCAGCAGGGGGCCGAGGTCCAGGTGCTCCAAGGCCAGCGAGTGGGCGGGTTCGGCGGTCCGCTGCCCGGCCACCCACCAGCGTCGCGCGCCCGGCGCGAGGTCCTCGGCGACGAGTGCCGCGGCGCACGCGACGAGCCCGTCCAGCACCACCGGCGTCCGGCGGGCCGCGGCCTGGGCCAGGAACCCGGCCATGGCCGCGATGTCCGCGCCCGCCGTGGTGCGCAGCAGGTCGACGGGGTTGGCCAGGACGGCCCGGGCCCGGCGCAGTGCGTCGCGCACCGCGGTGGCCTTGCGCATCCACGCGTCGTCGTCGATGCCGGAGCCGCGGCCGACGACCGCGACCGGCTCGGTGCCGGTCAGCGCCGCCACCAGGACCGACGCGGGCGTGCTGTTGCCGATCCCGAGGTCGCCCGGGATGAGCAGGTCCGCGCCGCCGTCGACCTCGGCGTCGGCGATCGCGATCCCGGCGCGGATCGCGGCCTTGACCTCGTCGGCGGTGAGGGCGTCCTCGACGTCGATGGACCCGGACCCGCGGCGGACCTTGAACTCGCCGATCGAGCGGGTGGCGGGAGCTTCGGTGTCCACGGCCATGTCGACGACGCGGACGCTCGCGCCCGCGGCGGCGGCCAGCACGTTGATCGCGGCGCCGCCGGTCAGCATCGTGCCCAGCAGCTGCGCGGTGACCTCGGCGGGATAGGCCGAGACGCCCTTCGCGGCGATGCCGTGGTCACCGGCGAACACGATGACGCGCGGCCGGGTGAACGGCCGCGGCGGCGACTGGCCCTGGCAGGCCGCGATCCAGACGCCCAGCTCTTCGAGCCTGCCCAGCGACCCGGCCGGCTTGACCAGCTTGTCGTGCAGGGCGATCGCATCGGACCGCGCGTGGTCGTCGGGCGGGGTGATCTCGGGGAACTCGATGTCTTCCGGCTCCACACCAGGCCCTTTCTCGTGCACGGCAGCGCTTGTGACCACGCCGTGGCCAACCTACCGGTGGGGCGGCCCCGGTAGTCTCGCGGCTCGTGGAGACGACGGCGGCCGCGGTGGTGCTGGCCAGTGGCGCGGGCACCCGCGTCGGCGCGAAGCTGAACAAGGTCTACCTGCCGCTGGCCGGCCGGCGCGTGGTCGCCTGGTCGCTCGACGCCTTCAAGCGCGTCCCGGGCATCGGCGTGGTCGTGCTGGTCATCCGGCCGCAGGACCGCGAGCTCGCCGAAGAGGTCGTCGACGGCGACGTCGAGATCGTGCACGGCGGGGACACCCGCCAGGCGTCCGAGCTCAACGCCCTGCGCCACCTCGCCCCGAGAATTGCGGGCGGCCGGGTCGACGCCGTGCTGCTGCACGACGCGGCCCGGCCGCTGGTCCACCCCGAACTGGTCGGTGCGGTGTTGGCCCGGACACGCGAGGACGGGGGGGCTGTGCCGGGCCTGGCCGCGGACGACGTCGTCGAGGTGGATGCCGGGCACCTGGTCGCCCAGGTGCCCGGCGCGATCCGCGTCCAGACGCCTCAGGGCTTCCGGGCCGGACCGCTGCTCGAGGCCTACGAGAAGGCCGAACGAGAAGGCTTTTCGGGAACGGACACTTCGTCGTGCATGGAGCGGTTCTCCTCCCTGCCGATCCGCTGGGTCCCGGGGGCTCCCGAGAACCTCAAGATCACCTATCCCCACGACCTCGTGGTCGCGGAGCGGCTGCTCGCCCGCCGGGCCTGACCGCCGCTAGGCGCACGCGGGCGGGCCGCCACCGTGGTCGCCTTCCGTTTCCGTGGTGCTCGTCGGCCGGACCGTCACGTCGTGGCGCAGCTCCGGCGGGATGTGGCACTGCGGCTGTGGCCGCAGCGCCTGCAGCGGGGCGCCCGGGGTGCCGGGCTCCGCCAGGGTGAGCACCGCCCGCAGCGTCCAGACCGGGGTGGCGTGGTACTGCCACGTGACCACCCGCGGGCTGAACACGTCGGTGCCCGGGAAGGTCGGCACGCGGTAGGCGCTGGCACGGTGCTCGTCCCGGAGGACGATGACATCCGCGCAGGTCGGCCACGTGTGGACCGCGGCGTAGAGCTCCGGGGCCTCGCGGCCGCCGAACAGGTGCAGCACCCACTTGCGGCGCCGGAGCTCCTCGAGGAGTTCCTCGAGGCCCGGGCCGCTGGAGCCGCTGTGTGCTGTGGGCGGGGACACACTTTCGAGGGTAACTTGCGCACTAGAGCGCAGTCCAGCATGTGTACTAGTACACCTGGGTGGTTCTGAACAGGCCTTTGTGGGACACACTCCGGCGTGCTAGAACACTTGTGCGTGATTTCCGGCGTGAGGAGCCGCCTTGCCCACCCTCGACCGTCCTGAGCCGCCGTACCTGCAGATCGCGGGCCGGATCCGGGAAGACATCCTGTCCGGCCGGCTGCAGGAGGGCGACGCGGTGCCGTCCGCCCGCGAGATCGCGCGCACCTGGGCCGTCGCCATGGCGACGGCCACCAAGGTCCTGGCCACGCTGCGCTCGCAGGGGCTCGTGCGCCCGGTGCGCGGCGTCGGTACGGTCGTCGACCGCGGCGGCCTGCACCGCACCGCCCGCGACCGCAACGCCGCTTCGACGCGGACGGGCCGGATCTACCCGCCCGGCCACTACGCCGTGATCCGGTCGGCCGGCCTCGAGCAGGCGCCCGAACGCGCCGCGGCCGCGCTGGGCCTGGAGGAGGGCGCCCCGGCGATCCGGCGGCGGCGTACCACCTACGGGCCGGACTCGCGGCCGCTGTCGACGTCGACGTCGTGGTTCGACGGCACGCTGTCGGCCAAGGCGCCGGCGCTGCTGGTCCCCGAGCGGATCGTCGAGGGCACCTCGGCCCACGCGGCCGCGCGGCTCGGCACGAAGATCGCGACGACGCAGGAAAGGCACGCGGCGGGCCGCGCGAGCGAGGAGGAGGCGGCCGAACTGGGGCTGCCGGCCGGTTCGCCGGTGCTGCTGGGCCGGAGCACCTTCCTGGCGGCCGACGGGACGGTCGTCGAGTACGGTGAGTCCGCCGCCTTGCCCGACCACTGGGTTTTCTACGAGTACACGACTGAGGACGGCGAATGAAGCACATCCACGCGGGCAAGGTCCGCGACCTGTACGAACTCGACGGCGGGGACATCCTGCTCGTCGCGTCCGACCGGGTCTCGGTCTACGACGTCTCGCTGCCGACGCCGATCCCGGACAAGGGCGCGCTGCTCAACCAGCTGTCCGCGTGGTGGTTCGAGCGGATGTCCGGCGTGGTCCCGAACCACGTCGTCTCGACGACGGACGTCCCGGAAGAGTTCGCCGGCCGCGCGATGCGGTGCAAGCCGCTGAAGATGGTCCAGGTCGAGTGCATCGCGCGCGGCCACCTCGCCGGCCTCGGCCTGCGCGAGTACCAGCGCGACGGCAAGATCTCCGGCGTCGCGCTCCCGCCGGGCCTGGTCGAGGGCGACAAGCTGCCGGAGCCGATCTTCACGCCGACGACGAAGATCTCCGACACCGGCCACGACGAGTTCATGACCTTCGACGAGGTGCTGAACGAGATCGGCGAAGACACCGCGAAGCGGCTTCGCGACCTGACGCTGGAGATCTACACGAAGGGCGCCGAACACGCTGCCGCCCAGGGCGTGATCATCGCGGACACGAAGCTGGAGTTCGGTTTCGACGCCGACGGCACGCTGACCCTCGGCGACGAGGTCCTGACGTCGGACTCGTCGCGGTTCTGGCCCGCCGACGAGTGGGAGCCGGGCCGTCCGCAGCACGCGTTCGACAAGCAGTTCGTGCGGGACTGGTCGCGTTCGACGGGCTGGGACCAGACCCCGCCCGGGCCCGAAATCCCGGCGGAGATCGTCGAGCAGACGCGGCAGCGCTACACCGAGGTCTACGAGCGGATCACGGGGAAGACCTGGGTTCGTGGGTGAGTGTGACCCGTACCGGCTGATCGACGACGTCGAGACGTTGCTGACCGAGCGCGGGTTCTCCCCCGAGCGCGTGCCCGGGCGCGGAGGCGACCGGCTGGCGGGTGCCAGCCGCCTCCTGCGCGGGTTCGGGCTGGAGCCCCGGATGGCCCCGGAAGACGCGCTCGACCTCGGCGTGCCGTTCCAGGGCCGGATCAACCAGGATTAGGGGCTCTTGGTCAGGCTCGCGTCGCGCTCGACGACGTCACCGAGGACGTCGTCGATGGCGGTCAGCAGGTCGGCGTCGAGCTTCTTGCCGGCGGCCTTGACGTTCTCGTGCACCTGCTCCGGGCGCGAAGCCCCGATGATCGCCGAGGCGACGTTCGGGTTCTGCAGCACCCACGCGACGGCCAGCTGAGCGAGGCTCAGGTCGGCCTGCTTGGCGAGCGGCTCCAGCTCGGCGACGCGCTTGAGGACGTTCTCGTCGAGGAAGCGGGCGACCATGTTGGCACCGCCCTTCTCATCGGTGGCGCGCGAGCCGGCGGGGTAGTCGGCGCCGGGCTTGTACTTGCCGGTGAGGACGCCCTGCGCGATCGGCGACCAGACGATCTGGCTCAGGCCCTCACGCTCGGAAGCGGGGATGACCTGGTCCTCGATGACGCGCCAGAGCATGTTGTACTGCGGCTGGTTGGAGACGAGCGGGACCTTCAGCTCCCGCGCGAGGGCGGCACCGCGGCTGATCTGCTCGCCGGTCCACTCGGAGACGCCGACGTAGAGCACCTTGCCCTGGCGGACGAGGTCGGCGAAGGCGAGCATCGTCTCTTCGAGCGGGACGGTCCGGTCGAACCGGTGCGCCTGGTAGAGGTCGAGGTAGTCGGTGCCGAGCCGGTCGAGGGACGCGTGGGCCGACTCCATGATGTGCTTGCGGGACAGGCCCTTGTCGTTGGGGCCCTTGGGGCCGGTGGGCCAGAAGACCTTGGTGAAGATCTCCAGGCTTTCCCGCCGCTGCCCCTTCAGACCGCGGCCCAGCACCGATTCGGCGGCGGTGTTGGCGTAGACGTCGGCGGTGTCGAAGGTCGTGATGCCGGCGTCGAGGGCGGCTTTGATGCAGGCGTGCGCCTGGTCCTCCTCGACCTGGGAACCGTGGGTGAGCCAGTTCCCGTACGAGATCTCACTGACGTTGAGGCCGCTGCGGCCGAGACGACGAAACTCCATGGGCTCAGCCTAGGCGGTAATCGTTTGCTTTGCTAACGACCCTGGAGTGACTCCAGCCTCGCTCCTCCTTCTTCTCGGCCGGCGGCCGGTCTCGATCTCGAAGAACGGCAGCTTGAGGCGGAAGCGCTCACCGTCCTTGCGTTTCGCGAGGTGGAGGCGGTAGATAAGCCAGGCGCCGAGGAAGACGATGACGAGGATGGCGGCGATGGCCCAGAGGCCGGCCGCGGACATGCCGGCGACCCGGGACAGGACGACTTCGAACGACACGCGCAGCCCTCACCGCCGACGAGTCCCGAGGCGTCCCCACCGGCCGGTCAGGGTCGGTTTCCGGGTACCACCATGACCGGCTCGCGCCGGCCGGTCGTGCTCCGGTGTTCCGGCCCCGGGTGACCGGCAACGTCCCTTGCCCGGTCAGGCGGAACACCTCGCGCCAGGCCGGATTCCGGCCGACGCGTTGTTCACCAAACCTGCAGGACCGGGCAGGCCGCCGGGAGGAGAGTGGGACACACTCCGCGCGTTACCGCTCGTCGAAGCGGCGATATCGCGTGGGGAATGTCCCACTCTGCACCGGTCGAGGATACGCCCCGAGGACGGCCCCGGACAGCAAGAAGGCGGGTGGAGGCTCGCTCCACCCGCCTTCTCGAAAACAGCTCAGTTCGAAACCAGCTCAGTTCGGGATCGGGTCCCCGGGCTTCAGCCGCGGCTTCGGGACCCGCAGCCGCCGGATCTGCGACGCCCGGACGAACGCGTACCAACCGATCGAGCGGCCCGCGATCGGCTCCTTCGGGAACTTCTCCCGCGCCAGCTTGGCGATCTTGCGCCCGTTCACGAAGCCCTCGATCGCCATCACCAGCAGCATCGCCGTGCACAGCAGCGTGATGTACGACTGGACCTGGGGCAGCGGCACCAGCAGCGCCAGGAACACCAGGATCGCCAGCGGCATGAACAGGCCCAGCAGGTTGCGCCGCGTGTCGACCAGGTCGCGGACGTACGCCTTCACCGGCCCGCGGTCGCGCGGGAGCAGGTACTTGTCGTCGCCCGCCATCATGCGGTCGCGGCGGAGCTTGGCCGCCGCGCGGCGGTCTTCCTTGGTCTGGGGGTTCGACTTGCGCAGTTCCTTGTTGCGCTTCATCGCCTCGCGCATGGAGGTGGGCGGCGGCGCCACCGGGCCACGCCGCTTCGCCTCCGCGTCTCGGCGCTTCGGCGTAGCCTTGCCCTTACCGGGCGTGTACGACTTGCCGTTGACGTCGACGGCTTCCGCGGCCTCCGGCTCTTCGGCGGCGGTGTCTGTGGTGCTTCGGCGCAGGAACCTCACCTCACCAGGGTATTGCAGGCGTCACGCCGCCGTTCACCAGGTCGATCGATGTGCGACCATGGTGGGGGAACAGAACGGACGCTCCGGGTGTTGAAGACGTCAGCACGAGGACTATCCGCAGTGAGTTCGAACTTAGAGGGAGTGCCATGACGACCGCTGAGCACGCCGGCGCGACGCAGGCCGAGACCACCGAAGAAACCCATGGCGTCACGCTGACCGACGCCGCGGCTTCCAAGGCGAGGGCCCTGCTCGAGCAGGAGGGCCGCGACGACATGCACCTGCGCATCGCCGTCCAGCCCGGTGGCTGCGCGGGCCTGCGCTACCAGCTGTTCTTCGACGAGCGTTCGCTCGACGGCGACCTGTTCCGCGACTTCGACGGCCTCAAGGTCGCCGTCGACCGGATGAGCGCGCCGTACGTGTCGGAAGCCGTCATCGACTTCGTGGACACGATCGAGAAGCAGGGCTTCACGATCGACAACCCGAACGCCACCGGCTCCTGCGCCTGCGGCGACTCGTTCCACTGAGTCACAGCGTCGCGCAAGACGGCCACGAAAAAGGCCCCGACCTCCGTGCGGAGGGCGGGGCCTTCTTCGTCGCTGCGGGCCTACACGTAGGCGTCGAGCTCCGCGACCTGGGCGTGGCACGCCTCGTCGACCTGCCACGGCTTGGCCGTGACTCGGGGCAACGGGAGGTCCTCCGCCTGGAGCGTCGCCGGGATGAGCGCGCAGTCGGCGATCAGCTCGGACAGGGTCTCGGGTTCGGTGAGGGCGTTCACGATTCGTAACGCTATTGATCCGCTCTCGACTGGAGAAGGAGTACCAGCCGGTAGTGTCGGTTGGGCGTGCGCGGACTACCCGGTTGGGTCATGACCCGGGGGTAACTTCGTGCCTTTTGCCGTGAGGTCGACCACATAAGGAGCAGCCGGTGGCAGCCAAAGCCAGGATCGCGGTGTCCGGCAGTATCGCGACCGACCACCTCATGCATTTCCCGGGCAGGTTCGCGGAGCAGCTGGTCGCCGAGCAGCTGCACCGGGTCTCGCTGAGCTTCCTCGCCGACGACCTCGTGGTCCGGCGCGGCGGCATCGGCGCGAACATCGCCTTCGGTCTCGGGGTGCTCGGCGTGCAGCCGGTGCTCGTGGGCGCGGTGGGCGCGGACTTCGCCGACTACCGCTCCTGGCTGGAGCGGCACGGCGTCGACACGTCCGGTGTGCACGTCTCGGAGGTCGCGCACACCGCGCGGTTCGTCTGCACGACCGACGAGGACCTCTGCCAGATCGCGACGTTCTACGCCGGCGCGATGGCCGAGTCCCGCAACATCGAGCTCCAGCCCATCGCCGAGCGCGCCGGCGCGCTCAGCCTGGTGCTGATCAGCCCGGACGACCCGGAGGGCATGGTCCGCCACGCCGAAGAGTGCCGTCAGCGCGGGTACGAGTTCGCCGTGGACCCGTCGCAGCAGCTGGCCCGCATGACCGGCGAGCAGGCTCGCGCGTTCGTGGCCGGCGCGAAGTACCTGTTCAGCAACGACTACGAGTGGGAGCTGCTGCTCCAGAAGACCGGCTGGACCGAGGCCGACGTGCTCGACCAGGTCGGCCTGCGGATCACGACGCTGGGGGAGAAGGGCGTCGAGATCGTCGGCAAGGACTTCGTCGCCCTGCAGATCGGCGCGGTCCCCGAGCGCGCGAAAGCCGACCCGACGGGCGTCGGCGACGGCTTCCGCGCGGGCTTCCTGGCCGGTCTCGACGGCGGCCTGAACGTCGAGCGCGCGGCCCAGCTCGGCTCGCTGATCGCGGTGCTGGTCCTGGAGACGGTCGGCACCCAGGAGTGGACGTTCGACCGCACGGACGCGCTGGCCCGCATCGGCGACGCGTTCGGCCCGGACGCGGCGGAGGAGATCTCGGTGGTCCTGCCCGCGGCCTGAGGCCCGGAACGACGAAGGCCCCGCACCGGTCCGGTGCGGGGCCTTCTCCGTGAAAACCTCAGAGCTTGACCGGGTACACCGGCTCCGGGATCTCGGGCTTGATGCGGTGCTCGACGAAGATGCCGTGCCACAGCATGAACACGATCAGCGCCCACAGCTGGCGGCTGCGGTCGAGCTGCCCCGCCTTGTGCTCCTCCAGCAGGGCCAGGATCGCCTTCTTGTCCAGCAGCTCCTCGGTGCGCGAATCGTTGATGATCCCCTTCGCCCAGTCGTACATCTCGTTGCGCAGCCACAGCCGGATCGGCACCGGGAACCCGAGCTTGCGGCGGTTCAGCACGTGCGCCGGGATGATCTTGGCCAGGGCCTGGCGCAGCGCGTACTTCGTCGTGCCGTGCGCCAGCTTCTGGGCCAGCGGGATCGAGGCGGCGACCTTGAACACCTCGGCGTCGAGGAACGGCACCCGCAGCTCCAGCGAGTTCGCCATCGTCACCTTGTCGGCCTTGACCAGGATGTCGCCGCGCAGCCAGGTGTAGAGGTCGACGTGCTGCATCCGCGCCACCGGGTCCCAGCCGCGCGACACGTCGTACCAGGGCGCCGTGACGTCCTTGAAGCCGACGCCTTCCTGGTAGGTCTTCAGCACGTTGCGCAGCTGGTCGTCCCGGAAGTTGCGGGCGTTGCCGTAGTAGCGGTCCTCCAGCGGCAGCGCGCCGCGGCGCAGCAGGTCCTTGCCGCGGGTGCCCTCGGGGATCTTCGTCGACACCTTGCCGATCAGCTTCCGCATGCCGCCCGGGATCTTCTCGAACGGCGCCAGCGAGATCGGCTCGTTGTAGATCGTGTAGCCGCCGAACAGCTCGTCCGCGCCTTCGCCGGACAGCACGGCCTTGACGTGCTTGCGGGCCTCGCGGGCGATGAACCACAGCGGGACCAGCGCGGGGTCGGCCACCGGGTCGTCGAGGTACCAGACGATGAGCGGCAGGACCTCCATCATCTCGTCCGCCGTCACCGTCCGGACCACGTGCTTCACGCCGATCGCGGCGGCCGACTCGGCGGCGACGTCGACCTCGGAGTAGCCCTCGCGCTCGAACCCGGTGGTGAAGGCGATCAGGTTCGGGTTGTGCTCCTTGGCCAGCGTCGCGGTGGCCGTGGAGTCGATGCCGCCCGACAGGAACGCGCCGACGGTGACGTCCGGGTCGGAGATCATGTGCTTGCCGACCGAGTCGCGCATCACATCGGCGATGCGCTGGTACAGCTCCTCGGCCTCGGCCGGCCCGTTGACCGGCTTCGTCGCGAACTGCGGGTGGAAGTAGCGGGTGAACTTCACCTCACCGCCCGGGACCACCTCGAACGACGTCCCGGACTCGACGCGGCGGATCGCGGTGTGCAGCGACTCGGGCTCGGGCACGTACTGCAGGACGAGGTAGTGCTGCAGCGCCTTCCGGTCCAGCTCCTGCGCGACGCCGAGGGTGTCCGACAGCTCCAGCAGGCTCTTCTTCTCGCTGGAGAACGCCACCCCGCCCGGGCCGGCCGAGTAGAAGAGCGGCTTGATCCCGAACGGGTCGCGCGCACCGAAGACGCGCTTCTCCTGGGAGTCCCAGATCATGAAGGCGAACATGCCGCGCAGGCGCTTCACCCAGTCGGCGCCGAGGTAGTGGAAGCCGGCGACGATGGCCTCGCCGTCGCCCTCGGTCTCGAACTTCGCGCCGTGCTGCTCGGCCAGCTCGGCGCGCAGCTCCAGGTAGTTGTAGATCTCGCCGTTGAAGTTCATCGTGTAGCGGCCCGGCGCCTCCGGCGGCCCCCAGACCAGCGGCTGGTGGGCGTGCTCGACGTCGATGAACGCGAGCCGGTTGAAGCCGTAGACGACCTCGGCGTCGGCCCACGTGTCCTGCTCGTCGGGGCCGCGGTGACGCTGGCAGCGCATGGCCGCGCCGACGGCGTCACGCGCGTTCGCGGCGCCGGTCTCGGTCGCGCAGATCAGTCCAAGCAGGCCGCACACGGGTACTCACACACCTTCAGGGTCTTCGTGGGGCTGGGGAGCGCCCAGTATGCCGGGCGGGCCGTGGCGAGTACCACGCGCGTCGAGGGTTACCCCTTGGTCAGCGCGGAGCGTGAACTCGGCTAGGCTCCGGCCTGTCACAAAGATCTGTCGTAGGAGGCTCTGGGTGAAAGGGCGAGGCGCAGTGGGACAACCCAAGCGCACCCTGGGGAAGCGGACCGTGCGCGTAGCCGCGCTGGCCGTGCTGGTCGCGCTGACCGCGACGGGCTGCTCCGGCGACGAGATCCTGCGGTTCGGCTGGCCGGTGGGCGTCACGCGCCAGGCCGACGAGATGCGCACGCTGTGGACCTGGACCGTGGTGGCCGCGCTGGTCGTCGGCGCCATCGTGTGGGCCCTGATCTTCTGGACCGCGACGTTCCACCGCAAGAAGAAGACGGTCGACGGCGAGCCGGAGGAGCTGCCCCGGCAGTTCCAGTACAACATCCCGCTCGAGCTGTTCACGGTCGTCGTCCCGACGATCATGGTCTGCGTCCTGTTCTTCTTCACCGCGACGACGGAGTCGAAGGTCCTGGACAAGATCCCGAACCCGGACGTCAAGGTCCAGGTCGTGGCCTTCCAGTGGAACTGGGAGTTCAAGTACGAGGACGCCAACGCGGCGAAGCCCGACGGCAGCGGCCAGGTCAGCACGGTCGGCTCGTCCGGTGAGATCCCGCTGCTGGTGCTCCCGGTCGGCAAGGTCATCCAGTACGACCTGCTCTCCACCGACGTCATCCACTCCTTCTGGGTGCCCGAGTTCCACTTCAAGCGGGACGTCTTCCCGAACCCGGACAAGAACAACCAGGACAGCTCCTTCCAGAACACGATCGACCGCGAAGGCTCCTTCGTCGGCCGGTGCGCGGAGCTGTGCGGCACGTACCACTCGGTGATGAACTTCGAGGTCCGCGCGCTGTCGCCGGACAAGTACGACGCGTACATCGCGCTGCGCAAGCAGGTGAACCCGGCCACCGGCCAGACGTTCACCGCGTCCGAAGCCCTTAAGAAGATGAACTGCGGCGAGCTGTGCACCCCGCACGCGGTCACCACCCAGCCGTTCAACACCGACCGCACGGCGCGGACCGCGTCCAACTGAGCCAGGAGTAGGAAAGACCCATGAAGGTCGAAGCGCGCATCTTCTTCATCGTGGCAGTCTTCGCCGTGATCATGGCCGGTGTGTACTGGACGTGGGCCGTGCTGGACCCCCGCTTCGGCGGCAAGCCCGAGCCGGTGGGCATCGTCTCGCTGATCCTGACCGGTGGCCTCGCGTTCCTCGCGGGCAGCTACATGCAGTTCGTCTCCCGGCGCATCGAACCGCGGCCGGAAGACCGCGAGGACGCCGAGATCAGCGACGGCGCCGGCGAGCTGGGCTTCTTCAGCCCGGGCAGCTACTGGCCGGTCTCGATGGCGGCCACCGCGGCGCTCGCCGCGCTGGCGCTGGCGTTCTTCCACATCTGGCTGCTCGTGATCGCGCTCGTCGCGCTGCTGATCACGATCGGCGGGCTGGTGTTCGAGTACCACACGGGTCCGTCGCACGACTGACCTGAGCTTTCTTCGCCGACTGGCCGCCCCGCTGAGGACTCAGCGGGGCGGCCAGTACTGCGAGCATCCCCAGTGCCTCCGGCCAGGTCGGGCGGTGGCCGTAGAAGGCGACGTCCACCAGCACCGCGACCACCGGGTACAGGTAGGACAGCAGCGCCACCGTCGTGGTCGGCAGCTTGCCGATGCTCGCGTACATCAGCACGTACATCAGCGCGGTGTGGACGGTGCCCAGCAGCACCAGCCAGAGCAGCTCGCGCGGCGCGGTCGGCAACGGCGTGACCAGCAGGACGGGTGCCAGCAGGACCGCGCCGACCGTCGTCTGCACAGCCGCGAGCAGGTGCGGGCGGATGTGCTTCAGCTGCTTCGCGACGAAGGACGCACCGGCGTAGAGCACGGCCGCGCCGAGCGCCAGCCCGATCCCGGCGAGCTGGACGGTCTTGCCGTCCTCGCCGTGCGCGGACAGTGAGATGAGCGTCACGCCGCCGAACGCGATCGCGGCCCGGACCAGGTGGCTTTTGGCGACCTTCTCGCCGAGGAACGCCGCCGCCAGGCCGACCAGGATGAGCGGCTGGGTGTGGTAGACGACCGTGCTGACCGAGATCGACGACAGCGCGTAGGACGCGAACAGCAGCACCCAGTTGCCGACCAGGAACAGCCCGCCGAGGACGGCCAGCCCGAGGTCGCGCTTCGAGGGCCGCCAGGCGGGCAGCCAGCCGCGGGCTAGGCACCAGAGCACCAGCAGCGTCCCACCGACGAAGCAGCGGGCGAAGGCCACGGCCGGGGCGGCCGCGCCGCTCTCGAGGACGACGGCGCCGATCGTGCCGGACATCGCCATCGCCGCGGACCACTGGAGCAGCGGGCGGGTTTCGGAGTTCGTCATGGCGTTCAGGTTCGTCCGCTTGCCCGGGCGCGACCAGTGTCAGAGATGACAACGGCCGCAAAACTTGTGACATGCTGGCCGGCATGGACGTCAACCGGGTCGCGGTCGTGCTCGCGGACCACGTTTCGCCGTTCGAGCTGGGTGTCGCGTGCGAGGTCTTCGGCACCGACCGCAGCGCCGACGGCATCGAAGGCTGGGACTTCGGGGTCTGCTCG
Organism: Amycolatopsis sp. NPDC005961; assembly: GCF_040629235.1. Taxonomy (NCBI): domain Bacteria; kingdom Bacillati; phylum Actinomycetota; class Actinomycetes; order Pseudonocardiales; family Pseudonocardiaceae; genus Amycolatopsis; species Amycolatopsis sp. NPDC005961. Next base: position 5,614 of record NZ_JBEXVF010000081.1, on the reverse strand, counting down.
CCCGCGGGCGAGCCGGTGGCCAGCTGGTCGGGCTTCGGGCTGACCGGGCTGCACGACCTGGACTTCGCGGCGTCGGCGGACCTGCTGATCGTGCCGACGTGCGCACCCCGGACGGCGCCACCGCCGTCGCCGGTGCTGGACGTCCTGCGCGACGCGGCGGCGCGGGGCGCGTGGGTGGCGGGGTTCTGCGCGGGCGTGTTCACGCTGGGCTACGCGGGCCTGCTCGACGGACGGCGCTGCACGGTCCACTGGGTGTACGAGGCGGAGTTCCGCGCCCGGTTCCCGGCGGCGTCCGTGGACACGCAGGCGCTGTACGCGGACGACGGCGGGGTCCTGACGAGCGCGGGCACGGTGGCGGCGGTGGACCTGTGCCTGCACCTGGTCCGGCGGCTGCGCGGCGTGACGGCGGCGACGACGCTGGCCCGCCGGATGGTGGCGGCGCCGTTCCGGGCCGGCGGGCAGGCCCAGTTCGTCCAGGCGCCGGTGCCGTCCGCCCCGGACGACTCGGTGGTGGCGGAGGCGCTGGAGTGGGTCGAGCGGCGGCTGGACCAGCCGTTCACGGTGGCCGAGCTGGCCCGGCGGAGCGGGCTGGGGGAGCGGACGTTCCTGCGCCGGTTCTCGGCCGCCACGGGGACGACACCACACCGGTGGCTGACCGAGCGGCGGCTGGACCGGGCCCAGGCGTTGCTGGAGGAGGGCCGCCTGTCGGTGGAGGACATCGCGACGGCGTGCGGGTACGCCTCAGCGGCGGCGCTCCGGCACCAGTTCAGCCGGCTGCGGGGGACGAGCCCGACGTCGTACCGGACGGCCTTCCGCGGCTGACGAGCCTCAGCCGAAGGCGATCCAGCGGTCCAAGAGCGCGGCCGCGGCCCCGGAGTCGATGGCCTCGGCCGCCTTCGCCAGCCCGGCACGCAGATCGTCCTCGAGGGACTCCGAGAACCCGGTGAACACCGCCAGAGCCGCGGCCGCGTTGATCAGGACCGCGTCCCGCACCGGCCCGGGCTTGCCGCCCACCAGCTCGCGGACCACCTGGGCGTTCGACGCCGCGTCGCCACCGCGCAGATCCTCCGCCGTGGCGCGCGGGACACCCAGCTCCGCCGGGTCCAGCGAGCGCGAAGCCACCGTGCCGTCCGACACCACCCACACCGACGAGGTCGTCGTCGTGGTGATCTCGTCCAGGCCGTCGTCGCCGCGGACGATCAGGGCGCGGGTCCCCCGGCGGGCGAACACCTCCGCCAGCACGTGCGTCTTGTCTTCGTACGCGCAGCCGATCAGCGCGCTGCCCGGCTGGGCCGGGTTGGTCAGCGGCCCCAGCAGGTTGAACGTCGTCGGGATGCCGAGCTCGCCGCGGACCGGGCCCGCGTGCCGCAGGGCGGGGTGGAACGCCGACGCCAGGAAGAACCCCACGCCGACCTCGGTGAGGCTCCGCTGGACGTCCTCCGGGGGCAGCGAAATCGTGACGCCGAGCGCCTCCAGCACGTCCGCCGCGCCGGACTTCGACGACGCGCTGCGGTTGCCGTGCTTGGCCACCGGGGCGCCGGCCGCCGCCGTGACGATCGTCGCCATCGTCGAGATGTTCACCGAGTTCGAGCCGTCGCCTCCGGTGCCGACGATGTCGACGGCCGGGCGGTCCAGCTCGACGCGCTTGGCGTGCGCCAGCATCGTCGCCGCCATGCCCGCGATCTCCGAAGGCGTCTCGCCCTTGGCGCGCAGCGCCACCGCGAACCCGGCGATCCGGGCCGGGCTCGCCGCGCCGCTCATGATCTGGTCCATCGCCCACGCCGTGTCCTCCTCGGACAGGTCGACGCGTGCGACGAGCTGCTTGAGCAGCGGCGGCCAGGTGCGGGGGACCGGGGTGGTCACCGGGCTCAGCCGTTCACGACGGGGACCCGTCGCGCGCGCAGCACGTCGGCGACGGTCTCCGCGGCGGTCAGCGGGTCCAGCGGGTGCACCAGCACGGCGTCCGCCTGCGACCACGTCGCCAGCCACCGGTCGTCCCGGCGCCGCACCGCGACCACGATCGGGGGACAGTCGGCGATCTCGCTCTTGAGCTGCCGGCACAGGCCGATGCCGCCGGTCGGCTGCGCCTCACCGTCGAGGATCGCTAGGTCGACGTTCCCCGCGTCCACCTCGGACAGCACGTCCGCGATCCCGGCGGCCTCGACGTAGTCCACGCGCGCCAGGTCCGCCGCCGGACGGCGCCCGACCGCGTTCACGATCGCTTCGCGCACCTCCGCCTTGTGGCTGAACACCAGGACCCGCATCGACTCGCCCATCAGGCACGCCTCCGTCTCGCTAACCACACGTCCGCCACGATCGTATCGGCCGAGACCGACATCACGCGGGCGCCTCCGGCTGTTGCGCGTCCCAGCCCAGAGCGTCGCCGCCCAGCCGCTGGGCCAGGCCCGCCATCCGGGACCGTTCCTGGGCGCAGTGCAGCGCGTCGAGCACCTGGACGCGGACCGCGAGCACCCGCGTCAGCTCACCCGAAGGTGACTCTTCTCGCAGGTCATAGCCGTCCTGCGCGAGGATCGACGCCGCTTCGGCGACCCGGTCCGGCGGCAGGAGCAGGTGGTGCCGCAGAACGGCCGGTGCCGTGCTGACCCAGGCGGGTGAACCGGCGAGCACGGCGGAGTCCGCGACCGCCGGGTCGAAGGCCTCGGCGACGATCTCCAGACCGGGCGCATCAGGCGTCAGACCGGGGGTTTCGCGCTTCTTGACCAGGTTGAGCAGGCGGTTCACCAAACCCATGAGTAGCTCTCACCTTCCCGGGCGTTCACTGTGATCGGTTACGCAGGCGGCTCGCCGTGGACCCACCCGGCGGAGCGGTGGTGCGAGAGGACATAATGCGACGCGTGACAACGGCAGCTCCCACCATCAGTCAGCGGGTCCACTCGCTGAACCGGCCGAACATGGTCAGTGTCGGCACCATCGTGTGGCTGTCCAGCGAGCTGATGTTCTTCGCCGGACTGTTCGCGATGTTCTTCACCGTCAAGGCGCAGAACTCTTCCGGCCAGTGGCCGCCGCCGTTGCACGGCGAGGAGTTCCACCTCAACGTGGCGTACGCGATCCCGTTCACGGTGATCCTCGTGCTGTCCTCGCTGACCTGCCAGTTCGGCGTGTTCGCCGCCGAGCGCGGTGACGTCTACGGCCTGCGCCGCTGGTACATCATCACGTTGATCATGGGCGCGATCTTCGTCGGCGGCCAGGCCAACGAGTACCACAACCTGGTCGAAGAGGGGATGACGATCCCGTCCGGCCCGTTCGGCACGGTCTTCTACCTCGCGACCGGGTTCCACGGCCTGCACGTCATCGGCGGGCTCATCGCCTTCGTGTACCTGCTCATCCGCACGAAACTGAGCAAGTTCACGCCCGCCCAGGCCACGTCGGCGATCGTCGTGTCCTACTACTGGCACTTCGTCGACATCGTGTGGGTCGGCCTCTTCGGTGTGATCTACCTCCTTCCGTAGATCCGCCTCAGCCGCCACCACCTTCACCATCGGCCTGAACTGACAGCAAGGGTTGCCGCAAGATGACCACCAGCACGAAAACGTCGGAGCGCCGCTACCGCGCGCGGTCGAAGCTGCGGAGGCGGTTCGCCGGCCTGCTCGCGCTCGGTATCGCGCTGGTGGGCGCCGGCGCCCTGTACGCCGTGTTCGCCCCGGAGCCGCAGACCGCGCAGGCCCAGGGCACCCCGGCGCAGCTGCGCCTCGGCGAGCAGGTCTACAACAACACCTGCATCGCGTGCCACGGCGCGAACCTCGAGGGCGTGCAGGACCGCGGGCCGAGCCTGATCGGCATCGGCGACGCCGCGGTGTACTTCCAGACTTCTTCCGGCCGCATGCCCGCCGCGCGCCAGGAGGCGCAGATCGAGCGGAAGCCGCCGAAGCTGACCGAGGCCGAGATCGACGCGGTCGGCGCCTACATCCAGGCGCACGGCGGCGGCGCCCAGCGCCCGGCGGAGAAGGGCGAGGCCCTGCGCGGCTCCGACCCGGCCCGCGGTGGCGAGCTGTTCCGCCTCAACTGCGCGTCGTGCCACAACTTCACCGGCCGCGGCGGCGCGCTGTCCGCCGGCAAGTACGCGCCGAACCTGGACCCGGCCAGCGAAGAGCAGATCTACACGGCCATGCTCACCGGGCCGCAGAACATGCCGAAGTTCTCCGACCGGCAGCTGTCGCCGGAGGAGAAGAAGGACATCGTCGCCTACGTGAAGTCGGTGTCCGACGGCAACAACAACCCGGGTGGTAACGGCCTCGGCGGGGTCGGCCCCGCTTCCGAGGGCGTGATCGCCTTCATCGTCGGGATCGCCGCGCTGATCGGCGCGACGTTGTGGATTGGATCGAAGGCATGAGTGCCGAGGGGCCTAAGCCGCCGACGGAGGCGGAGCTGGCGGAGATGGACCGCGACCAGCTGGTCAAGCTGGGCGGCGCGCTCGACGGTGTCGAGATCGTCGAGTACCCGACCCCGTGGCCCGTGGAGGGCACCCGCGCGGAGAAGCGGGCCGAGCGCCTGGTGGCGTTCTGGTTCGCCCTGTCCGCGCTGGCCGGGATCGCGTTCGTCGTCTCGCTCATCTGGTGGCCGTGGCAGTACGAGGCGCCGGACAACGAGACCGCGCACTTCTGGTACAGCCTCTACACCCCGATGCTCGGTCTCACGCTCGGCCTGGCCATCCTCGGCCTCGGCATCGGCGTGATCCTGTACACGAAGAAGTTCGTGCCCGCCGAGGTCGCGGTGCAGGAGCGCCACGACGGCGACGGCAAGGGGTCGGCCGAGGTCGACCGCGCCACGATCATCGCCCACCTGGCCGACGCCGGGAGCCGCAGCACCATCGCGCGCCGGTCGCTGGTCAAGCGCACGGCGATCGCCGGGGCCGGCGCGCTGGGCCTCGCGGCCGCGGCGCTGCCGCTCGCGTCCTTCATCAAGGACCCGTGGAAGGACACCGACAACCGGGCGTCGCTCTGGCACACCGGCTGGCTGCCGAACTACCCCGGCGAGAAGGTCTACCTGCGCCGCGACACCGGCAAGCCCATCGAGGTCGAGCACGGCAAGGAGACCGAGGTCCCCCTGCTCAAGGCCGAGGACCTCGACGCCGGCGCGATGGAGACCGTGTTCCCGTTCCGCGAGTCCGAGCGGAACGACGCCGAGGCACTGGCGGCCGCGCTGACCCGGATCGACAACCCGGTCATGCTGATCCGCCTGCGCCCGACCGACGCCGCCAAGGTGGTCAAGCGGGCCGGCCAGGAGGACTTCAACTTCGGCGACCTCTACGCGTACACGAAGATCTGCAGCCACGTCGGCTGCCCGACCTCCCTGTACGAGCAGCGGACCAACCGGATCCTGTGCCCGTGCCACCAGTCGCAGTTCGACGCCCTCCACTACGCGAAGCCGATTTTCGGCCCGGCGACCCGTCCGCTGGCCCAGCTACCGATCACGGTGGACGAAGAGGGATACTTGATCGCGCGAGGCGACTTCATCGAGGCCATCGGTCCGGCCTTTTGGGAGCGTAAGTCATGAGTTCACTCACCACGCCGACCAAGGGGTCGAGCCCGGTCGAAAAGGCACTGGCCGACGCCGCGGACAACGCCGACCAGCGGTACCACGCGGCCAAGGGCCT